>JAIXTI010000102.1 GCA_027484025.1 bacterium
CCCACGACAATGGGCTTCCTCCACCCCGGCACCAGGCGCGGAATGTTCGAGATGATGATCGGCTCGCGGAAGATCACGCCGCCCAGAATGTTGCGGATGGTCCCGTTGGGGCTCTTCCACATCTTCTTGAGGCCGAACTCCTTCACGCGGGCCTCGTCGGGCGTGATCGTCGCGCACTTCACCGCGACCCCGTACTTCTTGGTGGCCTCGGCGGAATCGATCGTAACTTGATCGTTCGTCGCGTCACGATGCTCGATGCCGAGGTCGTAGTAGTCGAGTTCGACGTCCACGTACGGCAGGATCAGCTTGTCCTTGATGAACTGCCAGATGATGCGCGTCATCTCGTCGCCGTCCATCTCGACGACGGGGTTCACAGCCTTGATCTTGGCCATCTTGGGGAGTGCCGGGTGTTTCGGGGGTAGTGGACCGCCGCCGGTCGCAGGGAACGGCGGGGAATGTTGATGGGTGCAAGATGAGTCCAGTACCGCGGGGGGACCAGTGCGCCCCCGAGCCAATCATGGCCGCCCCCCCCGAAACACCCGCGCGCCGCACCGGAACATCCGATGCGGCGCGCGGCCCTCTCAGCTTCCCGTCAGGAGGACGGGAGCGTGCGTCAGAAGGTCGAGACGTTCAGGCGACCACCGGTGACGACCTTGCCCGCCAGCGACGGTGTGGCAGTCGCCGCCCCGAGGATAGCGGTCTTGATCTGCGCCGCCGTCGCGCCAGGGTTGAGGGAAGCGTACAGCGCCGCCGCCCCGGTCACGTGCGGCGTAGCCATGGAGGTGCCGTTATAGCTTGCGTAGCTGGCCACGACACGGTTGCCGGAACGCACGGGCACGGTGGACCAGATACCGCTCCCGGGCGCGCCAATATCGACCGTGGTGGCGCCGTACTGCGAGAACGAACTGAGCGCGCCCGTACTCGTGATCGACGCCACGGCGATGATGTTGCTGCTCGTGTACCCTGACGGATACGACGCCGTGGCGTCGTTGTTGGTCCCACTGTTGCCGGCGGCAGCGATAAACAGAATGTTGGCAGCGCCGGCGCGATCGATCGCATCCTTCAGCGCCTGCGAGAACCCGCCACCGCCCCACGAGTTGTTGGTCGCGACGATTTTGATGCCGGCGCGTGTCTTGAGGTCGGTGAAGTAGTCCACCGCTTTGATCGCGTTCGCCGTGGTACCACCTTGGCCGCCGAGGAACTTGCCGCTCAGCAGCTTCACGGTCCACACCACACCGGCGACACCAGCAGCGTTACCGCCCTTGGCGCCAATCGTGCCGGCGACGTGCGTGCCGTGATCATCGGTAGAGCCGTCGAACAACTCCGCGTTGTTACCGTCGAAGTCCCAGCCGTACACGTCGTCGACGAGTCCATTGCCGTCGTCATCGCGCCCGTTCCCCGCCGTCTCGCCGGGGTTGGTGCCCACGTTCGGCTGCAAATCGGGGTGGGTGATCATGTAGCCTTCGTCGATGATACCCACGTACACAGTGCTGCTGCCGAGCTTGTTGTTGGTCCACGCCACCGACGCCTGGCTGCCGAACGTTCCGGTCATGCCCCAGAGCGAGCCGTTGGTCACGTACGTGTCGTTCGACGTCGCCTGATGCCGGTACACCCAATTCGGCTCGGCGTACTCCACATCGGGATCAGCGCGGAGCGCAGCAATGGCGTTCTCGATATTGCCGTTCACCTTGATGCGATTCACGCCAATGCGGCGTCCGCGCTGCTGCATGGCATTGGTGAGAATTTCTTCGGCCACCTGCCCGCCGACGCGCCCGAGCGCACGCCCACGGCCCGTGGAAGTCGCACCGTCTTTGAACTGCACGAGCAACTCACCGGGTACGAACTCCGGTGGCCCCGCCTGCACCGCCGCCATCGCGTCGGCCGCCGAGAATAGCACGCCGTCTTCAGGCGCAGTCAGATCCTGCGTCGGCGAACAGGCGGCCGCCAACGACAAGGCGGTGGCAGCGGCAATGCGGGACACGTTACGCGAGGTGGGACGAGCGTACACAGGCAGCTCCATGGTGAGGTTGGCGCGACAGCACGCATCTGCACGGGGGAGCCCGTGCAATACCTCGCTAGCCTGCGATCGCACATCCGCCTCGTCAAGCCACGTCAGGCGAACTCGCGGATTAGATACCGCTCATGAAACACACTTCACGCGTGACTACCGCGTCGGTTCTTCGAATACGCCGACGTTGCGGTTCTTGATCACGTTGTCGGCGGTGAAGTAGCGGCCGTTCATGGCGATGTACACGCCCGGCGGCAGCGTCTGCACGAAGCTCAACGCGCTGCCTAGGTTGAACAACCCATCCGAGCTGCCGAACGCATACGGGACCATCGCGCCGGTGAGCACGATCGTCTTGCCAGGCAACTGCTCAGCCAGCACCTGTGCCGTATCGACCATCGTGTCGGTGCCATGCGTAATCACGATCTGCGTTTCGACGGCGTCGCGACACGCCTGCACGATGCGCGCACGATGCGACTCCTTCATTTCGAGGCTGTCGATCATCATGAGCACTTCGACCGAGACATCGATCATGCAGCGACCGCGCTGCAGCATTTCCGTCAGGTGCGTTGCGCTGAAGTGCAACGTGCCGGTGAGCTCGTCGTATTCCTTGTCGAACGTCCCGCCGGTCACGAACACACGGACACTCATGCGCTTTCCCCCGCGTCATTCTCGAGATTGGCGCTCAGTCGACGCTGCTGCGCATCCGCGCGCGCCCGTGCGCGCGCCTTGGCGGCCTTTTCGCGGGCTTTCTTTTGCGCTTTCTCTGCGGCGCGCCGTTCGGTCTCGGCAATGATGGCTTCACGGGCCGCGATCTCCGTTTCGCGCGCAGCCCACTCGACGCGATCGCGCGCTTCGGCCTCGCGGGTTCGACGCAGACTCTCGGCGTCGCGCCACTCGGCCACTTTCGCGTGGTCGCCACCGATCAGCACGTCGGGCACCGTCACGCCGCGATACTCCGCCGGCCTCGTAAAGCTCGGCGCACTGATGCCACGCCCGAAGAATGAATCGGTGCGCGCGCTCTCGAGATCGCTCATGGCCCCGGGCAACAGACGCACCGTCGCGTCGACAATCGCCAACGCCGCGGGTTCGCCACCACTGAGCACGAAGTCGCCCAGCGAGAGCTCTTCGGTGGCCAGGTGCGACGCCACGCGTTCATCGATGTCCTTGTAGTGCCCGCACAGCAGCGTGAGCTCGCTGCCAGCCGCAAAGCGCATCGCGTCGGCGTGCGAGAACCGCTTGCCGCGCGGCGACAGCAACACGATGGGCGACGTGGCTCCCACCGATTCCACGGCTTCGAAGAACGGCCCGGGCTTCATGACCATCCCGGGACCGCCGCCAAACGGATAATCGTCCACCGTACGATGCTTGTCGTAGGTGAAGGCGCGCAGGTCCACGAGATTGTACGTCACCCCGCCGGTTCCGGCCGCCTTGGCCGGAATACTCAACGACAGTGGCCCCGCGAAGAACTCGGGGAAGATGGTGACGATGTTGATGCGCAGCATGCGCGCGACCGGAAGAAGCGAAAGAAGCGAAGAACCGACGGTCAGTCGAACAAGCCGTCGAGCGGCGCGAACACGATTGTCCGCGTCGTGTCGTCGACCGACAGCACCAGTTCGTCCGACCAGGGCACGAGTGGACGGCCCGTGGGCGTCTCGACCTCGAGAATGTATCCCTGCGGCGCGTCGTACACGTCGCGGACGTGGCCAACGAGCCCCTGCCCGTCCACTTCGACCCGCATGCCAATGAGATCGCCAATGTAGATCTCGTCCTCATCGGCCTCGGGGAGCACGCTGGGGTCTGCGAGCAGATAGCGCCCGCGCCAGCCGTCGGCAATGTCGCGATCGGTCAGCTCACGCACGCGGACCAGCCACTCCTTGTTCATGGGGCGGCCATCTTCGACATGCAGAGGTTGGGTCTCGCCACCGCTGACGAGGTTCCCTTCGCGGTCGCCGGGATAAAGCACTGCGCCGGACGCGAAAACCGCGTCCGGCGCATCGGTCAGCGACTCGACGGCCCAGGCGCCGCGCACACCATGTGCGCGACGGACCCGACCGACGACGATGAACTCGGCCAGCTTACGCCTCGCCGGTGGGCATGGCCACGGCCGACGACTGCAGCTTGGCCGCGAGACGGGCTTCGTGACGCGCCTTGATGACGCCAGCGCGGCGGAGGAGCGAGCGCACCGTGTCCGTGGGCTGCGCGCCGACGTCCAACCAGTGGTTCACACGATCAACCTGAAGGTTGATGGCGTTGTCACCA
>JAIXTI010000197.1 GCA_027484025.1 bacterium
GGAAACTCGATATCGAACGCACCGGTCGAGTCAGGACCACTCCATGCTTGGACGCGCGTGATCGCCGACGCAGGTACACCGCATACGAGATACGTGCCGTCCGCCGCTGCCTGACCCATTTGCGACGCCGCCTGCCGCGTCACGGACTCGGCCGAGATGAGCAACTCCAACCACTCCACACGCACCGTGCCCGTGGTGGGTCGACGATCACCGTCGGCGCGCCGAAGTGTGCCGAAGAGATACCCCGTCGAGTCGAGAGGACTGGTATTGCATACCTGTTGACTCAACGTACCGCCGGAAGGAACGACCAGCCGCACTTTGGTGGTCCCGCGTGACTTCACCGTTACGGGTTGCGTGATTTGTGCGATTGCCAGCGAATCCAGGCGCTGGTGCAGCGCACCGATGATCCAGCCGCCCGGCAACAGGCTATCGAAACGAAACCTTCCTCGCTGATCCGTCGTGGCCGACCTCGATGAGGAGCGATCGGACGCGTTGACGAGTTGCACGACGCTCCCCACCAGCGGTTGTGCACGAGTGCTGTCCCAGACCGTGCCTTCGACACGTCCGCGCAGAACCGATTTTCCCTCTTGCGAATGGAGACGCCCGGCGGCGACAAGCATGTAGAGCAGCGCGACCACTGCGCGCATGATCACGCTGTGATTCGCGCGAATCATCATTTCCGCGGTCCGGTCCACATGAGGACGACTCCACACCCGGTCAGCGACGTGAACTGCGCCGGTACCGTTTGCGGGCTGGCATACACTTCGACGGCGCGGATGTCATCTACCGATACCATCGATTCGACGTTGTTGTCGCCCTGCACGCGGATGCCGTCGAGCCATACATCTGGGGTGCACCACGAATTGAAGTTGAGTGCCCGCATCTGAACGCGCTCACCGTACGTCGCGGGCACCACGCGTACCCCTGGCACCATGCGCAGCACATCACCAATGCGCATGGGAGGGCGCTTGGCGAGATCGCTTGGACCGAAAAATCGGCCCGTGCCGGCCACGCGGCGACGCTGCTCGAACTCGGAAAGCTGACGCGCGAGCATGTCCGCGCGCGATGCATAGACGCGCACCGTATCGAGATTGGTCGTGCGGTTCATGGCCACCGTAATCGGTGCGTTGTCGCCGGCGACGATGTCGACAACCTGTCGCGTCGCGCGGTAGCCGAGCATTCGCACGTCGAGCATGTGCGTACCGGTAGGCATGGTCGAGAGCACGAACACGCCACTGTCGGAGCTCGTTGCCTGTACCCCGGTACCCCACACAGTGACCTGCGCGTTGCTCAGCGGACGGCCGCCAGCACCCTCTACGCGCCCGCGCACGACGGCGGGCCCGCGCAGCACTTCGGTAACCAGTGTATCGGCACTGCTGTCAGTAAGTACCAGACGGTCGCGCCGAATGCGTCCCGTATACAGGTCGCGCAACACGATCCCCAGCTCCGTCGTGAGCAATGCCGCGATACCGGTGGAGTCGGTGTTACTCCACGCCTGCACCTGCATGTTGTCGTTGGCCGGTATGCCACAGAGCACGAACACACCGGCGGAATCCGTGCGCGCCTGTACGCGTTGCAGATCACGGCGCACCGCAACGCCATCGAGCGTCAGCGACTGCCACTCGGCCTGCACGGTGCCGACACGCGTCACGCCCGGCTGCTCCGCATCGCGCAACAAGCCACGCAGATAACCGGCCCCCCGCGCAGCACTCTCTTCGCCGCACACCTGCGTCACGAGTGTACGTGCCGACGGCACCGCCAGCGTCAGCCGTGATTCTCCGCTCCGTACACTGATTCCGCGCGAAAGCTGCTGAATGCCGAGGGAATCGAGTCGTGGATGGTAGACGACCACTGCGTAGTCCGCGGGCTCGAGGCCGTCCAAGCGGAAGTTCCCCTTGGCGTCGGTGGTACCGGTTCGCAACTGCGACGGATCGTCAGCGCGCACCGCCTGCACGCTGGCGCCGGCGAGCGGTGCGGAGCGGGTGCTGTCCCAGACCGCGCCGGCGAGCCGAAGTCGAGCGGTTGACGATGTGCCAATTTGTGCACGGCCAACGACTGGAAGTGCGCACAACAGGGCGACGCCCCATGCGAGAGCACGATGGTACGCCGTCACGTTACCTCCGATCCGGCGGCGGGGTACGCCGTCCTGTCCAGACCACAATGGCGCCGCATGGGTTGGGCACGGCCAGCTCGATGGGTGTCGCGTTTCCGCGGTAAATCTCGAGTGCCAACAAATTGTCGGGCCTCACAAGCATGAAGAAGTCGTCCTCACCACTTTCCCGGCCATCGATCAGAAACGCCGGTGTACAGCGTCTCAGTCCGCTGCCAATCGTAAGCGATTCGCCCGCGGCAACGCCCCATTGCACGCGCACGAACGCCGCGCGCGAGAACAGTTGAGACATGGTCGCGGGATTCTCCCGGTTCAAGTCGTCCGGTGAGAGGAATACGCCTCCACCGCGCCGCTTACGCTTCAGGAATTCGGCTTCCTTGAAGGGTCCCTGATCACGCATCGCCCACGCCCGAATGCGCAGCGTATCCAACGTCGTCACACGCACGAGGTCGACCGCAATGGCCGACACATCGTCGGGGAGCACATCAACGAGACGACGAATCGGTTCGTACCCGACGGCGCGCATTTCAACAGTATGCGTTCCAAAGGGCAGCCCCAACAGGGTGTACATGCCGGCCTGATCACTTCGCACCTCGAGCCCCGTTCCCCACATCGACGCGATGACGCCGGGAAAGGGGACCCCGCTGCGCGCCATACGACCGTTCACCCGGCCGGTGCCGCGGCGATACGCGGTGATGACCGTGTCGACCAGCACGCCGGTGCTGTCCTCGAAGCGCACGAGCGCGGTATCGGCACGACGTTGCGATGAGGCGACGAAGATATCGAGTCGTCGAAGCCCTGATGCGTCCGCAGGTACGTCGAGCAGACCGCTCGAGTCGGCGCCGGCACTTGCCTGGATCTGAAAGCGCGTATCGGTGGGAACGCCGCACGCCACGTACTCACCGCTTTCGCCGGAGGGTTGATCGAAGCCCACGGTACTCTGCGTAATGGAGACGCCGCGAATCTGGACTTCGGACCACTGCGCGCGAACCACGCCAGCCACCGCGCTACGCTGACGATCTGCACGTCTGATGGTACCGAAGACGACGCCGAGCGAATCGCGTACGGTACTATCTCCACATAAACGTCGGATGAGGCTGACCGCAGACGGCACGGCCACGCGGATCTGCGTGAGCTTCCCGGCCGTCACCCGCAGGGGGCGCGCGAGCTGCGTGAGCCCCACGGAGTCGAGCCGTGCATGCCATGCGCCCACGATCCAATCGCCGGCAGTCACGGAGTCGAAACGGAATCGCCCGGCGCTGTCCGCAGCGGTCGTGCGCATCCCTGAATCGGATCCGACCCGCAAGAGTTGGATGGTCGCCTCTGCGAGAGGGCGACGCGAGACGCTGTCGTACACCACCCCCTGAACCCGGCCGGGTGACGCGCTCTGCGCGGTCAACACCGGCGCCATCGCGGGCAGACAGGCGAGCGCCACGCAAAGGCTGACGCGTGCAGTCGCGGTGGTCATCGACGCACCGCCTCGAGCGGTGTGCGCGGCCCCGTCCAGAGAACGACGACGCCGCACCCCGACACCGTCGCGTATTGGGGCGGCACACTCCCCGCGCTGGCATAAATCTCCACCGCGCGCACCTGCTGCGGCTGTACGAATGAATCCATCGTGCCGTCGGTAGAAATGCGATTGCCGTCGAGCCAGATGTCCGGGGTGCAGAACTGGCTGAAGCCGATGCCTCGCATCAGAATCTGGTCACCAGATATGCCATTGGACGCGACACGCAGGCCGGGCACGCGCTCCATGAGCGTCGCCATGCGCAGCGGGTCCAACGCGATCATGTCTTCGGGTCCGAAGTAGCGCCCCGCTCCCACTTTGCGGCGCTGCTCGAAGTCGATCATATCCTGACCCATGGCGATCGCGCGAAAGGCGCGGATCTCCACCTTGTCGAGTATGAGCGCTTTGCTCAGCGAGAACGTCGTGATTTGTGCTTCGTTTTCGAAAATGCTCACCGGGATACGCAACGGCTCGAAGCCGATGGCGCGGACATCGAGAAGCTGCGTACCGGTGGCTACGCCCTCCACGTCGAAGCGACCGGTCTGCGCGGTGCGTTCCGTCTGTCCACTTCCCACGACGGCGACGACAGCATTGGCGATGGGGGTACCCTTGCTGTCGGTCACGACCCCGCGCACGCGCCCATCCCCGCGGCGCAGCACGACCGTAGCCAGGCTATCCCCCGCTGGAGCGGTGCTATCCAGTACCTGTCGCACGTATCGAGTGCGACCCAGTGCGAAATCGCGCTTGCCAATAGACGGCGGGGTCAACGTCACGTCGATGACACCTGTAGAATCGACGCTGCTCCAGGCCTGCATGACCGCTTGTGTAGAGGCAGGAATACCGCAGAGCAAGTATTGACCGGACGGAGAAGTTTTTCCAACGACGGAGACTTCTCTGCGAGAGAGGCGCCCGTCGCTCACGGCCAACTCCGTCCACTTGATGCGCACCGATCCCGTCGTGGCGGCTTTATCGCCATCGGCGCGTCGGAGCTGGCCGCTGACATACCCGGTCGAGTCGCGATGATTCACGCCGCACAATTGGCGACTCAAACTGCCAACGGACGGGACGCCGAGCGTGACGCGCGACGCGATGCCTGGCGTGACGGCGACTCGTAGCGCAACCTCATCGACCGCCAGCGTATCCAGGCGCGGATGCTGCGCGGCCAGGAGCCAGACACCAGCGACGACACTATCGAAGGCGAAACGGCCCGCGCTGTCCGCTCTGGTCGAGCGGGGGGCGGAAAGCCCCTCCGCGTGCACCATCTGCACCACGCTACTCCCCAAGGGGGCGGCGCGCGTACTGTCCCAGACGACTCCCGACACCCGAGAACTCGTCGTCCCAATCCCCTGCGCGGTGCCGTCACGCGCGAGGCTGCACATCAGTAGGCACAATGTCAGTATTTTCCACATGGCTCTATTGTACCGCGCAAACGGCAAACGCGCCGCTACGGTGTTCCGTAGCGGCGCGTCCCACGTTGTCGACCTGACGGGTCGATGCCCGGCGAACAGCTTAGTACTTGTAGTGGCTTGCCTTGTACGGCCCTTCGAGCGGCACGCCGATGTACGACGCCTGATCCGCCGACAGCACCGTGAGCTTCACGCCGAGCTTCTCGAGGTGCAGGCGCGCCACCTTTTCGTCGAGATGCTTGGGGAGCGTGTACACCTTCTTCTCGTACTGCTCGGCGTTGGCGTGCAGCTCGAGCTGCGCCAGCACCTGGTTGCTGAAGCTCGCGCTCATCACGAAGCTCGGGTGGCCCGTGGCGCAGCCGAGGTTCATGAGACGGCCTTCGGCGAGAATCAGAATGGAGCGCCCGTTCGGCAGCACGAACTCGTCGTACTGCGGCTTGATGTTGATGCGCTTCATCCCTTCGACCTTCTTGAGACCGGCCATGTCGATCTCGTTGTCGAAGTGGCCGATGTTGGACACGATCGCCTTGTCCTTCATGCGGCTCATGTGCTCAACCGTAATCACGTTCTTGTTGCCCGTCGCCGACACGAAGATGTCCGCCTGATCGACGATGTCTTCGAGCGTCGTCACCTGATAGCCTTCGAGCGCTGCCTGCAACGCGCAGATGGGATCGATTTCGGTGATCACGACACGCGCGCCCTGACCCTTGAGCGCCTGCGCGCATCCCTTGCCCACGTCGCCGTAGCCAAGCACCACCACGATCTTGCCCGCGAGCATCACGTCCGTCGCGCGGTTCAAGCCGTCGACCACCGAGTGACGGCAGCCGTACAGGTTGTCGAACTTCGACTTGGTGACGGCATCGTTCACGTTGATGGCCGGGAAGGCCAACGTGCCGGCGCGCTCCATTTCGTACAGGCGATGCACACCCGTGGTCGTCTCTTCCGACACGCCGCGAATGCCCGCGAGCACCTTCGTCCAGCGGCCCGGGTTCTTCTTCTGCTCGGCGCGCAGCAGATCGAGAATGACGCCCCACTCTTCGGGCTCGTTGTCGCTGTCGAAGCCCGGGATCTCGCCGGACAGTTCGTACTCGGTGCCCTTGTGCACGAGGAGCGTGGCGTCGCCACCGTCATCGAGCAGCAGGTTGGGGCCCGTGCCGTCGCTCCACATGAGCGCCTGCTCCGTGCACCACCAGTACTCTTCGAGCGTTTCGCCCTTCCACGCGAACACCGGCGTGCCGTTCGGCTTCTCCACCGTGCCCGTCGGGCCAACCGCGACCGCGGCCGCCGCATGGTCCTGCGTGGAGAAAATGTTGCACGACACCCAACGCACGTCGGCGCCGAGCGCGACGAGCGTTTCGATGAGCACCGCCGTCTGCACCGTCATGTGCAACGAGCCCATGATCTTCGCGCCCTTGAGCGGGAACTTGCCCGCATGCTCCGCACGCAGCGCCATGAGGCCCGGCATTTCCTGCTCGGCCAGACGGATTTCCTTGCGACCCCACTCCGCGAGCGACAGATCGCGCACGGCAAAAGCGGGACGTTCGGCAGCCGTCAGGTCGACGACGCCGTGTTCGGTCATGATTGAAGTTGCCATCGTGTTGTGCGGAGTAGAGGGAGAATACGTGATTGTCAAACCACCATCAGCGGCTGCGGCATCGCCACCGCCGTACAACTGAACAACGCGGGTCCACTCGCGTTCGGGTCCACCGGGAGCGGCACATAGTGCGGCCGCTCGAATCCGGCGTCGTGCAACCATGCGCGCAGCGTGTCTTCGGAAAAACCAAGCCACACGTGCCCCATTTGCTCGCGATAGCGTTCGTGCGCGTGCGGGCGCATGTCGGCAATGAGCAAGCGGCCAGCGGGGCGCAGCACGCGATGCACTTCGCGGAGCGCGCGCGCCGGGTCGGCTACGTGATGCAACACCAGCATGAGTACGGCCGCGTCGAGCGATCCCGTTTCCAGTGGCAACGCTTCGAGGGCGCCTTCGGCCACGGTGACATTCTCGAAGCTGCTGAGCCGCGCCGACGCTGCCGACAACATCGACGACGACGCGTCGATCGCGTACACATGCTGCACGTGCGGCGCGAGCGCGGCCGACAACGAACCTGTGCCGCAGCCGAGGTCGCCAATGACGGTGTGCGGATCGAGCAACGCAAACGCGGCGGTCAGGTCGGCGCGCGCGCCGAACATGTCGGTGCGCAGCGCATCCCACTCGGCGCTCGCCGACGCGAAGAACGCCTGCGTGGCGGTGCGACGTGACGCAACGACCGCCTCGATGCGCGCCTCGTCCTGGAGCGCCGCCGGCGTGTCGGCCATGGCACCGCGCACCAGCTCCCACAGGCCAAGCATGTGTGCATCGAGGAGCGGGTTGCGGCGGTACCACCGGCTCGTGCCCTCGGCGCGCGAAGACACCCAGGCCTGATCGGCCAGAATGCGCAGGTGCCGGCTCACCGTGCTTTGCGGCAGCTGTAGCGCCAGCGCCAGCTCGCCCACGGTGAGCTCCTGCCGCTCCACCGCTACGAGCAGCCGGCACCGGGTGGTGTCGGCGAGCTCGACCATATGGTCGTGGATGGAAAGGCGCGGCGCGGTCATCCCGTAATATATCCGTGCATCCGGATAAAAGGATAGTCCCCCGGCTGAGTTCGTCGACGACGTGCGGTTTTCCCCCTCGCGGCGGGACGGGGAGTCGATAGCATTCTTCCTATATGCTCCTGTCCCCATTGGCCCTCGATCTCCTGGTGGCTGCCCTCGTCGGGATGGCCGTCGGGGTGGAGCGCGAGTGGTCGGGACACACGGCCGGGCCGGACGGCCGCTTCGCCGGCGCCCGGACCTTTGCCCTGCTCGGCGCCATCGGCGGCTTCGCCGGCTGGTTGCTTCGAATAGACCAGCCCGTGCTGGGGGCCATCCTGGCCGCGGCCGGCGCGACATTCCCGGTGGTGGCGTACTGGTCCACCATGCGCCGCCCGGGTACGACCGCCGACGGCACCACCGAAGTGGTCGCACTGCTCGTCGTCGCCCTCGGCGTAGCCTCCGGGCTGGGTCACCGTACCCCGGCGGCGGCTGCGGCGGCCATTACCGTGGTGCTGCTCGCCGAAAAAAGTTGGGTGCAGAACACGCTGCGTCGCGTGGACGCCCACGAGATGCGCGCCGCCATTCAGTTCGCGGTGCTCGCCCTCGTCATTCTGCCCGTCCTCCCCGACGCCGCTTATGGCCCGTACGACGCCTTCCGCCCGCGGCAGCTGTGGGTCGTCGTGCTCATTTTTTCGGCGCTCAACTTTGCCGGCTACATCGCCCGTCGACTCATTGGAGAAACGCGCGGCCTTGGCGTGACCGGACTGTTGGGCGGACTCGTTTCCTCGACGGCGGTGACGCTCACCTTCAGCCGACGCAGTCGCGAAGAGCCGCAGCTCGCCTTGCCACTGGCGCTCGGCGTAGTGGCCGCGTGCACGGTGCTGGTGCCACGCCTCTTCGTGATCATCACCATGCTGCGTCCGGAGTTGGCGGTCGCCACCATCCCCGTGCTGCTCCCCGCGCTCATTGCCGGCCTAGGGGTCATCGGCTTCGTGCTGTGGAAGGAGCGGGACGCACGACCAGACACGGCCGAGCAGACGCTCGCCGACAAACCAACCACCGGCGCAGCGGGCGGCAACGGTATCGGATCCAATCCGCTCGGACTTGCGTCGTCTCTCCAGATGGCGGTCGCCTTTCAGGCGGTCCTCTTTGCCATCGCGTGGGTGCAGCGCAACGCCGGCGATACCGGCGTGCTCGCCTCTGCCACGTTACTTGGCCTGACGGATATGGACGCTCTGACCGTGTCGATGACGCGCTTCGCGAGCGATCCCGGCAATCAGCCTATTGCCGCTGCCGCCATCGGCGTCGGCATGCTGGCGAACACCGCGCTCAAGAGCGCGCTCGTGCTCACCATTGGTGCGCCACGCTATCGTATTCGCGCCGTCTCCGGGCTGGCCGTGTTGGCGGTTGGCAGCAGCATCGGACTCGTGCTCGGCTGGCCGCGCTGACATGCTTGCCATGCATCACGCACTCGTCGCATGCTGACCGCCACGGTCACCAGCATCGGTCGTGTCACACGACGCGTATTCGAACCGGTGGGAACGGGCGCGCGCTTCACCGCCGACGTGCTGCGCTCGCTGCGTGATGTGCGCAGCTGGTTGCCGGAGCTCTCCACGCACGCGCGTATCCTTGGCGTGGAGTCGTTGCCGATTGGTGTGTTCATCGCGCTCTTCACCGGCATCGTGCTCGCGCTGCTGGCGAGTTACAGTGTGGGCGACATCGTACCGCCGTACTTCGTGGGGACGCTCGTGCAGAAGACCGTCACGCTCGAACTGGCGCCGGTACTTACCGGGCTCGCACTCGCCGGACGCGTGGGCGCCAACATCGCCGCCGAACTTGGCACCATGCGTGTCACCGAACAGATCGATGCGCTCGAAACACTCACTTTCGACCCCATGAGCTATCTCGTCGTGCCGCGCGTGGTGGCATCGGCGGCGATGTTTCCGATCGTCGTGGGAACGGCGATGCTCGTGGGCATGGTATCGGGGTGGGGCGCATCCAACTTGCTCCTCGACATCAGCACGCCGCAGTTTCTCAAAGGCGTTCGCATTTTTTTCACCACCTTCGACGTGCAGTATGGGCTCGTCAAGTCGGCGAGCTTCGGTGCGGCCGTTGCGCTCATTGGTTGTCGCGCCGGCCTCACCACCTCTGGCGGCGCACAAGGTGTTGGACGCAGTGCCACACGCGCCGTCGTGATTTCGGCCGTCATGATTCTCGTGCTCGACGCGTTCTGGGCCGTGGTGTGGCTTACCAACCGTACGCTCAAATGATGTACGCCTCCTCGTTCTTTCTTCACGCCGTCTCCGGCTGACCGTCATGACGACTTCCAAACGTACCAGCGACTTCGTAGTCGGCATTACCGTCATCGTCGTCACCGCCGCCATTATCGCAGCCACGCTGTGGCTCAATCGCGCCGACCTTGGCGGACGCACGCGCCATCTCACCGTGCGCGCACGCGATGTCGGTGGCGTGGCCCTCGGCAATCCCGTCGTCATTCGCGGTGTGCGGGCCGGACGCGTCGAAGGCATTGCGTTGGGCGACAACAACTGGGTCGTTCTCAAGCTCGGCCTCGATCGCGGCGTCGAGCTCCCCGCCGATCCGGTCGTATTGCTCGCCGCGTCCACACTCTTTGGCGAATGGCAGGCGACGGTCATGAGCCGCGATGGCGTCCCTGCCGACCGCGAGCTGCGCGCCGCCATTGAGGAAGCGCGCAGCAGCAGTGATACACTCGCCGGCGCGGTGCTCCCCGATATCGCCCAACTCACCGCTGTCGCCGGACGCATCAGCGGTGACGTGGCCAAAGTCGCCGAACGCGTACAAGTCGCCTTCGATGATCAGGCGGCGCGCGAGCTGCGACTCAGCATCCGCAACTTTGCGCAGCTCTCCACCGAGCTCGCGCAGTCGGTCAATACGCAGTCGAAGAATCTCGATCGCATCAGCAGCAACGTGCAGACCGGACTCGCCAGCATCAACGACGCAGCCGCCAAACTCAATGCATTCTCAGCGCGTGTCGACTCGGCCACAGATCGCGGCGAATTGCAGACGATCGTGACGAATTCGCAGACGGCGGCCCGAGAGCTCGTCGAAGCCACACGCAATCTGCGCGAGCTCACCGATCGACTCGACAAAACGGAAGGCAATCTCGCGCGCGTGGTCTCACGCGCCGACTCGGTACTGGCCAAAGCCAACGGTCGCACCGGGACACTGGGGCTGATGATCAACGACCCCGCGCTCTATCAGCAGAGTGACACGCTGGTCCGCGAACTCCGCGCGCTGTTGGCAGACGTGAAGAAGAATCCGAAGCGGTACATCAACCTGCGCGTTTTCTAATTGAACAACGGTTGTTTGGTCCGGCGACTTACTGACCACGGTACTAGCCCTCAGGGGGAAGAAAGCAAGAGCACAGGATAGAGCGCGGTTGCGTGAACCAACACCGAAACCGCAGTTCGGTGTGGACGGCACCGCGCTTTATCCTGTGCTCTTGCCTTCTTTCCCCTGAGGGCTAGTGCCGTCGGCCAGTAAACCGCCGGACCAACCAACCGTAGTTCCGGACCAACCAACCGTAGTTCACTTCCCCGGAACCGCCAGCACCCCCACCCTCGCCGTCCGCAGTACCCGCGTCGCGACGGACCCCACCACCAGGCGCTCGATGAACGAGTGGCGCTGCGTCCCGACGGCAATGAGATCGGCATTCGACTGCTGCGCATACGCCAGCAACGCCGGCGCGGGATCGCCGCGCACTGTCACCGTCTCGACCGTCACGCCGTCAGGCGCGTCGAGCTGCGACCCCACTTGCTCGAACAGCGGCGGTAACGTGCGGCCATAGTCCGCATCCCAGGCCTGCCAATCGGCGCTCGGGTGCTCAAAGCGCGGGCGCACGTGCACGAGCGTCAGGCGGCCGCCCTGCATGAGCAGACGCAGCGCGAGATGCGCCGCATGAATGCTCGCCTGACTGAAGTCGAGACCGACCACCGCGTGGGTGGGCGGCGCCGGAAAGTTCGGGCCGACGGCAAGAATCGGGACGTGCGATTCGCGCAACGTCGACAGCGTCGTTTCGGTCCCGAACAGCCGGTCGAGCGGATTGTGTCGCCCAATGCCCATGACGATCAGCGACGCACCACGATGCTCGGCTTCCGTGGCGATCATCCGCGGCGGTGACCCCACGAGCACCGAGATCGGCCAGCGCGGATCACCGGCCGCCGAGATGTTCACCGAACGCTGCAAGTCTTCCAGCATTGTCGCCCGTCGTGCCTCGTCGAGTTCCGCTGGCACCGGGAGCACATCCATTCCTGCCGCAACGCCGGGCATCGGCTCACAGACGCCAATGACCTCCAGCGCCCCGCCGAACGCCGACGCGGCCAGTCGAGCCGCCGTAAAGAGCGCCTCGTGCGAGAACGCCGAGCCATCGCTGGCCACGAGAATGGGCCCGCCAATGGCCAACGAAGTGGGAGAGGGTGACGACACGGGAAGTAGAGCAGTGGCGGACATGGACGACCTCCGGGCGTAACACGCCTGGGTGGCTCGTGTCGACGCGACCGGAGTGCATCCCCGGAAAAGGCACATCGCGCGACACAGAAAGAGGGTCGCACATTGCCGCCAATCACTCTATCGGGGAGGACTCCCGTGAGAGTCAGGGAATCCCGCACATCAGCATGCGGTACGCGCGAGTTTTCCACGGCTTTCCATAAATCGGCATTTCGAAGCGGGTCCGTTGAACCGATCTATCGTAGAAGCTACAGCGCCCACCGCAGCATATACGCCACACGATCCGCGAGGCGATGACCAAGGGAACGCGTCGCCCACGCATCACGCGTGATCTCTATGCTCCCCTCGAGGTCCGATTTGTACGACTGCTCGAGCGCCGCACCACACGCGTCATCGAAGAGCAGCACGTTGCATTCCGCATTCAACCAGAACGAGCGGAAGTCGAGATTCGACGAGCCTACCAGGCTGGCATAGCCGTCCACGACCAGGGTTTTGGCGTGCAGTGTGGCCCGCTGATACTCGTAGACCCGCACGCCACCATCGAGCAACCGCTGATACGCGCCGTGCGCGGCATGGCGCACCAGCGGGACATCGGCGCGATCGCCGGGCACGAGAATGCGCACGTCCACGCCGCGCTGCGCCGCCGACACCAACAGGCGCAGGGCACGTGCGGGGGGCGCAAAGTAGGGCGTCGTAATCCACAACCGCTCACGCGCCGCCACCGCGAGTGCCACCAACACAGTCAGCATCTCGCGCTGCCCACGACCGGGACGCGGATCGAGCACCAGCACCGCGGGACTCTCATCACCAGCTTGTTCCGCATTGCGCCGGACGCGGCGACCACGGCGGCGATCGCGACGTTTGCCCACCCGTTGCTGCCACGCCGATTGCAATCGTGCCTGCAACGCGCGCACCGCCGCCGGCGACGAGTGCAGCAACCGTTCGGCGAACGCCGGCGTATGCACCCGTCCCTCGGCCCAGCTCACATACTCGAGCCCCGGCAGTACCGGGCCGCGCGCACGATCCCACCCTTCGGCGAATACGGCCGCGAGTTCACCAGCCACCGAGCCACGTACTTCGATGAACGTGTCGCGCCACGCGTCATGGCGACTCCTGATGCTCGACCCATACTCTTCGCCAATGTTCATGCCGCCGGTAAAGGCGATCGTTCTATCGCACACCAGCAACTTGCGATGATCACGACGCAGGGCGTCGAGCGGATGATGCCAGAGCCGGTGAAAATGACGGACCGTCACGCCGCCCTGTTCGAGCGTCGTCCAGAAGTCGTCGTCGGTGGCGAGCGACCCAACGGCATCGGCCAATACGTACACCCGCACCCCGCGCAACGCGGCATCGATGAGCGCTGTCTGCACCGAGACGCCCAAACGGTCATCGCGCAGTATGTACGTTTCGAGCAACACCTCGACCCGCGCGTCGCCAATGGCGCGCAACATGCGCGCAAACGCCGCTTCGCCATCGGGGAGGAGCTGCACGGGCGGGCACACGTGCAGCGGTCCGCCATCGACCTGCTGCACGAAGGCCCGGAAGGCGGGGTCGCGCACGCCATCTCCCAGACGGCGGACCGCGCCAAGCGCACGCCGGAGACTCGTCATGGAGTCACTCGGCGTGCTCCACTCATTTGCGCGTGGGGGTTGGCTGCATCACAAGAAATGTGCGGGCATAACGATGACCGATTTCGCGAACGGATGGCGTGTCGTAGTGCGTGGTATCACCGCGATGCTTGAGCCCGTCGGTACGCACGAACGCCGCGCCCGGCGTCGTACGCGCCACCACCTGATGCAAACTATCCACCCGCGTACGATACGGCGTCCACGGCTTTTCTGCGAAACGGCCCATCTGGCCAATCAGGAACGGTACGTCCGGCGCATTGAGATCGCGACGCAGATTGGCGATCACGTCACGCATCCGCTGTTCGTAGTCGGCGGGACCAGACGCATTGCTGTCCGTCTCCCCCTGCAACCATAGAATGCCGGCGAGTCGCCCCGAGGCCAGCGCGGCCCTGGCGCGCGCCACGGCCTCGTCGTACGGATGCGTCTTGGTGGGAGCATCCAGGGCGCCCGGTGCCCACGAACGAATGGACGAGCCTCCCACCGCGGCCGGTATGAGCCCGATCTCCGCCGTGGTCCACGCGGTCGCGATGTCCACACCGAACGCGCGGCCTGGGCCGACACCCACCACCTTCGGCTTGTCGAAATGCATGGGCTCGCGCGCTGGCACCCACGCGTTGGCCGCATCGAGCATGTACACGCGCGGCACCGCCACGCTGTCCTGCATTTCGACCGTACCGCGGCCCGCCATGTTCGACTGACCCACGAGCAGGAACAGCTCGAGATTGCGCGGTGCCGTGCGCGCGCTACCCTGTGCTACGGCACGCACACCGGGCAGGGCAAGTGCCGACAGGATGAACGTCGCCGCAGCGGCGAGCCGACGGTGTGAAACTGCACGTATCGTGTTCATCGCTGCACTCCCTCCCACAGTCCTTGCAGGTACATCGCGCCCAATGCGCGATCGTACAACCCATACCCCGCACGTCCCTCTTCGCCCCAGATCATGCGGCCATGATCCGGGCGCATCGAGCCGGTATAGCCGTGACGTGCCAGGGCCGCCAACACGCCACGCATGTTCACATCACCGTGCGCACTCGGGTGCGGCACCTCATCGAAAATGCGCGCGCCGAGCACGTCGCTGCGACGCTTCACGTTGCGGCAGTGCATGAAGTGAATGCGCTGCTGCGCGGCGAACTCGTCGACCATGGCCGGCAGATCGTTCTCTGCGAGCACGCCCAGCGATCCGGTGCAGAAGGTAAGGCCATTGGCGGGATGATCTACGAGTGACAGGAAACGACGCAGGGCGTGCACGTCGGTAATGACACGCGGCAATCCGAAGATCGACCAGGGTGGATCGTCCGGATGGATGGCCAGCTTCACGTTGACCGACGCGGCAACCGGCACCACGCGCTCGAGGAAGTACGCGAGGTTCTCCCAGAGCCCTTCGGCGTCGACGGTGCGCCACTGGGCGAGCAGCGCGCCCAGCGTATCGGCGTCGTAGGCCATGCTCCATCCCGGCAGCTCACCGGTGCCGCGACTCAGGTCGAAGCGCGACATCGCCTCGTCACTGTACGTGAGCGTCGTGGAGCCGTCGGGCATGGGATGCGCGAGATCGGTGCGCATCCAGTCGAAGATGGGCATGAAGTTGTAGCACACAACCGGCACGCCCGCCGCGCCCACCTGGCGCAAACTTTCGCACCACGCGTCGATGTAGCGATCACGATCGGGGGCACCAAGCTTGATGTGCTCGTGCACCGGAATGCTTTCGACGACTTGCAGCGACAGTCCCGCGTTGTCGATGGCATCGGTGAGGCGCGCCACCGAATCGCGCGTCCACGCGTCGCCTACCGGCACATCGTACACGGCACTCACGATGCCATGCACGCCGGGAATCTGTCTGATGTGTGCGAGCGGCACTCGGTCGGCCGGCCCGTACCAACGGAACGTCATCTTCATGCAGCACGATCCTGTGCGGCGCGCATCGGCGCACCGCGGTGTGGAGAGACGTACATGGCGATCAGACTCCGGTAAACGCGGAGAATCCGCCATCGATGGGGAGCACCGTGCCTGTCACGAACGACGCAGCATCGCTGCAGAGGAATCGTACCGCCCCGTGGAGCTCTTCGTGACGGCCAAAGCGTCCCATGGGCGTCTTGGCCAGCACGGCGCGGGCGCGCGGCGTCCACTGGCCCTCGCTGTCCACGAGCACCGCCCGGTTCTGAGCCGCAATGAAGAAGCCGGGCGAAATGGCGTTCACCCGCAATCCCTCGCCGCAACGCCGCGCGAGGTCCACCGCGAGCCACTTGGTAAAGTTCTCCACCGCCGCCTTCGCCGCCGAGTAACCCATGACGCCGCTCAGCGCCTGCGTAGCCGCCATGGACGAGATGTTGATGATGCTGCCACGTTTGTTGTCGGCCATGGCGGCACCGAATACCAGCGATGGCAACACCGTGCCGTGCAGATTGAGACGCAACACTTCATCGAATGCGTCCATGGGCATGTCGAATGGCGGGCCATGGTCGGTCCGCGCACGCGCGACGTTGCCACCGGCGGCATTCACCAGAATGTCCACGCTTCCCCACGCGGCAAGCACAGCGGCGCGCGCCTGTTCGAGCGCGGGGCGATCGGCGACGTCGGCAATGACGTACATCGCCTCACCGCCCGCCTCCGTAAGGCGCGACACCATCGCGCGCGCTTCGTCGACACGACGGCCCAAGATGACGACACGCGCACCCGCGGCCGCCAGGGCACTGGCCATACTGCCACCCAGCACCCCGTATCCACCGGTCACGACCGCAACGCGGCCGCGAATATCAAAAAGATCGGTCATACCGTAAAGATCAGATGAAGAGGTCCGCGCCGCTGCGAACAGCGCCGCGCGTCAGCGCGTTTCCGTTCGGAGCAGCACGAGTCGGCGATCACCGCGAACGTGCATGGCCACACTGTTGCCCGACAACGGCAGCGACACCATCGCGCTGTCGTTGGGCGCGATCGTGGCCGACACGCGACGGCCGTTGATGCCAATCGTGACCGGCAATGGTGCCGCGGTGGGGTTGAGAACGAGCGTGGATACCGTGGTGCGACCGTTCGGCACGCGCCACCACACACGTCCCTCACCTTCGGTATCGGTCGCATCGAGGAGCCGATACGACCCGCCCGAGGTGAACTCGTACGGTCCGTATGGACGACGGCCGCGCGCGACATACTGTACCGCCGGCCGCGTGTTCCATCCGCCACTCTCACCACCCGCCAACCAGAACCCTTCGGCGTCAATTTGCGTGGCGTTCGCGGCACGCATTGGCGCAGGCATCGTGGGGACCGTGTGCACCAGCAGTCCGTTGTTGACACCCGTAACGATCCCATGCTCGGACCCGTAGTCACCCCACACAATGGGCGCCGCAATCACCGGCTGTGCATCGTGCTCGCCCTCGCCGGCCATATACGTCACGAGGTTGCGCAGCAGGCGGTCGGCCACGGGATCGCGCGATACACGTGGTACCATGTCGAACGCCGACAGCAGCGCACTCCCCTTGCCGATGAAGTGCTCGGTGAGCGCGTGGCCCACGAGACCGTGGTCGTAGTTGGCAAGCACCGCTACGCGCGAAAGCTCCTGCGTGCGCGTGAGCGCATAGCCGCGCGTTACCGGATAGACCGCCGGGAAACCCGGCGTCGACTCGCGCCACCCCGTGTAATCGGACCACAAGAAGAGATCGTCGCGCGTGAGTCCGGCGAACACCGCATGCGTGGGGCGCTCGGGATTGATGGCCATCCCCTGCGCCCACGGACGTCCACCGGGCATGATGTCGGCGTGATCGAGCGCCGTCACCGACGGCCGCACGCCACCGGGGAGCCATTGCGTCGCAAACGTCCCCGGCTGCTGATCGAGGATGAGCGCGCGTCCGCCGCGCGTCACGAACACCTCCAGCAGCCCCACCTGATTGCTGAGCGTCGCGTCCCAGGCATTGCTGCCCACGACCACGGCATCCGCCGCGGGGTCGAGCCCTGCCATGCTGACGATGGGCACCGTGCGGATACCAACCGCCGCGAGTGCCGCACGCGTGCGCCCACTCGGGTCATAGAGCTTGACTGCACGCGAAGACGCAGCGAGCGGCACACCCGCAGCACGCGGGTGCACGCGAACAGACACCGTGTTCTCGCTCAGCGTGTCAGCGCCGCGCACCAGCACACCGCGCAGCGACCAGGTGCCGCTGGCGTTGGCGGGCAAGTTCATCGGGAGTGCCTGCTCCGTCGCGGCATAGTGCGCGACCGTGGGCCACTTCACGCGCACCACACGCTGCGTACGCCCGGCGCTGTCGCGCAACGTCGCCACGAGCGTCGCTCCCGTGATGGCCTTGCCATCCTCGGCGTCGTTCACCACGTGCGCCACGACCGGCCAACGATCACCGGCATAGCGCTGCGGCGTCCACGACTCCCACGACAACAGCACCGGACGGAACGAGCGCGACAGCTGCGACACCACGGGCTTGGGACCCATGTCGCGCATGGAGGTAATGCCGTGCCAGTTGGAGAAGAGAATCGTGAACGGCACGATCCCCGCGAGATTGCCATTCTTGCTGCGCAACCGACGCGTGATCTCGATCGCCTGTCCCGACAGCCACGCCTGATACGCCTGCGCGCGCGGTCCCTGCTCGGCGTCGGGCGCGTGGCCCGTCCAGTTGAGCTGCGAGTCAGGCTGCTTGGTATCCGACACCAGGTTGTAGCGGCCGTCGGCACCGGTGTAGTTGCCGATCACTTCGCTGAGCGTGATCGGCTGCGCCTTGCTTCCACGCAAGCAGCTGCTGGCGTCGCGCAGCGTGTAGAAGCTGAGGAACGAGTTGTAGTACCAGCCCCAGTAGCGGTGCATGTCGCACAGGTCGCCCGTGCGTCCAAAGCCATAGCCGGCGTTGGCAATGATGAGGCGGGTGGGATCCCAGCGCGTCACGCTGTCGTGCACGACGGCGAGAAAGCGCTCCATCGCTGCCGCACCGTCCGACATGTAGTGCACCTCGTGATCGGCGGTCTCATTGGTGAGCGCATAGATCACGACACTGGGATGGTTCACCTGCTGCGCCAGCAACGTATCGCGGTACCACGCAATGCTGGCCGCCTGGTTGGCCGGCACGCGTGTGGCCGATCCGCCGCGCGGCGTGCCGTAGTTGCCTTGGAACACCAGCATCCCCACGTCGTCGGCCGCATCGAGCCATACGGCCGACGGACTGCCGAGTCGCACGATGTTCACTCCCTGCGCACGCAGAAAGCGGAGGTAGTCGCGCGCGAATCGTCCACTCTGCGCCAGCGAGTCGGGAATATTGCGTCCCGGCGGGTTGATCGCGTTCCCCTTGAGAAACACGGGTTGCCCATTCAGCAGAATACGACCGTTTGCCGTGCTGATCGTACGGAAGCCTACGCGCACCGTGTCGGCCTGCGTCCCGACCATGACAACGAGATCGTAGCGCACAGGCGACGCGGGTGACCATCGTTGTACGCGGGGCACCGACACACGGGCGGAGAGCACCGCGGCGTCGCCGCGCGCACTCAACGTGCCGAGGGTGCCACGCCACACCGTAGTCCCGAGCGTATCGCGTAGCACCGCCTGTACCGATTGACCAACCGCGGTGCCCGCTCGCAGCTGCACGTCCACGCGCATGGACGCACTCTCGGTGAACACCTGCGTGCGAAAGGCGTCACGACGCTGCGCGTCGGCGCGCAGCAGCTCGGTGCGTGACTGCGCAAACAGCGGAGTACCCGTGAGTACTCCGGCACAGGCGCCGAGCGCCGCCGCCGTCAGGACCCGCGAGGGCCGCCTGTGCGCCCTCACTGACGCCGTACCCGAACGGCGCTCAGGATAGGCTTCCCTTTGCGCGACACGAAACGCACGTCGAGCCCGCCCCCATTCACGGCGCGCACCGGCACCAGCACGGGCACCGCAATACCCGTCCCTGCCTGCGTGACCAGATCGAGCATCGTCACCACCGGCGTCCCGTTCACCTGCACATCGAACACCCGCTCACCCGCCGGCGTCGCGTTCGGCTCGGCGAAGCGCAGTTCAAGCTCGTAGTCGCCATCGGGCACGTCGAAGCGATAGGCGCTGAGCCCTTCGCGGAAGGTGATGTACACCGGCGGTTGCGACGTGCCACGCACCGGAAGCTCCTTCGAGAACGGGACGGCCTCACCACCCACATAGCCGTAGCTCCCCTTCGTGTATGCCCGATCGGCGAGCCAGATCACGCCGTCCACATCGGCCATCTCGGCCTGGCTCCCCACATTCACCGCGATCTCCTTGAACGGCACGGAGAAATCGGCGAGCAGGGGTGCGCGATAGGTGAAGGTGATCACCAGACGATCCGACGCCGTCGCGCCCACCGCGCGGGCCTCGAGCACGTTCGCGCCATCGACGAACGGCACGTCCCACGTGATGCGCTTCACGTCGTCGGGCACGCGAACGCCAAGCGAGCGCCCGTTCACGAATAGCTCGACGCGCGCCGCGTTCGAGTACACATCGACCGGCTGACGAACCGCACGCATTCCGGCACCGAGCGGCGCCGTGCTGTCGCTGCCGCTGCGACGCGTCCACGTGCGACTCGCGATGTGCACCATGGGCTTGGTCGTCCAGTTGGCCTGGTACAGGAAGTACACATCCTTGTACTCGCGATTCCACGTCTGCAGCCCCTTCTGGTTGCGGAAGGGAATGGAACCGCCAATCTCGCCTTTGCCAAAGTCGAACTGATTCCACACCGCGCTGCCGGCGAGCCACGGACGTGCCGCCAACTGCCGCAGATACGACTCGTGATAGCGGCGCTGCCACGTCCCGCTGAAGTCGAACCGTTCGGGCGCCAGACTGTTCACGCGGTAATCGTCTTCGGCGCCGTACTCACTGAGAATGAGCGACTGCGCCGGATGCGCTGCACGACGGCGGTCGAGCCCTTTCCCCAAGTCGGCGAACACGCCGCTGTACCAACCGTCATAGCGGTTGACGCCCACCACCGGCGTCTGAATACCGAGGCCGGCCTTTTCGTAGTCGTCGCTGCCATGCAGCGCGACGGTGGTGACACGCGACGGATCTTCCGCGCGCGCCACACTGTCGAGCGTCGTTTCGAGCGCCTTTACCTGCCGCAGGTAGGTCGTATCGATGTGGCGGCTGATCCGCTCCCCCTCGCCCGACCAGAGCAGCACTTCGTTCATCAGACCCCACAACACCACCGACGGGTGATGACGATGCTGATGAATCATCTCGCGCATCTGCGTCACCGTCGCCGCGGTAAAGCGGGAATCGGCGTTGATGTAGTCGACCACGGGAATCTCTTCCCAAAGCAGCAGGCCAAGCTCGTCGGCCGCTGCCAATACCGCAGGGTCCTGCGGGTAGTGCGCCAGCCGCAGGAAGTTCGCGCCCATCGCCTTGATCATCTCGAGATCGCGACGATGCAAGTCATTCGACAACGCCGACCCGAACTTCTCGTGATCCTGATGACGGTTGGTGCCGCGCAGCGTGAGCTTGGCGCCGTTCAGGTGAAAGCCGGTGGAATCGAAGCGGAACCAACGGAACCCCACCGGATCGGTGACACGATCGAGCACACGTGCCCCATCGCGCACCTCGGTGTGCACACGATACAGATACGGCGTATCCGGGCTCCACAAGCGCGGCTGAGCCACAACGGGCAAGCGACCGCGTGTCGTGCTCGACGCACCGGCCGCCAACGTGAGCGGCGACTCCCGCCGCCCCACTTCCTTCCCAGTGGCATCGGTCAGCACATGCGCCACTGTCACCGTGCGCGGAGCGGCGCCGTCGTTGGCGACCGTGGCTTCCACTTCGACGACCGCCGAATCGCGTGAGACCTGCGGGGTGCGCACCACGGTCCCCCGATCGCCCAACGCGCCAGCACGGACATGCACCTGGTCGGTCGCAATGAGCCAGACATCGCGATAGATGCCGCCGTACAACACGAAATCGACAGCCAGCGGAGCGAGAAACGGATCGTGCGCGTTGTTCACCTGCACCGCAATCAGATTGCGGGCGCCGACGGTCATGAACCGCGTGACGTCGAAGGTGAATCCAGTGTAGCCGCCGCTGTGTCGTCCGGCCCATGCGCCGTTCACGTACACATCGGCCACCTGATTCACCCCTTCGAAGGAGAGGGAGAGGCGCTTGCCCGTATAGCTGCTGTCGAGCGTGAGATAGCGACGGTACCACGCCACCCCGCGGCGGTAGCCCGGCACATCGTCGAACGGATCACGTGCATTCCACGTGTGCGGAATCGTGACCTGTTCCCATCCGTCGTCCGCATCCTGCGCCCGCTCGAAGCTCCGGAACTTGCCGGGCTCGACGAGCGCCGTGAAGCGATCGCCATACGACTGCCCGCCGTACGCGAAACGCCAGCCATCGTTCAGGCTGCGCTCGACACGCCCTCCCCCCTGTGCCCGGGCATCGACCCCGTGCAGCATGGCCACCGCGGCCATGCCCAGGCACCACTGCTTCATCCGCGACATCACGTGCTCAGTAACCCGGGTTCTGGTTCATCTTGCGCCCGAGGTTCGCATCGATGACCGACTGCGGAATGGGCAACAGGGAGTCACGCGGCTGCACCGCGGCGCGCGCGAGTGGGTTGAAACGTACCGTCCGGTCATACCAGGTGCCCGTGCGCATGAGCGTGTAACGCCGCTGCTCTTCCGTCACGAGTTCGCGCGAACGCTCATCGAGAATGAACTCGAGCGTCACCTGCGCCGGCGTGATCGTCGACGCACCGGCACGGGCGCGCACGATGTTCAGATTCGCCGCCGCCTCGGTGAGCTTCGCCTGCCTGAACTGCGCTTCCGCCAACAGCAGGTACGTATCGGCCAATCGCAGGTACGGCTGATCGACGAACGTCGCACCGCCCTGCGGGTCGATCGCGCTCGCCCAATCCCACTTGCGCGTGCTCGGCCACAGGAAATCGTTGAGGCGCTCCACCGGACCCACCACCGTGAGCAGCGTGTCGCCAACGCGACGTCCCGCCGGCAGGGTGGCCGGGTTGTTGAACGTGTAGAACCGACGAACGGCAAACGCACCACCACGCTGGTCCTGCGGCTCGTACAGGTTGAGCCCGTAGCGCGTTATGGCCAGACGACCAATGCCACGGCCGCCATTGTCCGTCGAAATCTGCATACCGCGGTTCTGCTCGTAGCGGTTCACCCAATAGCGGCGCATGATGCTGCCACCACCACCGTTCACCAGCTCCGCATACTGCAGCACCCACAGCGCTTCGGTGTTGCCCTGCGCGCGGTTCACGTTGCCGTCCTGGAACTGATCCATGAACGCGACACCCGGCTCCGTGCGCTTCACACCATAGCGCGACGTGATCAGCCGGTACGTGCCACTCGCAATGACCGCCTGTGCCTTCTGCTCGGCGAGCGCCGGCTGGTTGAGCGCGAGATACATCTCGGCCAGGTAGTGCTGCGCCACACCCTTCGTGACCTTGCCGGCGTTCCCCGACGTGAGCGGCAGGTTCTCTTCGGCGAAGAGCAGATCGCTGACGATGAAGCGACGCACCGAATCGCGCGGCACCCGCTCCCAGTCATTGCGAATGCTCGTGCCCGACGACTCCTGCGTGTTGATCGGGACATCGCCATACAGGTACGACAGATGGCGATACGCCCAGGCGCGAATGAGTCGCGCTTCGGCCACCACACGGGCCTTATCCGACGTCGTCCACTTGACCGCCGGATTCTCCGCGCGCGCAATGATGGTGTTGGCGGCGTTGATGGTCTGGTACATCACGTTCCAGATGTTCGTGATGAACCCGTCGGTGGGCGCCATGCGCACGCCGAACTCCTGGAACGTACGCTCGTTGGGTGAGACGAAGTTGCCGAAGCCGTTGTCGGTGCCGATGGTCATGGGGATCATCAGCAACTCGTTATTCGACTCATCCTGCCCCCACCGCTCGCGGCGCACCTGCGCGTAGAGTGCGTTCAACCCGGCTTCGAAGCCTTCGAGATTCGAATAGAGGTTGTCGGCGACGATGATGTCCTTGGGTGTTTCGACGAGCAGCTTGTCGGTGTCACAGGCGCTGGCCGACAGCGCCATCACGACACTGCCGGAAACCAACAGCGTGCGGCGCAGGAACGAACGCGCGGCAGCGGGCATACGGGAGCCCCGGATGTTTGAAGTAGTGGTCGTCATGGGTCAGTACCGGATGGAGAGGCCCGCGGTGTACGAGCGCTCGAGCGGCACTGCGCGCTGCGAACTGAGTTCCGGATCCATGCCGGTCCACTCGGTGCTCGTCCACAGATTTCGGCCGTTCACATAAATGCGCGCCGACTGCACGCCGAGGCGGGAGAACGATCCCTTCGGAAGTTCGTACGACACGGCCACGTCCTTGAGACGCACGAAGCTCGCGTCCTCGTAGAAGTCCACACCCAGCGGATTGCTCGTCTGGTTGTTGGCGGGATACGTGTTGATCGCGTTCTGCGGCGTCCAGTACTGCTGCAGCAGCATGTTGCGGCTCACGTTGGAGTTCACCTGACCGGTGCTGCGCAACACGTTCTGGCGCGTCACCCCCTGCACGGTCTGCACGAACGCGCTCACCGTGATGCCCTTGAAGCGCACCGTGTTCGTCATGCCACCCGTGTACTTGGGCTGCAGGCTGCCGATGATCGTGCGGTCGGTCGGGTCGATCTTGCCGTCACCGTTGGTATCCAGAATGCGCACATCGCCGGGCCGGGCCGTCGGCTGGGGCGACGTGCGAATGCGCGCCGTGTCCGCCACCTGCCAGATACCGTCGAACTTGTAGGCGAAGTTCACGTCGATCGGCATGCCAATGAACCACTGGTTGGCAAGATCGCTCTTGCCGTCACCGTACAGATCGACGATCTGATTGCGGTTCACCGAGACATTGAGGTCCGTTGACCAGCGGAAGCCACCACGATCGAGATTGATGGTGGAGATCTGCGATTCCCAGCCCCAGTTGGACGTGCGGCCGATGTTCTGCGTGATGCGCGTGATGCCCTGAACCGACGAGATGGAACGCGAGAGCAGCAGGTCGCGCGTGTCGGCTTCGTACCGTTCGAAGGTCCACGTGACGCGTCCCTGATGCATCGACAGGTCGAAGCCGATGTTGCTCGAGGTCGTCGTTTCCCACTTGAGATCCGGATTGCCAAGCGTCGACGGGATATAACCCGGCGCCGACGCGTCACCGTTCAGATACGAGCGATCGTTGAGCTGCGACAGCGTCTGGTACGGGTTGATCGCCTGGTTACCGTTGCGGCCGCGCGTGTAGCGCAGCTTGAAGGCATCCACCTGATCCTTGAACGGGAAGAAGCTTTCGTTCGAGACGTTCCACGCCAGCGCCAGCGACGGGAAGACGCCGTACTTGTTGTTCGCCCCGAAGCCCGAGTAGCCGTCACGACGGGTGGTGAAGGTCGCGAGGTAGCGTTCGTCGTAGCCGTAGTTGAGGCGCGCCATCTGCGAAACGATCTTCGATTCGACGACCGAGGCGTTCGACACGTTGAGCGTCGCCAGCGCCGACCGGTAGCCCAGCACGTCGTTGGGGAAGCCCTGCGCATCACGGCTGCGCGTTTCGATGCTGCTCGACTGCACGCTGTACAGTCCCGTCGCGTCGATCGCGTGGCGCCCGAACGTCTTGGCGTAGCGCGCCAGGTTTTCCACCGTCCAGTCGTTGCGAATGGAATTGCTCGTGGTCGCCGTACCGGCGCTGCGCTGACCCGTGCCGGTGTTGCGGCCGTAGTATCGCCCGTTGTTGCTGTTAGTGAGATCGGCGCCGGCGTTCAGACGGAACGACAGTCCCGGGATCTTCGGCACCGTCACCTGCGCGTAGTTCGACGTGAACATGCGGTTGTTCACCGCGTCGTCGGACACGAACAGATTCTCCAGCGGGTTGGCGCCGTTGATCGGCTGCTCGGGCCACGGGTTGATCAGAATGCTGCCGTCGGCGTTGAACGGCTTGATGAGCGGATTCAGATAGTACGAATCGGTGAAGCTGATGGGCAGACCGCTGCGATCGGTGCGCGCGAACTGCGTCGAGGTGCCGGCCGTGAGCCACGAGCGGATCTTCTGATCGATGTTGGCACGGAACGTGGTGCGCACATAGCGATCGTTCTTCGCCACACCGGAGACGTCGAGCAGCGAGCCGCCCAGCAGATACTTCGTGTCGTCGCTGCCACCGCTTACCGACAGATCATGCTGGATCTGCTGACCGGTACGCGTGCCAAGCTTCTGCCACGGCGTATCGATGTTCTGCGCGATGTTGTCGTTCTCCGTCTGCGTGAACAGCTCGGCGCAGGTCTGATCGGGGCGAACGCGCAGGCGCTCACACTTGAACGTCTTGAACTCTTCGGCGTTCATCACACGCGGGAGCTCCGCCAGCTCCTGGGATCCCACACTGCCGTTGTACTGCACGCGCGCCTTGCCCGTGGTCCCCTTCTTGGTGGTGACGAGCACCACGCCGTTGGCGCCGCGTGCACCGTAAATGGCCGTCGCCGAGGCGTCCTTGAGCACGTCGATCGAGGCAACGTCGCCCGGATTGATTTCCGAGAGCGGCCCGTTGTAGGGAATCCCATCGACGACCACCAGCGGTGAGCTGTTGGCGGAGATGGAGCGCTGCCCGCGCACCGTGATGTTGAGCGTGGGCTCAGCGCCGGCCCCCGTGTTCACGACCGCGACACCGGGCAACGATCCCTGCAGCGCCTGCGCGACGGTCACGTTGGGCCGGTCCTCGAGGCGATCGGTGGGCACCGAGACCACGGATCCGGTGATGTCGGAACGCTTCTGTGTGCCGTAGCCGACCGTGACGACGTTGCTCAGCGTGAGCGCGGTGCGTTCGAGCGTGACGTCGACGGTGGTGCGGCCGGCCACCGGTTCGCGACGCTCGCGGTAGCCGATGCGGCTGATGACGAGCGTGTCATTGGCGCCGCGCGTGGTGAACGAGTACCGGCCGTCCTCGTTGGTCACCGTACCGATACGCGTGCCGGAGATGACGATGGTGGCGCCGGCAATGACTTCGCCGTTGTCACGAGCCGTGATACGACCGCGCAGCAGTGGCCCGGACTGCGCCAGTGCCGGCACAGCGGACGCCACCAGCAACGCGGCGAGTGCCACGATGGAAGAAGTGCGATTCATGGAGAGGTCTGTTCGGGTGCGCGCCGGGAGAGAGAGGCGCGGAACGATGAAGCGGGACTGCGGGAGGGAAGAGGAAACGCAGGAACGACGGCGGAGCGTCAGGCCGGTCGGGCGAGCACCGGCAGGGGGTGCACCGCCGGATCCCAGCGCTGGAGGTCGGTGCGGACTTTGTCGAGGTGCGCACGCATGAGGTGTCCGGCGCGCGATGCATCGCGGGCGCGCAACGCCTCGAAGATCTCCACGTGCTCGCGATGGTCTTCGGCGCGGGAGTTCTGGATGTCGAGAATGGCCCGCTGCTCGCGCGTGAAGAGCGAGGTGAGCACCTCCAGCAGCTGCGCGAAAACCGAATTGCCCGACGACACCGCGATCATGCGGTGGTAGGCCATGTTGGTCTGGTTGAGCACATCGTCGTTGGTGAGATTGGCGGCCGCTTTGGCGAGCAGCGCTTCCATCTCCGCCAACTGCTCCTCGCTGGCTTCGCGGGCCGCCCGCTCAGCGCCGAGGACTTCGATGGCCGCGCGTGCGTCGATGAGGTCGAGCAGCTGCTGCTTGGAGGGCATCCCCGTGAACACCGGGTTGCTCATGAGCAGCGCATCGTTGCGATGCCCCACGTAGACGCCCGATCCGTGGCGGATGGAGACGGTCCCCGCCATCTCAAGCCGCTTGAGCGCCTCGCGCACGGTGGGGGCGCCCACGCCGAACTCGCGGGCCAGCGCCGCGATGGACGGGAGGCGGTCGCCGGGGCCGTACTCGCTCTGGATGAGCTGCTTGAGCCGCTCCGCCAGGTCGTTCGGGAGGCGGGTGCGGCTGATCGGCCGCAGCGAAAAGGAGGGGTGGGTACTCTGGTCAGCCATAAGATCCGGTGATAAAGTCATAATATGACTTCTCGCCTACGCTACCGACCTGTTCCATCCCCTGTCAAGCGCCGGGGCCGCTGGGCGCTTGCCGCGGCCGTCTCCGCGTCACTCGCGCTGAGTGCGCCGCGGCCCCTCCCGGCCCAAGCGGCCGATTCCGTCCCCCTCCCCGCCTACGTCCCCAAGGGCTCCAAGCTGGGGTTTGCCGACGCGATTGCCGCCTTCGAGGCGCGCGATCGCGAGACGCCCCCACCCGCCGGCGGGATCGTCTTCGTTGGGAGCAGCATATTCCGACAATGGGAACGCCTTTCGGAGCAGATGGCTCCGCTCCCGGCCTTCAACCGCGCCTTTGGCGGATCGAAGACGTGGGAAGTGCTCCACTACGCCGACCGCATCGTGCTCCCCTACAAGCCGGCGTTCGTGGTCTACTACTGCGGCAGCAACGATGTGAACGGCAAGCACGCCGCCGGCGGGATCATCGAGCGTATCCGCCTCTTCAACACCAAGGTGCACACGGCGCTCCCCAACACGGTGGTGTTCTTCACCGCCATCCAGCGCGCCCCCGACAAGCGCGCCCGCTGGGCCGTCGTCGACTCGGTGAATGCCGCCATGAAAGACGAAGCCGCCCGCTCAGGGGGCTGGCTGCGCTACATCGATCTCAACCCCGTACTCTTCGACGCACGGGGCGAAATCCGCGGTGAGCTGTTCAAGCCCGACAGCCTGCACTTCAAGCCACCGGCCTACGACGAGTTCACCGCCGTGATCAAGCCGGTCCTCGAAAAAGCCTGGCGCGAACGGCGCCCCTGACCTCGCGCACTCCACAGCGCGTGCACATTCTTCAGTCATGAACCTGCTGTTACGACTGCTGATCAATGCCGCCGCGCTGTGGATGGCCGCGAAGTTCATCGACGGCATCCGCTACACCGGCACCGCCACGGGACTGCTCACCCTGTCGCTGGTGTTCGGGGTGGCCAATGCGTTCATCCGTCCCATCATCGAGTTCTTCTCGCTCCCCGTGCTCATCATCACGCTGGGGCTCTTCTCGATGGTGCTCAATGCCGCCATGCTGCTCATCACGAGCGCCTTCGCGACGCGCCTGCAGATCCCCTTCCACGTCGACGGCTTCGGCCCGGCCTTCATCGGCGCCTTGCTCGTCAGCGTGGCCTCAACCGTACTCGGCTGGATTCTCATCCCCAGCGAAAAAGACGACGACTGAGGCCTCCTCAGCTCATCGGCTCCCCCCATCAGGCACAAGAACGCACAAGGTCACGCGCCGTCAGCCACCTCGAGCAACTGCTGCAGCACCGCCAGCACGCGCTCACGCACCGCCCCCGGCGAGACCACCGCCGCATCGGGCCCATACTGCAGAATGTGCCGCACCGCCCACGCTTCGTCGGCCAGCGGATACGACACCTCCAACGTGCCGTCGTCGGCCACCGTACCGCCGGTCCGTTCGGCAATCCACCGCGCCACCTGCGGTGAGTAGCGCACGACCAACGTGTCTTCCACACTGTCGTCACGCTTGAAGACGCCGCCCTGCTGCAGCACCTGCGCCAGCGAAAAGTCAGCGGGCACGTCATAGCGATCGGTGGTGAGCGTCGCCCCGGTCACGCGATCGAGACGGAACACGCGCAACGCCTCCGCGCGCTCGCACCACGCCACCATGTACACGTGGGCATCAGCGCGCAGCAGCGCATACGGACGCACCCGACGCACCCCCGGCTGCACCTCGTCGGGACGCTGATACTCCAGCGTCACCACGAGCTGCTGTTCCTGCGCCTGCTGCAACACCGCAAGCATCGCCAGCTGCGACGCGCGCACACTCTCCGCCATGACAGCATCTTCGCGGCGATCACCCTCCGACCCACTCGTTGCACGACGCGCCGTCACCGCCTGCAGCAGCTGACGCGTACGCGCGACCACCGCGCGTTCGTCCACCGGCAACTCCGACTGCAACATGCCAAGGCCAAGATCGAGCGCGAGCATCTCGGGGCGGTTGAGCTTCTGCGGCCGCTTGAAGTGCGACGATTGCATCGACGCCTGCCCCTGCTGAATGAGCAGCTGCACCGTGTCCACCCACCCCGCGGGGGTGTCGTAGCGCTCGAGCGACGCAAAGTCTTTCGTGAGCACCTTGGTGTTGGTGCCTACGCGACGCGCCAGTTCCTCGACCGACATGCCCGGCTCATCGGCCATGAGCGGAAAGGCTAGCAGCAACCGCTGCAGCCGTTCATCGGCGCGAATCATGCGGCCTCCGTTGCCACGGCCACCTGCGCATCACGTGACGCGCGCAGCAGCGCCGTCCACTCCTGCACCGCATCGTCGGGCGCCACGGGTCGCGCGTCACCGGCAAACGACAGCACCCATCGCAAGAACGTATCGCGGCGTCGCACACGGAAGCTGCGGACACTGTGCGTCGTACTCAGCGACGCGAACTGCTCGTCGTACGGCGCCGCCAGCGGTTCACCCAACGCGCGCCCCTGCGAGACAACACCGGTATCACCGCGAAACGCCACGATCACTGTCTGGTGATCACCGTTGCCCAGCTCCCACGCCTGTCGCGATGCGGCATACGTGGAAAGGTTGAAGGTCGCCGGCACTTCGAAGTCAGGATGTTGCTTGCGCTGATCGCCCAGCACCGCCGAGCGAATGCGACTCACGCGAAACTGCCGCATTCCCTGGGCGTTCACATCACGCGCCACCAGGTACCAATGGCCCGTAAGAAAGACGAGGCCGTACGGTTCCACCACGCGTTCGGCGGTCTCGTTGCGCTCCATGCTGTGATACGTGAAGCGCAGCCGCTTCCGGAGCGCTACGGCATCGGTGAGTGTGTCGAACACATCTCCGTCCACGCGCAACACCGCCGCTGCCGGTAGTCCTTCGGCAAACACTTCGAGATCGAACTGCAGCTTGCGCAGCGCGCGCGCCGCGTCTTCGGCAAGCTCCACGTGGCCCAGTCCCGACACGCGCGCAGCCGCACGCCGCAGCGCATGACACTCGTCTGGCGTGAGCACGAGCGACGGCACGCTCCCGCCCATGGTGGGCGCGCCGTATCGCGGCTGCTGGCGCAGTTCGGTCTCCGACGGGAGCAGCGTTTCGCACACCGACAGCAGCGGCAAGTAGAAGTCGGCTTTGCGCAGCTGATAGCGCGAGACACCGTCGCTGTCGGGAATGGTGTCGATGACGACGCCCAACTCACGCAGCTCGCCCTTGTCGCGCTCGAACATGCGGAGGATGCTGTCTTCCTTCACCGATTCGTCGGCATACCCCGGCACTTCGCGCCGCAGTTCACTGAGCGGCAAGGGGTAACGACGACTCAGCAGAGCAGCCAGAATATCGAGCCAACGGTGGAGCTTGTCGGATGCAGACATGACATGAAGCCGGGAAAACGGGAAATCGCAATGGAACGGTTACATCGCAAACAGTGGGATGACCGTCTGACAGAAGAGCGCGCCCACCACACTCATGGCAAAGCCCCACAAGAGTAGCTGACGGAACAGGCGGCGCGTGTCCTGCCCCGTTGGTACCGCCGCAATGCACAGCCCGCCAATCGTCGACAGCGGCGACACGTCCACCAGCGCCGCGCCGACATTCACGCTGAGCGCAATCTCCAACGGATTGCCACCGCCAAGCTTGGCCACGAGCCCGGGAATGGCCGGAATGAAGGCCGGATACACCACCCCCGACGTGGAGCTGTAGGTCGAGATCAGCCCCGTCACCCCTCCAATCACGCCATTCACCGTGGCCGGCGTAGCCAGCTGCGACAACAGTGTGGTGAACAGATCCATACCGCCGGTCTTCTCGAGCACCCCAATGAGCACGCTCACGCCGCACACCATCGTGATCACAGGCCATGGGACCTGCTTGAGCATCGCCGTGTCGTCGCCGGCACCCAGCAACACCAGCGCACCCGCCGCGGCAAAGGCGGTCAATCCCGGCGGCAGCTTGAGAAACAACACGCCCGCGATCCAGAGTGCACCCACCGCAAAGGTGACCGCATGCTTACGCTCGAACGGCACCGACGCAATCTGCTCCGCCTCTACCGCCGGGGCGCGGCGCAAAGCGGGACCACCGAACAAGGCCCACGCGGCCACCGCCACCATGGCGTGCGCGGCAAAGTTGGCCAGGAACACCGCCATTTCGTGGCCACCCAGTCCCGCCTTCTCCATGAGCGACAACACCAACACCCCGATCGCGCTGATGGGCGACAGGTTACCCGCGTTGGCGCCGTTGCCGATCATGAGCGCGGCAAGCAGCATCGGCACCCGCGCCTGATACGCGAGCCCCATCGCAATGGGCGCCAGCAACGCCACCGTGGCAATGGCCCCCGGACCCAACGAGCTGATACCGAACGCCAACACGAACAGCAGCAGCGGCATGAGCGCCGTCTGCCCTCGCAACGCGCGCAGCCCCGCGTTGGTAATCGTCGACATGCTGCCGTTGCTCTGCGCCACACCAAAGAGCAGCGTCACCCCCACCAGCGTGAGAAAGAGCGACGACGGAAATGCCGCCATCACCTGCTCCGGCTTCCACCCCGCCGCGAACACCCCCACGCCCCACGCCAGCGCCACCGCGAGCACGCCCACGTTGAGGCGCGACGTGAGACTCACGCCCACCACGATCAACAGGGCCACCAGCGACAGCGCGGCGGGGCTCATGAACACGCGCGACCCGTCGTGCGACTCACTGCGGCGTCCACGGCGGCAACAAATGGCGCTGCACCTTCCCCAACGCCGTGCGCGGCAGGACAGGCACCCGCACGAACGCGCGCGGCACCTTGAACGATGCGAGCTGTGTACGCACCGTCGCGCCCAGCGCGTCGAGGTCCACGTCGTCACCGCACACCACATACGCCACCGGCACTTCGCCACGCGCTGCGTCCTTCACACCCACCACCGCCGCTTCGGCAACGCCCGGTTGCTCGGCCAGCAGCTCCTCGATCTCGCGCGGGTAGATGTTGAAGCCGCCGGAAATGATCAGATCACTACGCCGTCCTTCAAGCGTGATGTAGCCGTCGAGCGCGCGCACACCCACGTCACCCGTGCGGAACCATCCCTCCACGAACGCCGTCGCTTCGGCATCGGGACGATTCCAGTAGCCGCGGCACACATTGGGGCCGCGCACGAGCAGTTCACCGCTGGTGCCGTCGGGCACGTCACGCATCGATTCATCGACGATGCGCACCGACGTCATCGGCAACGGAAAACCCACCGTCCCGGGGCGACGTTCACCATGGTACGGATTGCTCACGTTCATGAGCGTCTCGGTCATTCCGTAGCGCTCGAGAATCACGTGACCGAAGCGCTCACCGAACGCTTCCATGACCGGTGCTGGCAACGGCGCCGACCCGGAGACGAACAACCGCACCGACGCGCCAATGCTGCTCGCCTGCTCCGTCGGGAGTTCGAGCAATCGTACGTACATGGTGGGCACGCCGAAGAACAGCGTGGGCGTGTACGCGCTGAACCACCCCGGCGCGCGCTCCTGCTCGAACCGCTCCACCAGCTTCATGTGACAGCCGCTCAGCAGCCACACATGCACGCCGTTGGCGAGTCCGTGCACATGGAACAGCGGCAGCACCGCCAGGTACCGGTCGGCCGATGTGATCTCCCACGCCTGCACGAGCGCGAGTGCGTTCGCGGCAAAGTTGCCATGGGTGAGGATCGCGCCCTTCGAGGCGCCTGTCGTGCCCGAGGTATACACGATTGCTGCGGCCGTATCGGCGGCGAGTGACAGCGCCTGCCGTTCCGCGGATGCCGTCTGCATCTCGGCGCCGAGCGTCGCCACATCCCACCACACCGTGCCGCCCGGCAGCAGCGAAGCCTGCGCCGCCGTCGTCACCACCGCCACCGGCGCGGCATCCTGCACGATGTGCGCAATTTCACGCTCACGGTACAGCACGTTGATGGGCACCACGATGACGCCCAACTTGACGCACGCCAGCCAGAGGTCGATGATCGCCGGCTGGTTGATCAGATAGAACGCGAGGCGATCACCGGCGTGTACGCCGCGGGTGCGCAGGACCGCCGCCAGCTGATTGCTGCGACGCTCCAGATCGCCGAAGGTGTAGTGCGTAACCGCACCCGCCGCGTCTTCGAATTCCAGCGCAGGGTGCGAGGCCCGCCCCAACAACGAGCGGTCGAAAAGTCCGGAAAGTGACATGGCGCGGAAAGTACCGTTGGGGGTACCCCCGCGCCATGCAAGCGGCCGCAGCCGCTACACCAACGTCGTCAGTCAGTACCGATGCGCCATCGTCAACGCCGACAGCACCGGCTCGGCGAACCCTTCACGTCGCAAATCATCGATGGTATAGCCCGCATGGGCGACGACATCCTGCAGGAGTGTCACCAACCGCGAGAAGCGATCGAATTCGCTCGTCGGTCGCTGCGAGTCGATGACGGGCGTGAGTGCGCCGCCGCTGGGCTGCACGGCGTGGGCAAACGTCGCGATGGCAAAGGCGTGTTCCAGTCCACCAGCGAGTGCGCCGAACTGGGAGCGTAGGGCAAGTGGCATGAGAAGGTACCTGTGGATCCAACATCGAATCCGTGATGAGGTCACAGCGTTTCCTGCTTGGACCCTTCACCATTGCATCTTCGGTGCCGATACTCATCAATGCGAGTACGGCCATTCGCGGTGCTCTGCAGTGCAACCCTCGCGACTACTTGAAGCCGAGCTCCTGCACGAGCGCGCGCACCCCGACCAGCGAGAGGCCGTCTTCCTCGAAGACGATGACCCCCATGAGTGCCCGGCTCACGTCGTCGGGGAGCCGGTCCGCGCGGAACACCTGAATGACCGGCCCGCTGTTCATCGCATCGCCGAGACGGGGTCCCGACCACACGACCCCCAGCGTGGGATCGCTGTCGTACCCGTTGGCCAGCACCGCCTGCAGCCGCACCGCCGACACCCCCCGATAATGGAGCGGCGGATGTTTCGCGCCCAGACTCCGCTCGAAGAGCACCTGCCAGGCCATGGGACGCGCACCCTGGTCGCGCCGGCCGCTGGCCACCACCACCTGTGGCGAACGGGAAAGCACGTGCATGCGTTGTACGGCATCTTGCAGATCTTCGAGAATGCGGTCCTGACGCTCGGTCGCGCCGCTCCCGGTCGTGCGGTCTTGATCGCTCATTCTCCAAATCTCCGTTCGCGCGCGCTCCCCGGCCACCCCTCGTGTTCACACTCTTTCTTGTCGTCTTTCTCGACCTGATCGGCTTCGGCATGATCATCCCGGTGTTCCCGTTCTACGCGGAACGCATCGGGGTCTCGCCGTCGTCGGTCATCTTCTTCCTGGGGCTCTACTCCGCCGGCCAACTCGTCGGCGCGCCGCTCTGGGGGAGCCTTTCCGACCGGATCGGACGACGGCCGGTGCTGCTCTTCACGCTGCTCGCCAATGCCGCCTCCTCGTGGATGCTCGCGTACGCCGACACGGGCGTGACGCTCGCCATCTCGCGCATCATCGCGGGGCTCTCGGCTGGCAATATCTCCGCCGCCTACGCGTACACCACCGACATCACCACCGACGCCACGCGCCCCAAGGCGCTCGGCCTCCTCGGCTCGGCCTTCGGGATGGGCTTCATTTTGGGACCCGCGCTGGGCGGGCTGCTGGCCGGTGCGGACAACGACAACGGCAGCGCCCTCGGCCGCGTGGCCCACGCGGCCGCGATCTTGTCGCTCGTGGCCTTCGTGCTGACGCTGGTGCGCCTCCCCGAATCACTCCCGCCCGAAAAGCGTCGCGCCCCCGACACCCGGCGCGTGGGGATGGGCGTGTATTTCACGCGACCGGTGCTGCGCGGATTGTTGGTGGCCACCATCGTCGTCGTCGCGGCGGTCGCGTTGCTGCAGAGCACTCTCGCCCTCTATTCCGCCGAACGCTTTGCCGTAGGCCCGCGCACACTGGGGTGGATGTACGGGTTCACGGGCATCATTTCGGTGGCCGTGCAGGCCGGCGCCATCGGGAAGCTCACGACTCGCTTCGGCCCGCACAAACTGGCGACGGTCGGCATCGTGTTCACGGCCATCGGCATACTCGGCGTTCCGTTCGCCACCAGCATTCCGTTACTGCTGGTGGCGCTGTCGGTCTTCGCGGTGGGATCGGCGCTCTTCAATCCCAGCATGAGCGGCCTCGTGGCTGCATCGGCCGCACCACACGAGCGCGGCGGCGTGCTGGGCGCGTATCAGGGCGCGTCGTCGCTCGGCCGCGTCGTCGGCCCCGTTTTGGGAAGCGGCGTCGCCAGCCTCGTCGGACTGGGTGGCCCATTCATCGTGGGCGCCGTCGTGTGCGTGGCAGGATCACTGCTGGTCGCCCGTCAGGGAAGGAAGTACGCTGCTGCATCCGCGACCTACGGCGGCTCGCCCAGCTGATCACGTCACAATGTCAGGCGCTGGTGAGAGATATGGAGCAAACGATGCCCCCGCTACGCATCGACGGTAGTGACCCCCGCCGAGCGTTTGGTCTGCTAAAGATTGTTTCGGATTACGACGGCGTTAGAATCGAGCGCCAAGTACGTCAGTCCCGAGAACTTGTTGATCATCGGAGTTGCGAGAATGAAGCGATTGGGAGTGAGCCGGAATAGCAGCCCATTGTTGATCCGCGCGGCCTCCACGCTATCCGCCACACCGAACGAGGCGTACAGGCGTTGCCAAGCAGTGATGGCTGCATGGCACTTGACAGTATCTTGTACCACCGTGACCTGATTCAACCGGACGCCGGTAACGCCAAGCTCGGCACGAGTGTCTTGGTAGACCTCTCCCCGAAGACCGGTATCGCTGAGAAAAACCCCCATAAACGCCCAAGCTCTGGCAGTGTTGAGCGGTTCCATCGAGCACGGATTAAGCGATTCAGCGGCGGCCTGTGAGGTCATCATCGGCATGCCGGGTGTTGCCGTTGCGCAGATGCTCGCGGTAAAAACCAAGGCGAGTAGTTGAAGACGCATGATCGTTGCTCCTACTTTATTGTTGTAGGTGCGTCACTTGTCTTCGTAACGCAGCTGTTATTGGTGAATGGCTTGTTCCTCTTCCATCCCTGCAGATTGTTTCCAACGATTACCGTGTCAGCCATGGTGTACTTGACTGAATCGGAAACGACGGTCCCCCAAGGAATTGTGCTACGAGGATCGATAAGCCAAAGGTAGTCGGGGTCAACAATCATTGGCTTGTAGAGTGGGGAGAAGAGATCGAGGTTGGTGTCGTTTTTGTACATGTTGTTGAGAACGTTCATGTCCTTCCACGAGTTCTCCCAGTCCACATAGCTCGGGCCTATCCCGGCGCGCTGCCCACGGAATCTTGGTGGACAGTTTGACGGGAACTTGTCCCTTAAGCCGAAAGGATGTGTGTGTATCACGCTGACAATTGTCATCACTCCGACGACCCATCGCGGTGGAATGAACTGGTTGATGTCGGACGTTGCCATTGTCGTCTCGCACGGAGAGGAGATGGAGTCCAAATCATAGTAGCGACTAACGAGCACCCCTCCAGAATCGATAAGCATCGCCGTGCGTTCTCTGCGGTCAGCCGCGTTCCCGTGGTTTCCGCCGATTCGCCAGATACTATCGATCAATGCACGCATTTCTTTGCTATCGAGCGCCGGGTCGCCGGTTGGACACGGCATGCTATCGATGTTTATGGTCGTCGTCAGGGTGATGCCTTGCGTCGTCGTGGCGGTAACGGTCAACGGTGTTGGCGCGCTTCCGCCGCTCAGCTGACATGCTCCTGCTGCCGCATTGCACGCGGCGGACATGGGAGCTGAACCGACCAGACTCGCTCGCCGACGCACCATGGCGGCGGGCATCGCGACGATCGTAATTGATGAGAGGGCGCGTTCAGGCACGGTCCGCACGAGCACGCGCACCGAGTCCAGACTACCGCCCACCGCACGGGGGGTGGGCGTGGCGACCAGCTTGAGCGGCTTCACCACCACCTTCGCAAACGCCTGCTCACCGATAGTCGCCGGATTCAAATTCGCGCGGAGATACATGTTCCCGGTGCGATAGACCCGCACCCGGCACGTCACGGTCCCGTTGGCACACACGCCGGTCTGCGTGTCCGGCGGATCCGCCTGCAGTTGGCCACCAACGGCGCGCCGATGCGGCACCCACCTCCATCGCTGGGAGCCGGCGATCATCGTCATGCCACCGCTGACACTGGGCGTGAAGCTGACGGAATCGCCTTCAAACACCTCCGTCGGCGACGCAGTGAGCGCGAGCCTGTCCATCCACGGGTGCAGCGTGATCGATTGCTCGGCCTGACTCGCGATGACACACGGACCATTGAGGCAATTGAACCACCCCGGCCACGTCGGCTGGTTCATACCCGTGCGCAGGATGGTGCCGCTCCCGCGCAGGCGTCCTACCGTGACCTTCTCCGCCACGATCAGATTGTCCGCGTCATTGTTGGTGCTCGACACCGTGCACGAACGCAACGTGTGCTCCACGAAGCCGAACACCCGGAAGTTCGTGCGAATCTCGCCGAAGCAGAAATTGCCGGAGAACGCGCCGTCGGCGTCGATGGGCTTGTAGGGCGTACCCTGCAGATGGGCGAACGAGGGCGACAGCGCGCCGACGTACGCCCGAGGGATGACGCCGTTCACCCGCATGAGCATCACGGTGGCGGTGGACAGTGTGTCCGGCCACGCCACACTGTTCTCCGCAGTGAAGCGATTCGGTCCGGTGCTCAGTGGGCGCGTCGTGGTGCCGGGCACGTCGCCCGGGACCAGCACGCAGTCCACCCCGCAGCTGGTCGGGGTCGGGTCCAACAGCACCGAGCGGCGCGGCGCACCGATCTCCGCCTCGGCCGCGCGATCCGGCACCTAGGTCGGGAAAGAGCCCCGCTCTCGGCAGGCCGCTAGCGCGATCACGGCACCCAGCCGCAGCAGGTACCTCGGACGTATCGCGCGGACACGTCGTGTTCGCAGATCGCGTAGGTCGCACAAATGCATGGCTTGCTCCCAATCACACAGTAGAAAGCGCCGGAATCCCGGCAATTGGAGGCGGCAGAATACCGCGCGAGGTCCGCTCACCGCCACGTGGCTGGTACAAACCGTTTCATTTCCGCGCCGGCCCCTACCCAAAAGGGCCGGAGCGTTCACCGTCACAATGCGTAAACACCGCATGGGCGTCCGAGCCGAGTCCCGCAGTCGACGCACCGACGTCCCTCAGTCACGCACAAACGCCGCGAGAAGGAACTCCTTACTTTTCCTAGCCAGGCTTTCTCACATCGCTAGTGCATACCGGCGGCTTCTCGCGGCATAAGGGTTTGTCGAGAACACTTTACCACACAAAGGGTGACGGTCGTTGTGCGAACAGCGCATGCGATGGACGCGCCGGCATTTCAAGCTGAGGCGGGTCGCGAGGTGGTGGCCCGGTTTGTTGGCGGGACGGCGCGCTTACCTGCCAATTCCTCCCACCACACGCTTCACCAGCGTCCCTCGCGGGAGCGAAGTCGTCGCTTCCACACCGTTCATCACGTACACCTGCTCTGCCGGCACCGAACTCGGGTAACGCTGCACGAACTGCTGTGCGGTCATCGTCTGATCGAGCGTCACGATCTCCACGCGCGCCGGCTGCACGCCCAGCGCAGCGGCGTCGGTCAGCGGACGGAACGAGCGCAGCGCTGCTTCGATGGCGGGACCCTGCTGCGCGGTCACCTGCGGGACGGTGAGCCCCAGCAGCACATACGTACTGCTCCCGTATGTCAGCGCGACCGCCAGTCCGCTCAGCGTCCCCTGCTGCGTCTGTGCGTCGAACGCCGCCATGACGGCACCAATGCCATTGATGGTGGTCTGTCCCGATTGCTTCACCGTTACGCCCTGCTGTTGCAGCACCCCCTGCAGCGCCTGCGTGGGCGTACCCTGTCCCGGCACGAGCTGAATTTGCGCGCCGTTGTCGGGGCTCACGGCCACCACGGCATCGGGCTGATTGGCGGTCTTCCACCCAGTCGGGAAATCGAGCTGAAAGCGCAGGTCGGGGTGCAGAAAGCGCGTGCCGGTGAAGTAGCCCTGCCGCGGATTTTCTCCGAACACCATGCCGTTCACCACGCGCAAATACGATTCGCGATTCACGGCTTTGCCTGTCAGCGCCGCCGGCGCCGTTTGCGCAATGCGCTGCTCCGCGCGCTGAATGCGATTGCCCGGATCGGGGTGCGTGCTCTGCCACTCGGGCACGCGTCCCGCGCCGCCACTCAGTCGCCCGAGCGTGGTGAAGACCTTGGGCGACTCGCGCACATCGAACCCCTGCGCGAGTGAATACTGAAAGCCGAGCGCATCGGCCTGCAGCTCGTCGTCACGGCCGAACTTGAGAAAGAGCAGCGACGCGCCGGTGCCCAGCAAATCACCGTACTTGGCAATGGTGGGCGACACGATACTCGCACCCACCAACCCGATCTGCGCCAACTGCTGTTGGCTCATCGATGCGACCGAGTGCTTGGCGGTGACGTGTCCGATTTCATGGCCCACCACTTCGGCGAGCTCGGCTTCACTGTTGAGATACGTCATGAGCCCGCGCGTCACGAAGATGAATCCGCCTGGATAGGCGAACGCATTTACGGCCGCATCATCGAGCACATGGAATTCCCACGGGAGCGACGGCCGCTCCGACTTGGCGGCCATCTGTGTCCCAAGGCGTTTGACGAGCGCCTGCGCAGCAGTGCTTGGAACTTCGCCCACACGCCGCAAGTCGTTCTGCGACGCCTCGCGTCCCATCTGCACTTCCTGAGACTCGGAAATGAGCGACAGCTCGCGCCGCCCCGTCACGGGATTGGTAGCGCAAGCTGTCAGCAGCGACAACGTGATGACGGTCACGACAATGGGCGTACAACGAGGCATCAATGCTCCGGGTGAATGTCTCCCAAAACAATATCAGCCGAGCAAGGAGTATGCCCGTTGTCGCTACCCGTCGCCTCCGTTGCCGCGAAGGCGCACTTTACGGCGCGATCGTGTACGCGAAGGTCACGTCGATATCCGTATCGCCCACGCACGACGTGGCCGTGGCCACCTTCGGCGACGAGTCGTAGTGGCAGAGCACCACGCGCGCCGTGCCGGCGGTGGCGGTGGCCGTCAGCGCCTTGGAGAAGCGGAGTCCCAACGGACGGTTCTGACCATCCACATCCGTCGTCGTGATCGTCGCGCCCGTGCCGGTCACCGTGTAGAACACGCGGTGCTCGTTTGCTTCCTCACGAACTTCGGCCGTGATGTCTTCGGCCGGCGTCTTGAGGCGGTTCTCGAACTTCACCGTGCCCGTGTACGTCACGCCACGCCGGAGCGCCGGAATGGCGACCTGCGCCGACGGCGCCGTGGAACCGCTACCGTCTGCATCGTCGATGTACGTCTCGAGCGCTGCGCCACCGGTCGTGGGCGTCAGCGTCAACGTCACGCGCGAAATGATCTCCGACTCGCCACCAGGCGCCGTCGTCGAGTCACCGCAGGCCGCCAGCGAAACGAGTGCCGCAGAACCAAGCACCATGAAACGGCGGGACGAATAATTGTGCATCGGAAATCTCCAGTGTGTGAAAGGGTGATGATGGGTGAAACTCAGAACGGCATCGTCAATCGCACGACCACATCGCGACCGGCATCGTTGACGAACAACCGGTAACGACTCAGGTAATCGCGATACCGGGTATCGAGGGCGTTGTTCACCGACACCGACACGTCGGCAGTCCGCCCGAGCATGTGGATGGCGCGCGTACCCGCTTCCAATTGCAACAGCGCATAGCCTGCGGTGGGCAACGTGTATACCGTTCCTGCCGGCACGCCGTCCTGCTGTCGCACCAGCAAAGCACCGGTACCCACGAACCACTCGCCGAGCGTGCGGCGTGATCCCATGAATCGCGCCGACACGTTGATGCGATCGGCGGGCATATCGTACAACGCTTCTCCGGTAGCGCGCCGCGTGCCGCGTACCAGCGTACCATTCGCCGAGAATTGCAGACGTGACACGGGCGTGTACGACGACGACAGCTCCAACCCGCGCATCCGCGCATCCGCTTGTGCGTAGCGGAATCCCGGAAAGGCTCCGCGAATGGTTTGCACCGGCTGCGTGGGCTGGAGGTAGATGAACCCCGACACCGTGTTCGAATACGCCGCCGCTTCCATTTGCACGGTGCGACCACGGTAGCGCACCGTGCTCTCCACACCGAGCGATACCTCGGGATCGAGCGCGCTGTCACCGAGTTCGTATTGCGCCGTGCCGTGATGCACACCCTGCGCATACCGTTCATCCACCGTCGGCGGGCGCCACGCGCGCGCGACACGCACCGCGACGTCGAGTCCGTCGCGCAACAGATACGCCGCGCCGAGCGAGCCAGCCATGTTTCGCCATGACGTGGTGCCGGCCGGACTACGAATCCCCACGTCGCCAAAGGCAATCGTGCTCTGGGAGATCAGATCGCCACGCAGGCCGGTGAGAATGGACAACCGGCCGAGCCCGAGCTCTTCCTGTGCGTATACCGCCCCCTGCCACAGGTTGTAACCGGGAATGAGAAACGCTTTGCCGAGCGTCTGATTCCCCTGCGCCAGAGCGCTAGTTCCCACGGTGCCGCGCCAGCCCTTGTAACGCGCGTGCGTGTAGCGAACGTCGAGCGAGTTGCTGAACAACTTGAGGTTGAACGCCGGCTCATTGCGGAAGCGCAGCGGTCCGTGATTGTCGTACTCGCGACGATGATTGTATTGCAGGCCGTACACCACTTCGAGTTGCGCATCATTGGCAAACTCGCGCACCGTACGCAGCTGCATCGTGCTGTGCGCCACACGCTGATTGGGGCGACCAATGTCATACGTGAACGCCGAGTCGCGCGGCGCCATCGTCATGGCACGCTGCAAGTCGTCGGCATTGCCCACATGCGCCTGCCGCAACACGCCGAGCTCCGTGGCGAAGCGCGAGAACGACAGCTCGGCGCGTCCCCAGCTGCGCCGTATACCAAGGGCGAGACTGCCGTTGAGCTCACGAAAGCCCGTATTCGACAGGTAGTAGTCGGGCGCCGCACCGTTACCCGCCATGCGCGACGTCAATCGCAGGCGATAGCCCGTGGTGCCAAGACCGGGCAGCGAAAGGTCTGCGCCCTCCACACCAATACTCGCCGCCCCCTGTCGACTGTTCGAGAAGGCATTGAGCGCGACACTGCCGCGCAGGCTGCCCGTGTCGGGAAGCGCCGCGCGATCCACGCGCACTACGCCGCCCAGTGCATCGGCGCCGTACAACACCGTGGCCGCGCCGCGCACCACCGTCACCGCGTCCGCTTCGAAACTGTCGATGTTGGGGGCGTGCTCCGTGCCCCACTGCTGATCTTCCTGGCGCAGTCCGCCGTTCATGACCAGCACGCGCTGCGAGTTGAGCCCGCGAATCACCGGCTTCGCAATACTCGGCCCGAACTGAATGACCGAGACACCGGGAAGATTCTTGATCGTCTCGCCCAGTGTTTGCCCGCGGGTCGCTGCCAGCGCCTGCGCGTCGAGCGTCGAGGTGGCGGCCACACGCGCCAGTCGCTCGCCAAGCGTGTCCGCACGAACCGCGACTTCCTGCAGCAGCGTCGTCGCGGGCTCGAGGTGCACCGTGAGCAGACGGTCGGCGCTGCGCAGTTCCACCTCGCGGGCGTTCGGCGCGAAGCCCAGTGCCCGCACACGCAGCATGACGGTGCTTGCCGGCAGATCACGGAGGTCGAAGCGTCCGTTCCCATCGGTGCGCTGTCGGACCGAGCGCGTCCCCCAGGTCACGACGACTTCCGCGTCGCGGACGGGCCGTCCCGTCGCTGCCGCTTCCACCACGCCATGAAGATGGCGCATGTCGCCATGCGTATCCTGGGCGGTGGCGGGCACGACCAGCCCCGCCAGCGCCACGACGCCGACGACAACGAGGGTGAGAAAGCGAGAATAGGTTCTCATTACCCACTAAGGATAATGAGAACCGTCCATCATGTAAGTGGGGGTATCGCGATCAGCGGGGGCCGCGGTACTCGCAGCCGGAGGTGCATGTTTCGCGGACGACCACCGCGCTCAGCAGCGGCAGCGTGGGGCGCAAGCGCTCCCAGATCCATACCGCGAGCACTTCGCTGGTGGGATTCTCCAGCCCCGGGACATCATTGAGGTAATGGTGGTCCAGCTGGTCATAGATGGGCCGGAACGCCGCTTTGATGTCGGCAAAGTCCATGACCCACCCCATGGTCGGGTCGAGCGGCCCCGACACCCGGATCTCGATCCGGAACGAGTGCCCATGCAGCCGAGCGCATTTGTGGCCGGCAGGCACGTTGGGAAGCCGGTGCGCGGCCTCGACGGTGAATTCCTTGTACAGCTCGATGGGGGACGACATCGCTGGAAGATAACGAAAACTACGGGTGTCTGGTCCGGCGCTTCACTGGCCGACGGCACTAGCCCTCAGGGGAAAGAACGCAAGGATAAAGGTGGAAGCGCGGTTTCATCCACCAGCACCGAAACTGCAGTTCCCCGCCGAGCGAACCGTGCTTCCCCCTGTGTTCTTACGTTCTTCCCCCTGACGGCTAGTGCCGTCGGCCAGTGAAGCGCCGGACAAGACACCCGTTGCTCACTCCCCCCGCAGCCCCGCCACCCGCTCCCTCGGCATCACCTCAAAAAACCCACCACGCGCCCCCGCATACACGAGGTGTATACGCATGGACGCGGCAACGTCGAATTCCACGAGCATCCGGCCAGTACGACGTGTCGCGACCGGGAGATCTGTGCGGTGTATGTTCATGCCTCATAGTGCGCCGGCACGGCCTCCGGCCTATATCCGGTATGTTGCAGCTTCGTACCACAGACGTTGCGACTTTGCCCACGACTGCCAATTCCCCGATGACGCGTTCCCCGCTGGCCATCGCTGTTGCCGTTGCGGCCTTGGCCACTACCGTTGCGCTCAGCGGCTGTGCGAGTGCCACGCCTCCGGCTGAAACCGCAGCAAAGCCCGTCGCGGTCGCGCCCATCGACAGCGCACCGGCAGCGCCAACCGATGGTCTTTCGGCCAGCTTTCACAGCGCGTTCGATGTCGCAGATCGGCGCGCGCGGGCCATCGCCTACTGGTTGCAGTGCGTGCCCACCATCGCACGGCTGCGTGCCGATGGCTCGTTCGGCCCCGCCGCACGCGCTCCGCGGGGCATTTACTGCCAACGGACTGCCGACGGCGTGCCCATCGGTGTCGTATACGATGTAGACAGCGCATTCAGCGCGGTGCGCCGTGTGCAGGCACGACGACTCGATACGCGCGCGGCGTTTACGGAGCCGCTCGACACCGCGCTTCTGCTTCGCGCAGTCCGCCTTGCGCGCGATGTCTCAGCACAAGTGTCGCCGCAGTGGGCACAGCGCAAACGCCCGTTTTCGGTGGTCCCCATTGCCACCACGAACGCCGCCACGGAAACCTGGGTCATCCCGCGCGCCACCAAAGCACGCAGCGTGGTCACCGGCGGCGATGTCGGGTACGCCGCGCCCGCCACCGGCCGCACCCCCTCTCTCATTGAAGATCGCACCGCCACCTGGACGCAGCTCAACCTCGCGCCCACCGGCAGCGTTCGTCTGTACAGCAGCACGCGCGAGGTGCCGGCCGTGAGCGATCTCGTCACCGCGCGCTACTACGCGGAGCTTGGGCGGCCGGTCACCGTGAGTACCCCTGCGGTCATCAGTGAGCTGTCGTCGGGCTTCGATGCCGCGACCGGCTCGCGCATTGTCTGGAAGCACGCACCGGCGCAACGCTGACATCGTGAACACGTCGTTCCCGCTGCGTCTGCCGCACGATCATCAGACGCTCGAACGTCTGCTGAGAACCGCGTGGGGGCTCGATGTGGCAGCAGACCACGAGCCCGCGCCGCACGATGGTGCGCACGACATTGGTCACGTGCGGCGCGTGTGGCTCAACGCGCAACGCATCGCCGCCGCCACCATCGAGGCCGTCGACCTCGAAACACTCTGCGCTGCGGCGTTCCTGCACGACCTCGTCAATTATCCCAAAGACTCACCACAGCGCGCGCTGGCATCGCTCCACTCGGCAAACGACGCCGTCACCCTGTTGCGTGATGCGGGATTCCCCGTCGACAAGCTCGACGCGGTCCATCACGCCATTCACGCACACAGCTTCTCCGCCAACGTCGCGCCGCGCACCCTCGAAGCCGCCATCCTGCAGGACGCCGATCGCCTCGAAGCCCTCGGCGCCATTGGGCTCGCCCGCATGTTCTATGTCTCCGGCGCCATGCAGCGCGCGCTCTTCGATGCCGCCGATCCGCTCGCGGAACACCGCCCGCTCGACGACCGGGCGTATGCGCTCGACCATCTCGAGGTCAAGCTCTTTCGCATCGTCGAGACCATGAACACTCCCGCGGCGCGCACCATGGCCGGTGAGCGCGCGCAGTTCATGCGCGACTATCGCGATCAGCTGCTCAGCGAATTGCGCTGACCCCCAAGGCTGAACTCGCGCGCCGGAGCTCGGCGGGCCATGTTCTTGCAGCCGCACTGCCCGTGGCTTCGCGTCGCCGCCTCCCGGAGATTTCATGAATACCCTGCCCATTGCCCTCAAAGTGAACGGCGTCGCACGCACGTTCGCCGGCGACGGCGACACGCCGCTCCTCTGGTTTCTGCGCGACGAGCTCGCACTCACCGGCACCAAATTCGGCTGCGGTATTGCCCAGTGCGGCGTGTGCACCGTGCATGTGAACGGCGCCCCCGTGCGCGCCTGTCAGCGCCGCATGAGTACGCTCGCCGACGCGAACGTCACGACCATTGAAGGACTGCACCCCACCGGCGATCACCCGCTGCAACGGGCGTGGCGTGCCATGGATGTCCCGCAATGCGGATTCTGTCAGAGTGGGCAGATCATGCAGGCCGCCACACTCCTTGCCCGCACGAAAACGCCCACGGACGCCGACATCGATGCCGCCATGAACGGGCACCTCTGTCGGTGCGGGACCTACCCGCGCATTCGGGCCGCCATCAAGTCCGCAGCGGAGCACACCAAATGAGCGCCCCCACCCGCTTACCGTGGCTGTCCACCGGCGCGACGCCCGTGGCGCAACCGGTGCCCGAGAGCCCCACACTTCCGGCTGACCTCGACGCCTCCGGTCGCCGCCAGTTCGTCAAACTCCTCGGCATGGGTGGCGTCCTGCTGGCCGTCGGCGCCAGTGGCGTACGTCGGCTCGGTGCCGCCGATCTCTCTCCGGACAACGCCGCGCCGCTCGAACCGCATGTGTACGTGCGCATTGGCGAAGACGGCATCGTCACGATCGTCTGCCACCGCTCCGAAATGGGACAGGGCATCCGGACCACCATGCCCATGATCATCGCCGACGAGATGGAAGCCGACTGGGCCATGTGCCGCGTCGAGCAGGCACTCGGCGATGACAAGTACGGCAGCCAGAACACCGACGGCTCCACCAGTGTCCGCGATTTCCTCACGCGCTATCGCGAGGCGGGCGCTACCGCGCGCGCGTTGCTCGAAGATGCCGCCGCGAAGGAATGGGGCGTCCCGTCCAGCGAGGTGACCGCGAGCAACGGTCAGGTGGTGCACACAGCCAGCGGTCGACGGAAGCCCTTTGGGGCGCTCGTCGCCACGGCACGCAGCCTCCCCATGCCCGCCAAGGAACGCCTGCACTTCAAGTCACCGAAGGAGCGGCGCTACGAGGGCAAAGGCATCACCTCCATCGACCTCGTCCCCATGACGACGGGCGCCGCTGTGTATGGCGCCGACGTCTCGCTGCCAGGCATGAAGGTGGCCGTCATCGCGCGTCCACCGGTGTGGGGTGACACACTGCTCACCGTCGACGATTCTCTCGCGCTCAAGGTGCCGGGCGTCGAGCGCATCGTGCGCATTCCCGAAACGCCGCTGCCCGGTGCATTCCTGCCGCTCGGTGGCGTGGCCGTCATTGCCAAGAACAGCTGGGCCGCGATGAAAGGGCGCGACGCGCTGCGACTCACGTGGAAGAAGGGCCCCAACGCCACGTACGACAGCCGCGCGTACAAAGCGTCGCTCATGAATGCCGTGCGCGCACCCGGCAAAGCCGGTCGCACCAACGGGAACGTCAACACGGCCTTGGCGTCCGCCGGCAAGCGTGTCGTGGCCGAGTACTACATGCCGCACCTCTCGCATGCACAGATGGAACCCATGGTGGCGCTCGCGCACGTGCACGGCGACGCGGTCGACATCTGGGCGCCCACGCAATCGCCCATGGACGCGCGCAACACGGTGGCGCAGTTCCTGGGCGTGAATGTGAAGAACGTCGCGGTGCACGTCACGCTGCTGGGTGGCGGCTTTGGCCGCAAATCCAAACCCGATTTCATCTGCGAAGCGGCGTTTCTTTCGCGCGAAGTCAAAGCGCCGGTACGTGTGCAGTGGACGCGCGAAGACGATCTGCACAATTCCTATCTGCATTCGGTGGCCGCGCACCGGCTCGAAGCCGCCCTCGATGCCAACGGCACCGTGAGTGCGTGGCTGCATCGCTCGGCATATCCGGCCATCGGCGCGACCTTTGCGCCCAATGTACCGGGCGCCGATCCGGACGAACTCACCAACGGGGCGAGCGATATTCCGTTCGACATTCCGAACGTGCAGGTGGAGATCTGCCCGGCGGTCGCGCACACACGCATCGGCTGGTATCGCAGCGTCAATGCCATTCATCATGGCTTCGCCATCGGCTCGTTCGTCGACGAACTCGCGCACGCCGCGAAGAAAGACAGCGCCGACTTCCTGCTCACGTTGATCGGCCGCGACCGACAGGTCGATCTCTCCAAGGCTGGACTCGTCGCGCCCGCCAGCAATTATGGGGGTACCTGGACCGATCATCCGCTCGACAGTGCGCGCGCACGTCGTGTGGTGGAGTTGGCCATCGAGAAGAGCGGCTGGCGCGGCGCTCCTTTGCCGCGTGGCAAAGGACGAGGCATTGCCGTACACCGCAGCTTTCTGTCGTACGTTGCAATGGTCGTCGAAGTCGAGGTGCTGCCGGACGGCACGGTGCTCGTGCCCAAGGCGACGGTCGCTGTCGATGCGGGCTTCATCGCCAACCCCGATCGTGCGCGCGCGCAAATGGAAGGCGCACTCATCATGGCCATGAGCAACGTGCTCTACAGCGAAGTGACGTTCGCCGAGGGCAAAGTGGTGCAGTCCAACTTCCGCGACTACAACGTCACACGCATGCGCGCCGCACCACGCGCGGTAGACGTGCATCTCGTACCGAGCGAAGGCTTGCCCGGTGGCATCGGCGAACCCGGTGTGCCTCCCGCCGGCGGCGCCATTGCGAACGCCATCTTCGCGGCCACCGGTGTGCGGGTACGCGAACTTCCCGTTGGCAAACAGTTGGCGGGCTGGCAGTCACGCGCCTGAGCCGTCTACTACAGCCCGCGCGCGATAGCCGGTGATTCGGCTATCGTCGCGTGGCGAGTTGAATGCCGGCAATCACCGCGACGAGTGCCACCACGAGTCTCGCGGTGACGGGCTCATGCAACAGCAGCACCCCCAACGCAATCGCCGTAATGGGATTGATCGCAAGAAACACCGCCACACGCGACGGCGTCGAGCGGCGCAATGCGAATCCCCATAGTCCGAAGCCCACGGCGCCACCGAGCAGTCCGAGGAAAAACACCGTCAACCATCCGGACGGGGTAATGGTGCGCGTGTGCGCGAGCAGCCCCTGCGCCAGCGCCAGCGGCGCCAACGCGATCGTGCCGGCAAGCATGGCGAAACTCGTGACCGCCGCCGACGGATAGCGCAGCAACAGCGGCCGTGACCACACGTTGTATACCGAGCCGCACAGTACCGTCGTGGCCACTTCGGCGTAGCCGATCCAACTCACCGCCGACGGCGACGTCGCGGCGGCCTGCGCCCCCGTGGGGAGCAGCGCAATCGCAATGCCGGCCAGCGCCAACAACTGACCGGCAATGGCGCGCCCCGACAGCCGCTCGGTGCCGCGCAGCGCCGACAGCGCGAGTGTCACCAGCGGATTGGTCGCCACGATCAGCGCGACAGTCGCCGACGGCAAATGCGTGAGCGACGCGCTGAAGCTCCACGGAAACATCCCGAAGAAGAGCACACCGAGCAGCGCCACCTGCCACCGGTCGCGTGACGGCATTGGGGTGAACGCCGAGCGTCGCAACACCGCGAACATGGCCGCGCTCGCAATCGTGTAGCGCAGGAAAGCGAGCACCACCGGCGTCGTTTGTGCCACCACGAATCGCGTGGCGACCACCGACGCGCCAAAGCAGATGCACGCGATCGTCGCCGCGATCGCGGCACTCCGCTGGTCGTGTGCCGACGGCGACGCGCTGCTCAGTGGTCCTGCACGGCGTCAAGGGTATATCGGCGGGGCCTCATCGCGCCAAACCTATCGTGGCCTCTGGCGATCCACAATTCTCTGAGGGGGTGTTTCGCAGGTGGTACGCATACTGCACATGACGGTATCGTCGTCGCCGTTGACCCATCATCTGGCGGATCTGTTCACGCATACTGGAGCACCGCCACATGCTGTTCGAACCGTACACGCTGGGACGCATCTCGCTACGCAACCGCGTAGTCATGGCGCCCATGACGCGCAATCGCGCGACCGCCGAGCACGTACCGACGCCCATCATGGCCACCTACTACGCGCAGCGGGCGAGCGTTGGGCTCATTGTCACCGAGGGGATCGCGCCATCGGCCGACGGCGCCGGCTACGCGCGCATTCCCGGCCTGTACAACGCCGCGCAGGTCGAGGCGTGGAAGCCAGTCACCAAGGGCGTGCACGACGCCGGTGGCAAGATCTTCGCGCAGCTCATGCATTGTGGGCGCGCATCACACGTCGACAATCTTCCTGCCGGCGCCCGCGTGGTGAGTTCCGCGGCGGTGACGCTCGCAGACCCCATCTATACCGATAGTCACGGCCTGCAGCCCCCCAGCGCGCCTCATGCGCTCACAACCGCCGAAGTGGCCACCGTCGTGCAGGAGTTCGTGGCGGCGGCCACGCATGCCATAAACGCCGGCTTCGACGGCATCGAACTGCACGCCGCAAATGGCTATCTCATCGAGCAGTTCCTCAACATCAATCTCAATACGCGTACCGACGCCTACGGCGGCAGCGCGGCCAACCGCAACCGCTTCGCGCTCGAGATAGCCGCAGCCACCGCGCGCGCCATCGGCGCCGACCGCGTGGGCATTCGCGTCTCGCCGCACGGCAATTTCAATGGCATGGGTACCTTCGATGGCGTCGACGAGCAGTTCATTGCGCTCGCCAAGGGTCTCGGCGCGCTCGAACTCGCCTATCTCCATCTCGTGAATCACGAGTCCATGGGCAATCCGCCGCTCCCGACGGCGTTGCCGTTGCAGCTCAAGCAGGCCTTCGGCGGCACGTTCATCGCGTCGGGCGGTCTCGATCACGGCTCCGCCGAGGCGCTGCTGCAGAGCGGCGCCGCCGATCTCGTCGCCTTTGGTCGCCCGGTGCTCGCCAACCCCGACTTCGTCGCGCGTGTGCAACGTGATGCCGTGATGAATGCCCCCGACTTCAGCACCTTCTACACGCCGGGCGAAAAGGGCTACACCGACTATCCGGTGCTCGCGGCATAACGCGCGGCACAACCGCATGACCATGCGCGCTCCTGGTGGGGAGCGTAATGGTCATGGCGCTATGCTACGCCCGAGGACGCTTGGGGGAGAGAATGCGCACCTCCACACGATGCAACAGCACCTCCGGTGGCGTGTCGATCACCGCCAACACCGCGGCCGCCACATCGTCGGCCAGCAACTGCGCGCCACCCTTGGGCTCGCTCCGTCCGCCGAACGTCGTCGCCACCGATCCCGGACTCACCACACTCACTTTCACACCGTCGTCGCGGACTTCCAGCATGAGGTTCTCCGCAAAACCCATGACCGCGTGTTTGGTGGTGGCGTAACCGGCGCCGCCCACGAACGCGCTCCGGCCCGCAATCGACCCGATGATGACGACATGGCCGTGCCCGCGCGACACCATCCCCGGAAGCACGGCTCGCGTGACATGAAAGAGCGCATTCACATTCACGTCCATCATGCGGTGCCATTCGTCGGGCGTGAGGTCGAGCAAGGGTTTCATCACGCCCACGCCGGCGTTGTGCACCAACACGTCCACGTGTTGGTCATGCAGCCGCTCGATGATCTCTGCTGCTTTGGTGATATCGAGCGGCAGCGCATCGGCCTCGCCCCCGCGTGTGCGGATCTCCGCCGCCAGCGCGTCCAGCGCGCCAATCTCACGCGCCACCAGCAGCAACCGATGCGTCTTCGCCAGACGCAGCGCAATGGCGCGACCAATGCCGCGCGATGCACCGGTAATGAGCGCAACCGGTCGCGTCACGGAGCACTCCGGTTCACGACCACCTTGCCGCCTTTCATCACCCAGACCACGTGCTCGATCACGACGTCGATGTTCTTGAGTGGATCGCCCTCGACGGCCACGATGTCGGCAAAGAAGCCCGGCGCAATCCGACCCAACTTGTTCGGCTGTCGAAGCAGCACGGCCGCGTTGGTCGTCGCCGTAGCGAGCGCCTCGGCGGGAGTCATGCCGGCCTTCACGAACCATCCCAGCTCACGGGTGTTCTCCCCGTGCATCCAGTACACGGCATCGGAGCCCATCGCGAACTTCACCCCCGCCGCGTGTGCACGACGCGCCGACTCGAGATTGAGCACCCGGAAGGAATCGAGCGCCGCCACCTGCTCGCGGGTGTAACCGAACAACGCCGCGTTCTCGGCATAAAAGCGATTGTGATCGACCGTGGGGACATACATAGCACCCCGCTGCCTCCACTCGGCCAGCGTCGCCGCGCTCAACCCCGCCGGATGCTCCACCGATTCGGCACCCGCCCGTATCGCCGCGCGCCCACCAGAGTCACCGTACGAGTGAATGGCGATCGGCCTGCCGAACCGGTGGGCGGCCTCGACCGCCACACGCATCTCCGTCTCCGAAAACGTCTGCGTGCTCGTGACATTCTGAAAGCTCCCCGTGGAGCCATACATCTTGATCCAGTCGGCACCCGCTTCCACCTGCGCGGCAATGGCGGCCTTGATATCGAGCGTGTCCCAGATGCGCCCGCGCACCGCGGCAGACGGAGTGCCTTCGCGCGGCGCGGCGGTCAACTTGGACAGACCGTAGCCGGAGACGAACATGCGCGGACCTACCATGTCACCACGAGCGATCGCATCGCGCATCGCGATGTCGGTGTAGTTCGAGGCGCCAAGATCGCGCACCGTCGTCACACCCGTCTCCAGCGTGCGACGCGCATTCTCCGCCGCCACCATCACCACCGAGTCACGACTCCGCGGACCGTTCGACATTGGCGCGTTCTTGTCACGCCAATACGTCATGTGCGTATGCACATCGATGAGCCCGGGGATCGCCGTGTACTTGCGCATGTCCACGACCATCGCGCCGGCGGGAAGCGCGCGACTCGCACTTTGCACACGCACGATGGTGTCGCCGTGTACGAGAATCACGACGTCGCGTTGCGTGCGCCCCGATGCGTCGGCGAGCGCGCCGAAGCGGAGCGCGGTCATGGCACCCGGCTGACGGTCGGCCATCGCGCCCTGCGCCGACGCGTGCCCCGCGATACGGGTAAGCAGCGTGCCGCCCGCGGCAATGACGAGCAGGGTGAGAAGCGTGGAGCGCATGGCGGAGCCGGTTCATGAGGAGGGCGTGCTGCCGGGGCGGCGGTACTGGCCGTCTCCTGAGATAGCGCTTTCGCTCGATTGCGGCGAGGGGTGCCTCTGCTGCCGCCAGCGTCCTTCACATAGGGCCCACCGTCACCGCCCGGGGACCAATTGAACCAGTATGCAGAGCGGCGCCCCGACCGAGGTCAGGGCGCCGCTTTCTGTGTGCAGTGGCTTGGGACGGAATCGAACCGCCGACACGCGGATTTTCAGGTCTCGTGCCACGTGGTCCTACATAGGCGTACTCCAAAGGAGACCACTCCGCTTCGAACCGCTGGGTCCCTCAGTCGGGCGTGCAACGTCCCTCAGTGAATGAGCTCAGAGGTCATCTCAAAGGTTGTTGCGGACGATGACGGCATTGGAGTCCAATGCTAAGTAGGTGATCCCGGAGTATTTGTTCGGCAACGGCGTGGCCAGGATGAAACGATTCGGCGTCAGTCGAAAAAGCATGCCGCCGTCGATGAGCGCGGCGTCGGCACCGAGGTCCGGTCGGAAAGACGCATAGAGAGCTTTCCACGCGTTGAGCGCGGCGCGGCACTTCACAGTGTCTTGCACGACCACCACCTGTTCGTAGCGGACGCCAACGACCCCAAGCTCTTGCCGTCGTTCAGCAAACCGCTCTCCGACCTCGCCGGTATCAGTGAGGAACGTGCGAAGGTACGATCTGGCGCGCGATGCGGGAAAAGCGTCCATCTCGCACGCGCTTTGCGTGACCCTCATCGGCCGACCTGACGAGTCGAACCCTAGTGCTGCCAGTGACGTCGAAGCCGCGATAGTGGTGAGCAGTATGAAGCGCATTGAATTTCTTCCCTAGAGAACGAGAACCGATCACCACGAGGGCGAGTGGAGTGACTTCAAACAGCGCAGTCCGCGAGAGGTTTGTTCCGAAATCCTTCCACCCTACCGGACTGCGGAGCGTAAACGGCGCGCGTAGCTGCACGACCAGAAGGTTTCCGATAGGCCATACCAGCGTCGCCATCAAAAGCCATCGCATGACGATCTGAGCGGATATCGCCCTGCTATGAGCATGTTGGGTGGTCAATCGTATGTCTCATGTAATGTGTACAACGCGCTCTGCACTGACGGCGCCTGCAGAGACGTCGATGGCCTCACATGCAGCTCGACCATCCAGGTCGAGGGTAATCGGATCAAATGTCCCAGTACCTGACATTCGATGACGGTGCAGCGCACGGACGTTACTTCAAATCGATTGGCGGAAGAGCGTGATGGCGTCTTGCACGTTGAGGCTTCGACGCGGACTGGTTTACCAAGTCCTCCCAGACGCGCTCCCACCGAATGTGCGACAGCGGTATCTCCATCACACAGGCGCAATTCCAGTTCAGTCCCGGCAATCTCGCTCACGTACTGAAACGCCGCGTAGACCGTGCCGGGCTTCTGCGCGAGTGTGACACTATCACTCGTGGACTTCTCCGCCGCTGACTTCGCCCGTACGGCTTCGCCGGAGCAACCCGCGACCGCCATTATGACACATGCGATCAGTGTTGAGCGGAGTACCCCTACTCCACGCATTCACTCACTCCGATTCGGTTGACGTCCGCGGTTTGCACGTTCGACAGCAGTTTTCGCGCTTCTTGTATCAAGCGGACACGACAAGCCGCCCATCCCGGTCATGCTGCAACGGCTCGAGCTTTTCGATCTCCTTCGCATTGGGACCGTGCACGGCGTCCCACAACTCGCGCGCGTCCTGCATGTTGATCCAAAACTGCGCCGATGTGCCCAACACGCGCGCCAAGCGAAGCGCGGTGTCGACCGTTACCCCGCGACGGCCGCACAGCAGGTCGTTGAGGCGCTGCAACGAGATCCCCAGCCGCGCGGCGAAGGCCGTCTGGGTGATGGCGAGCGGCACCAGAAAGTCCTCGCGCAGTACCTCACCCGGGTGCGCTGGCGGCTCGACCATCTGCTCGACGGACGGGCGCGAGATGTGCGTTGGGAGTGGTTTGGTGCTCATGAAGTCCTCTAATTTTTTGGCAACGTGCCTGGTGCCAACCCGATGTTGCGGTCACCGGTGGTAATCCGTGAACTCCACCCGCGCGGGACCTTCCGTGGTCCACACGAAACACAGGCGATACTGATCGTTCACGCGAATCGAGTGTTGTCCCTTCCGATCTCCCCTGAGCGGCTCCAGCTGATTGCCGGGCGGGCTCCGGAGATCGTCGAGTGTCACTGCCGCGTCCAGCGCCGAGAGCTTACGCCGGGCCACCGACCACAACGCCACCGCGTGACGGTTGGCCTTGGTCCGTTTTCCCGCGAAGAGGTCGGCGGTGGCTTGGTCGAGGAACGACTGGATCACGCCGTAGTTTATATGGTACACATATACCATGCAACAGGATCCGACCAGCCGGGTACGCAAAACGGCGCCCCGACCGAGGTCTGGGCGCCGCTTTCTGTGTGCAGTGGCTTGGGACGGAATCGAACCGCCGACACGCGGATTTTCAGGTCCTGTGCCACTTGGGCGTGCAGAAGCGTACTCCAGAGGAGAACACCTTGCTCGAGACGGCAGGATCCCTCAGTCGATGTCTCAGGGTCCCTCAGTCTAGGAGATCTCCCTTGGCGGGGCTCACACTTGTGAGCGCTACCACGCCTAGTCGGAACTTTGCGCACTGTGATCGGACACCTTTTTCGATGCGCTCCCAGACACTCTCTGGGAAGTTTGACGGCAACGACGCAGCAAGCTGCTCGAATGACCTGTCAGCCCGGTCAACGAGCTGCTCCATCAGCTGAAACATTCCTGGTACTCCCGACTGGTCCGCCAGCATCTTCCAGTGCACTGTGGCGATTTTTCGGAGCTTGCGCTCAAGAGTTCGCTTTCTGCGCAGCCCCATGGCGACCTCCACATCCTGATCGGCCAATTCGTTCGGGCCGGGGCCAATGATTGGCCAGGCGGAAAGGACGTCATAGAGGGGAGTCAGAGCGTACCCCTCTTTCCTTAGAAACACCGAGTAGTTCTTGGCATGACCGTCTGGGGCAGCTAGGAGCCAACCTGCGAGCTGGGCGAGCACAAACATTTTGGTATCGTTTTCCGGATTGACTCCCTTCGCCAAGAGGTCGATGATTTTCTTGATTCCCGGGCCTTTTTCCGCTTCGTACTTCTCTTCTCTCGATAGCCCGAAGGCTTGGCAGAGATCCTCTTGCGGAAGGCGGATGAACCAAGACTCGAAGGGATCCTTTTCGATGTGTAAATGCCTGTCGAAGCGTTCCACGACGAGAACTGACTCTTCGCTAATGTGATCCCTGAATCGTGCGAGCTCAGCACGGGCCGTGGGTAGTCCCCACAAGGAGAGGAGTGCAAGGCATAGCCATTCATTCTCCACGGAGTTGTTCATGTCCGCCCGTATGTTGCCGATGAGCCCAAGAGGCAGCTTAAGGATGTGCGTCGTTGGTGTTGTCCCCTGTGGCTCGCACCACCTCCCGTTATGCCGAAGCAAGGCGGTCTTTTCCTGGGCGCCAGCAATAGAGATTCGGAACGGCGTCTCGGAGGACCTTCCAACCGCGAAGGGCGCTCCGCTTGTGACCGTGCGTAGTAGGCCGGCGACATCAGCATCTGTCAGAGGAACCGCGTTGATCTGGCGCGTTCCTGATGGCACCTCTCCAATCGGCAATAGTTGAACGGCCCCTACGCAGTCGCGCCCAATAGCCGTGAGTAGGTCAATCGCCTCTGTGCTCCTTGTGTTGAAGCGTCTTCTTAGGCGCTCGCGAATGGTCGGTGAGTCGGGTAGGAGGTTCTCAAACCAGGCGGTGACGTGGGTACCGCGATGCGGAACGTCGCCTGGCAATCGCGGCAGGGAAATCGAGAGCGGTCGCGCGTGCATCGACTCCCACCATGTATCCGCGTACGCGAACTCTGAACTTGCGTTCGTTCCGCCACTCCACTCGCCGACCTTTTCGCCGTTCATCCAAATCGCGAGCGCGTCAGAACGTGATCGTCGCGCCTTCATTACCAGCTCCCGTAGGGGGTTGGTATATCCGCGTTCTTCTCCGCGTTGTTCGGATCACGAATCATGAGCTGCACACCGAGGGCGGTGAGTACCGGCAGGAGATTTCCCAGCGTTACATCGCCAGGAGATCTCTCGATTTTCGACACGCGTGGACGGGCTACGCCGAGACGATCAGCGAGATCTTGTTGTGTGATTCCCTGTGTCTTGCGTAGTGCTCGTAGATACGCTTGCAGCTGCTCGATATTCCCAATCGTGTAGTCTGCCATACGTTCCGTTGTTTGATTGTTTTTGAAACGTATATGTTTCGCATTGCGAAATCTATACGTTTCTAGTGCAAAATGAAACACATAGGTTTCTTTTTGTAAATGAAACCCAAAGGTATCCTAAAATGTAATCTATAAGTTTCATACAGCAAATGAAACTTATAAGTTACAAAAATTCAGAAAGAACATATCCGTAACGATTGGCTAGCACGACGAGCTCTTGGATGACGACAACGCTGAAACTAGCGGCGGTCTCGCGCCAACAGATTCATGGCGAGCTGACCAGCTGGTATATATACCAGCTGGTCAGTCACCAATATTATGATACCAGCTCCGTGGTGCAGGTATATATACCTGCACCACGGCGCGCGCGAAGGAGATGCGTGTGCCAAGGCCCGCCGAGTGGTCCCGAGAAGCCGTCCGTGCACTTGCAAGGACGAACCGCCGCGTTTTCACAGCCGGTGATCTTCAACGCCTCCTCGAGGAGCTTCAAAAGGCCAACACCATTCCGGAGACGATCTCCGCACGACGTTTTACTGAAGTGATGCAGGTCGAGGCGGGCCTCCGAGAGGAGGAAGTACCCTCTGTGGCAGACACCGGTGAAAAGCCGGGTCCCTACCGTGCATTCCGCCGATACGTGATTGGCACCGCCTCTTCAGAGGAGCTGGCCGTGTCGCTACGGCCGCGAAGCTACCTGTCGCACGGCTCCGCCTTACACGCGCATGGAATCACTGAGGTCCAAAAAGACGCTGTATACGTCAATCAAGAACAGCGGCCAAAGCTGCCCGCACGAGGGATGCTCACACAACAGGCCATAGACCGAGCCTTTAGTAATCGTGCAAGGGAGTCCCGCTACGTATTCGAGAATGGCGGGACTCGATTGGTGCTATTGGCGGGGAAGCACACAGGCAATCATCGCGTAATCGAGCTGCCACACGACGGAAGCGACATCGCGCTACCCGTAACCGATCTTCCAAGAACACTTGTAGACGTAACTGTCCGCCCGACGTACGCCGGCGGGCCCGGCGTCGTTCTCGACGCCTACCGGCATGCCGTTTCCAAAGCGGACCCCCACGCGCTCGTCGTAGACCTCGTCAATACACTCGAGACTTTAGGCCACGTATATCCATATCACCAAGCCATCGGATTCTACCTAGAGATGGCAGGACTGCGTTCAGTCCATCTCAATGCACTGCAAGACCGTGGCATCCACTACGACTTCTACCTCTGCAACCGTATCGAAACGCCGGCCTATAATCCGAACTGGCGCGTGCATGTGCCCCAGGAACTGATGAAGGCGTAGTTCCGAATAGATTAGCCGGCACACCCTGTAGCTCTCCCCGAACGCTCTCTCCACGTCAGCCACCATGCCTCCTAGCTGCTCTTGAGGCGGTCACCCGGTGATTTCACTGCAATCCGCTGGGTCCCCTAGGGTCCCTAGGTTAGCCCCCCCATACATGCACCATCTATCCGAACGGGAACAAGACGCCTGGTTCTGCCGACGCCATCACGGTGGCCCCCGCCTATTGGCCCTTCGTGGTCCAGGCGGTGCCGGCGGTACTCAAGCGAAGCGCCATTCGGAAGATGCTGATCAAGGCCGCGAAAGCCGCAGGGATTCAGCCCATTCGCGTGCATGACCTTCGCCATTGTCTGGGCCACTTCGCCGCCGAGGGCGGTGCCACCCGCGAAGAGCTACAGGCCGCCCTTCGCCACAAGTCGGCTCGCATGACTGAGATCTACACGCAACGGCCCAAGGTCGAGAATACCGCGCGGGCCATGGCGAACGCCCTCGGCGCGGTCGATGGAGAAAGTCTTGCCCAGACGGCCGGCCTTCCCGCACTGGCGCCGCCCGCGGTGGCGCCCGTGCCCAGCCGCGGGGCAGCACTGCAGGCGCTGTCTCGGAAGGAACTTTACGACCGAGTGTGGACGAAGCCCATCGAACATGTGGCCAAAGGCCTCGACGTCAGCGATATCCTCGTGCACAAGCGGTGCCGCAAAATCAACATTCCCACGCCGCCGCGCGGCTATTGGCAGGGCAAGGCCAAGGGGTATGACGTCATGCCCGTACCGCCGCTGCCGGCGCAGTCGGCGTGAGACCAGCAGTGCGCACCGTCCGGCGTTACGCGGCAGAGCAGGGGTACACGGTGCGCCGCAGTGCGGGGTCCCTCAGTGTCGAGTTCAGGGTCCCTCAGTCGGCTGAAAAAAAGCACCGCGCGGCAGGCTCAGTTCGAGTCCCGCCGCGCGGCGTAAGTTGTTGATTTATAAGGCAGTGGCTTGGGACGGAATCGAACCGCCGACACGCGGATTTTCAGTCCGCTGCTCTACCAACTGAGCTACCAAGCCAGTCATCCCCCGCCGTGCGCAAGCGCAAGCGGGAGCCCTTCAATATATCCGGCCCCATCGCAAAGGGAACCCGCCTCGGCCAGGGAGTTCACGGACACCGAACGGCCCGCCCCCCAGCCCAAGACCCCACTGCCGGGCCAGGACCCGCACCTCACGCCCGCGTAAAGCTCGCCGAGATGATGCTCTTGAGGCCGCCGCGCACGTTGAAGTCGCCCACGACCGTCATGTGGTGCGGGTTACACGCTGCCACGAGGTCGTCGAGGATGTGGTTCACCGCGCGCTCGTAAAAAATGCCGTCGTTGCGGAAGCTCCAGAAATACAACTTCAGGCTCTTCAGCTCGAGACACTTCTCGGCCGGCGTGTACGTGATCTTGATCGTCGCAAAATCGGGCGCGCCGCCTTCGAGCAGCTTGAGTTCCGCCGCGTCCGTCTCCACACCGCCAAGCGGGCAGAGCGACGTGAACTCGTCCGTCTCCATGTAGATCTCGTACTTCCGATCCGCATACGGATTCGGAAACGTTTCCAGCAATTGTGGTTTGGGCATGCCTTAACTCTAAATGGCCACGCGCACGTTGCGCACTCCCGCCGCGGCACTTCGACGCGCTTCGCGGCGCGCCACCACTCACGTCAGATCGCGCAACCGCTTCGACCACTCGTCGAGCATCATCCGCTCGGCCGGGGTCAGACTGTCGATCCCTTCGGCCGCGATCTTGTCGAGCACCGCGTCGAGTGCCGTGCTCGGCGCCGGGGCGACCGTCGCCACAGGGGCGGGCTGCGGCTGCGGCTTCTGCGCCGGACGCACACGCGACATCGCGGCCTTGCTCTGCGCCACAATGTCGTCCGTCTCGCGCTCACGCTCGCGCGGCCGGCTCGTCTTGGGCACCGCACGCGGCGGCTCGTCGCCGTAATCGGGCGCCGGCGCAATGCGGCTGCGGAACCGGTCCAGACTCCCCACGTTCGGCGCGCGCAGATACAACCACCCGGCCACCATCCCGCCAAAGTGCGCCGCGTACGCCGTGCCGCCGGCACTGCCGCTGTCGAGCACTGTCATCGTGATGTTGATGAGCGCCATGAACGCCACCAGCCACTTCACCTTCATGGGCACGACACCGAAGAACAGCACTTCGTCGTCCGGCCAACGCGACGCATACGCGACGGCCACGCCAAGAATGGCCGCCGACGCGCCAACGAGCACACCACCGTTGGGCTGCAGCAGGTAGTGAAAGGCCCAGCCGCCAAGCCCGCACCACAGGTAGTACCACGTAAATGTGCTCGCGCCCCACGACCGCTCCACACGCGGACCGAACAACCACAGCGTCCACATGTTGAGCAGCAGGTGCATAAGACCACCATGCACGAACATGTACGTCCCGATCGTCCACAGCTTGCGCGCGGCGAGATCACCCGACGCATAGCCCAGCCCGTTCGCCATGTTCGCATCGCCCACGAGCGTGGCCTGCACGAAATACACGGCCACGCACAACCCGATCAGCCAGTACACGGCGCTCGGCGTACGCGATGTCTCGAACTCGTCGTAGGTGACGTAACTCATGGCAAGTGAACGAAGTCGGTGCGGCTATCGATCCCGCGACGGTGCGAGCGCGAGATGCACGATGCGCTCGCACAGATCGGGAAACAAGACACCCGCGGCCGCGGCGGCCTGTGGGATGAGACTGGTAGGCGTCATCCCCGGCAACGTGTTGGCCTCAAGACACCACGGACGCCCCTCCGGGTCCAGCCGGAAGTCGATCCGCGCGTACCCCCCCAACTTGAGCGCCGCGAACGCCCGACGGGCCTGATCCGCCAGCGACGCCTGCACATGTGCCGGTAGTTCGGCGACGAACTCCTTCGCCATCCCTGGGGTGTACTTGCACTCGTAGTCGTACAACTCCTTGGCCGGAACGATCTCGATCGTCGGCAGCACGGCGTCGCCCAGAATGCCCACCGTCAGCTCCTGCCCCGGCACGAACCGCTCGATCATGACCTCGTCGTCGTAGCGGAACGCCTCCGTCACCGCCGGCGCCAGCTCGCCGGCCGCCCGCACAATGCTCAGCCCCACCGTGCTCCCCTGCTTGGACGGCTTCACCACCACCGGCCACCCCAGCTCGCGACCCACGGCCTCGGCGTCGAGCTGCGACACGTCGGTGGGCGCCATGATCCAGTCGGCGGTATACACGCCGGCCGCCCGGAGCACGACCTTGCTGAGGTGCTTGTCCATGGCGAGGGCGCTGGCGAGGTGGCCGCTGCCCGTATAGGGCACGCCAACCAAGTCGAGCAGCGCCTGCACGGTACCGTCTTCCCCTTGGCCGCCATGAAGCGCCAGGAAGACGCAATCCGCCTCGGTGAGCTCGGACATGGTGCCCAACGTCGGCGACAGCGATTGCGAGGCCATGCCGGCCAGCGCGTCTAGCGAGGGGGGCGCGCTGCCCACCCCGGCCGCCAGCATCCGCCGCTCGGTCTCGCGGGTGAGCACGCCCTCTGCCGGGTCGAGGCAGATGACCTCATGCCCCTTTTCGCGCAGCGCCTGCGCAATGCGGAGGCCGCTGGACAGCGAGACATCGCGTTCGGCGGAAACGCCGCCGAGGAGGACAGTAATTCGGAGAGGGCTCGACATACTGCAAGCTACGCAGAATGCCGGTCGAGGGAAAACGGCAACGCGTCGGGCTAGGCGGCCTTACTGCCGGCCCGTACTCTCGAGCACGAACTGCACGATACGCGACAGCATGGCGCCATCGGGGATCTGCTCCCATTCGCGGACCACGTGCACCCGGTCGAACGCGTCGATGGTGACGTGCCGCCCTTCCCGCGGGGCGTCGGGGTCCAGCGCAATCCACGCCTGCCAGAGCGTCAGCCCCTGCGCGTTGAGGGCGACGCCGTGCGCGTCCTCCCAGGTGGAGGCGCGAGGGTCTGCGAAGAACGCCGCCAGGCGGCCTTTACTGAAGTCGCGGAGTGGCTCACCGAGTGAATCAGTGAACTGGTCCAGTGCGTAGATCATGAAGCGGAATACGGAGGGAAGCCGCGCGAGACATCGCTCAGCCGTGTCATAGGGGAGACGGCAAACGCGCGCCGAAGTAACGATGAGCTTCGCTTCACTCCATTCCAGTTGCTGCATATTCACCGGCGTAGTGACGCGACACGCCATCACGAGGTATGGCCTCCTGAACCGCTCATCGAGGCACTCATGTATCGCGCATCATTGCTGACCCTTGCCGCACTCGCCGTTTTTTCGACCGGCTGCGAGCGCACGCCCGTCGACGCCGACGACACCGTCGACCCGCCGCGCAACGGTATCGTGGCCGGCACACTCGAAGTCACGGCCAAGCGCCCGAATCTCACGCTGCGCAACACCAGCGAGTTCATCGTCGGCTACACCATCGTGGACAGCGAGATGGCGACCATTGCCCTCTTCCCGCCGTGCGGCAACAGCTGCCCCACGCTCGTGCAGGGGGCAAGCATCGTGGTGCCGTACAGCGCCATCGGCGGCTACTCGACCGCGTCCAAGAAAGCCAACGTGCTCTGGTTCAAGTACCAGCGCAGCGCCGACGGCACGCTCAAGCCCATCGAGGGAGTGAACGTGGCGCAGGTGACGCTCTAACGCCCGGATCACTCGTCCGTGTCCACGCTCTCCGACGCGACCGCGTTTCGCCGCGTGCTGTTGCAGGCACGGCAGGGCGATCGCGTGAGCTTTGCGCAGCTCGTGGAGCATTACCATCCGCGCGCCATGCGCTTTGCGTTGCAGATGCTGCGCCATCGCGAAGACGCCGAGGAAGCGGTGCAGGACACGTTCGTGCGGGTGCACGACCATCTCGCGCGCTTTCGCGAGGACGCGCCCTTCGATCCGTGGTTCTTCCGCATTCTCGGTAACCGCTGTCGCACGCTGCTCGTGCGGCGTAAGCGGCATCACGACATCATCGATTACGGTGACCTGCCGCATGATGCCGCGAGTGTCGAGACGGTCGACCTTCCCAGCGACCGCTTTACCCACGACGTGCACCGCGCGCTCGCCGAACTTCCGGCGGAGCAGCGCGAGGCGTTCCTGCTCCGCCATGTGAACGACATGGATTACGAAGAGATGACCATCGTCACCGGCGCCAAGGGATCGACCCTGCGCATGCGCGTCAAGCGTGCCATCGATGCACTCCGCAACCGGCTGCACGCCCCCATGCGCGAAGGAGCGTTTCATGACTGACCGCGATCGCCGCTCCGAGCGGAACCACGTCGAGCCTGTCGATGACGAACTACTGCTCGCGCAGGTGAAGGCCGTCCTCACACCCATGCCCGAGGTCGACCGCCGTCACATCGCGCAGATCCTCGCCGCGACGACCGGACGCGCACGCACACCGCAACAGCGGTTCGTCACGCGCCTTGCCGATCTGCGCGACTGGTGGCGTTACAGCACGCCGCCAGTCGCGCGCGTCGCGACGATGGCGGCCGCCGCGCTGACCATCGGTTTCGTCGCGCGCGGGTACGTCACACGTGATGACGGCACACTCGTGAGCGCGACGGCAACAGCTCCGGTCACCGTCGCGAACGACGCAGGCACCGACAGCATGCGTCCCGCAACCACCATGCAGGCGGTCGACGCACCGGCCGACACACGCGAGCTGCGCGTTTCCACGCAGTTCGTGCTCGACACTCGCGACATCGCGGGCGCCACCACGGTGTCCATCGTGGGCGAGTTCAACGACTGGAACCAAAGCGCGACGCCCCTGGTGTTCGAGCACGGGGCGTGGACCACCACCGTCCCACTCACACCGGGCCGACATGTGTATGCGTTCGTGGTGAACGGCGAACGGTGGATCGCCGATCCACGCGCACCACAAGCGCCCGACAACGACTTCGGCCGTCCGGGCTCCGTGATCATCGTGCGGGCGCCGTAACATGCGACGTCATGCCATGCGCCTGCTCGGCGTCGTTCTACTCGCCACCGCACCGGCACACGCGCAGGAGCTCTCCCCCTTCGACGCCATCGCCGACGAGCCCACGCGAGCCGCACTGCGCACCATCATCGCCGACGCCGCCGCGCGTGGACTTCCCACCTCCGCGCTCGTGACCAAGGTGCGCGAGGGGATCGCCAAACGCGCGACGCCCGATCGCATTCGCAACGCGACCGCGCTGCTAGCAGACCGACTCGCCGTGGCATCGACCGCGCTGGCCCCCACACGCAGCCCCGACGAACTCACCGCCGCCGCCGACGCGCTGCAGGTGGGCATCCCCGCCTCCACGCTGCGCGAAATGCGTCAGCTCTGGCCGCAGCGTCCGCTCACCGTCCCCCTCGGCGTGCTCTCCGAACTCGTCGCGAGCGGCGTGTCGCGATCCGTTGCCACGCGACGCGTACGCGACCTGCTCGTGAAAGGCGCGACCACCAGCCAATTCGCCGCACTCGGCACCACCATCCAAAGCGACATCGCCGCCGGCCTCTCCCCCGACGCCGCCATGGAGCTCCGGAGCAAGGGCGTGCTCTCGCTCATCGAACAGCAGATCAACGCGGGAGTGACCACCACCGGTGCGCCGCCGCGCCCCCCGGTCAAACGCTGAACGCCGGAAGACCGCGCCGCTTTGTAACAAACACGAAACCGTCGTGTGACGTGGGTAGATCCTGCCAACGCAGGCTCCAGAATGCGCCCATGGCACAAGAGCTCGACACCTTCACCATGATCGATTTTTTCGCGAATCTGGTGAAGTTCTGGCAGATCATCATTTTTGTCTTCGGCGCCTATCAGTTCTGGGCCAGCCGGCGCGAACGGTTGGCCTCGGATAAAGTCCGCAATGAACAGGCCGTTACCGACTCCAACTATCAGGCGTGGCAAGTCGTCAATAGTGCCCAAGGAAAGGGCGGCAGCGGCGGGCGCATCGACGCCCTCGCGAATTTGGTGAAGAATGGGCAGTCACTCGCCGGCGTAAACGTCGATGGTGCCTGGCTCGAAGGGATCGACCTGCGCGGCGCCAATTTGCAGCACGCGAGCTTTCGTCATGCCAACCTGCAAGGCGCTCTGTTCGACGGAGCCAACCTCAAGCGCGTGTCGTTCGAGGGTGCAAACCTCACAGCCGCCTCGTTCGAAGGGGCATACCTTCAGTCGGCGCACGTTGCAGGGTCCCGCATGTCCGCAGCAAACCTCATGAAGGCCGATCTAGCCGATCTCGTCGGGTGGCAAGAGATCCAGAGCATCAGCTACGCGCGCCTCAACGATATCCAGCGCGCACCGGCCGGCTTTCGCGACTGGGCCCGCCAGAACGGCGCCGAAGACGCCGAGACGGTCCAAACACCGGATGAAGATGGCGGGAGCGCCCACGGATTCTCCACGCAGTTCCGCGCCGTCTAACGCAGGTCCTCACTTCTCACCCCTGCGTTACTCAACTCTCACCCCTATCAAAGTCTCAACTCTGTACTCTCGACTCTCAGTCTGAGTTCTCAGTTCTCAGTTCTCAGCTCTCAGTAGCGCCGAGATGGCGGTCCGCACTAGCGTACTTCCGTGCTCATGCTACGTGCGCTCGCCCTTCTCGTATTCATCGCGTCCCCGCTGCTCGCGCAGTCGTCTCCGTCTCGCTCTCTCGCGTGGCTCGACGTCGGCGGTGCGCAAGTCCGGCAACCCACCAGCTCCGCGCGCTCGGCCGCGTCGCTCGGTGCCGGTCTCTGGTACGCCCGCGATCGTGTCGCCATAGCCGGCGAGGGGAACGTCACCCTCGCGCGCGACAGCATCAGTGCCGCGCAGTACATCGTGCGTGCGTCGCTGCTCCCAGTCGCGTGGTCGCGAACGGATATCGACCTCAGCGCGACCACCAACGGCATCGTGCTCCCCGGGAGCAATGGCAACCAGTCCGCCATGCTGCGCCAGTTCTGGCGTGTGCATGCGGTGGAGTTGTCAGCATCCGCCGGCGCTGGACGTACATCACGATTGCGAAATGCGAGCAGCGGGCACGCGTTCGGTGCGGGCGCCGAATGGCTGCTGCAAAAGGGTCAGTGGCGAGTGGGCACCTCGCTCCAGCGCAGCTACAGCGACGACTATCAGCTCATGGAAGCGTCGGGAATCGCGCTCGGTCGCATCGCGCCGCGCTACACGCTCAATGACGTGAACGCGCAGCTGTCCTGGCAACGCGGTCCGCTGTGGATCAATGCGCAGCGCGGCTGGCGTCGCGGGGTCGGGGCCACGGTGGGCAACGCAAACGGCTTCAACGTGTCGGCGGCGATCAGCATGACGACGACCACCACGCTCATCGTGCAAACCGGTGAACAGTTCGCAGACGTCGTGCGCGGAGTCCCGCAGGCGCGCTATACCGGTGTGGCCATGCGCTGGAATCCCGCACGCGCGCGCGCCCTGCGCGCGGCCGTCCGCCCCTCGGGAGATACCCGCACGTCACCCGGGGTAAGCGTGGTGCTCGTCCCCGACGTGCGCGGGGACGAGGTGCTGCTGCAGCGCACCGAAGGCGTCGGTACCATCACCATTTCCATCGCCGCCCCGCCCCAGGCCGTCGTGGAGCTGGCGACCAGTCAGAATGACTGGCAACCCATCCGGCTCGCGCAACGCGGTGCGCTGTTCGTGCATCAGCTCACCCTCCCCTCGGGTATGCACCGGATTGCCGTCCGCGTGAACGGCGGCGCGTGGCGGGCGCCGCGCGGCCTGGCGCAGGTCCGTGACGACTTCGGCGGCAGAGCGGGCGTGGTCGTCATTCCCTGACCCCAGTCCCTTGACCCTCGTAGGTACCCTGGTGAGCGTTCAGGGGTGACACCCTATACTGATCTTGGTCTCCCGAACGCCCTCCCCGACCGCGACCGTGTCGTTCTGCGACGCTGGATGCTCGCGTCCATTATTGCGGTCTTCTTTGCCGTTGCCGTAGGCGGTATCACGCGCCTCACCGAAAGCGGCCTTTCCATTACCGAGTGGAAACCGGTGTCGGGCGCGCTGCCCCCCTCCGGCGACGCGGCATGGGCGCTCGAGCTCGAAAAATTCCAGCAGATCCCCCAGGCGAGCGCCACGCACGCCGGCATCACCATGGCGCAGTTCAAGTGGATCTACTGGTGGGAGTGGTTCCACCGGAACGTGGCGCGCACCGTCGGCCTGGTCTTCGCGATCCCGTGGCTGCTGCTCATGGTGCAGCGCCGCATTCCGCGCCAGCTGCAGCTGCGCCTCACCGCGCTCCCGCTGCTCACCCTCGGACAGGGCGCGCTTGGCTGGTACATGGTCAAGAGCGGACTCGTCGAGCGCATCAGCGTGAGTGCCTACCGGCTTACCGCGCACCTCGGCCTCGCACTCGGCATTCTCGCGGTGGCCGTATGGACCTACAGCGAACTGCGCGAGCGCACGTCCGCCGAACGCGATGAGGGTGTGCAGACGCCGCGTTCATGGCGTGCGGCGGTGCTGAGCGCCGCCACGCTACTCGGCATCACTGTTCTTTCCGGCGGATTCGTCGCCGGTCTGCGCGGCGGCAAGGTCTTCAATGAATTCCCGCTCATGGGTGGCCAGGTTGTGCCTCCCGGCTACGGCACGCTCACGCCGTGGTGGAGCAACGCGTTCGAAAATCCCGCGGCCGCACAGTTCCATCATCGTCTGCTCGCCATGAGCGTGACCGCGTTCGTGCTCATTTTGGCGTGGCGCGCGCAGAAAGCTCCGTTGCCCCAGTCGGTGCGGCGCGCTCTGTTCGCCTTCGGGGCGGTCGTCACCGTGCAGCTCGTGCTCGGCGTCACCACGTTGTTGCTCGCGGTGCCCATTTCGCTCGGCGTCCTGCATCAGTTCACTGGCGTCCTCGCACTCACTGCCGCGCTGGTCGCTACGCAGCGGGCAACAGCCACCAGCGAAAGCGTGTCGCGCGAACAGTCGCTCGCCGCGCAATCACTGCGCTTTGCGTCGTCCGACGCGCGCTGACAACCAGCACGAGTTCGCGAAGACGTTCCGCGGCGCGCGTGTCGCCTTACCCGGCATCACGCGCGCGCTCCACGAGCAGACGCCGCATCTCGCTTTGAAAGCGCTGTTTCTGCGTTTCGTCGAACCACGCAATGCGTCCGCTCATGTCGAGCGCGCCCTGAATCGTGCGACGCGCATTGGCCTTGTCACCGGCCAGGTCGTACGCGTCCACGAGTAGCGTGTGGCTCAGGATCTCTTCAGGATAGCGGGCGAGCAGGTCGAGCGCGGTCGCCACGGCGCGATCGGCGTTGCCGCGCGAAAGCCATGTGCGCACGACACCGCTGAGCATACGGTGCGACGCCGGCACCGTGAAACCCAAGCGCTGCGACATCGCCGCCAGTCCGCTCGATAGCAGCTGCTCCGGATTGCCAAGGCGCTGTGCCAGACTGTCGCGCTGCGGGGCAGGCAGCTCCCACGCGCTGCCGTCGAACACAAAACGCAGCCCCAGCGGAATCGTGACGAGCGGTGTCCCGGTATGTTCTAGCCCCGTGGCATCCACCTGGTGCACACGCCAATGCGCAGGCCGTGCTTCGCGCAGCCATGTCATGAGACGTTGTGTGCTCGCCAGCGCGCGCGCCTCGAGCGAACCGGCCGACAGCACGAGATGACGCTGCACCTGCGACGCACTATCGCCTCGTACGCAGCGCGTGACATCGGCGTACAGCGAATCCGCAATCGATGAACTGATGGCGACGATTGCCGGGAACGCACGGGATTCGCGGCACATGGCCCGTAGTGCGAAAGCCCCGCCACGTGAGTGGCCGATCAACGTACGAAAGGGGAGCGTGCGGTACTCCTTGTCGATGCGCGGCAGCAGTTCCGTCGTAAGGAAGCGCAGGAAAGCGTCGGCATTGGAGCCGAGGTCCACGCCGCGGTCACCGTGTTCAACCGCGACCACGATCTGCCGTGGCATGCCAACCGGGTGCAGCTCACCGGTGAGGTCGTAATCGGCAGAGGCGACGGTCAGGTCATAGAAGGCGCGCACCTGACCATCGAGGAGCATGACCACCGGATATCGCTGCTTTGCAATGCCATAGTCGCGCGGCAGATGCACGTGGACCACCCGGCTTTCGCCAAGGATGGACGACGCCATGCGGAACGTGCGGTCCTGTGCCGCTACTCTGACGGGCAGCAGAGCCTGCACGGCGCAAAGACACGCCGCGAGGACGCTTTGGCGGACGCGTGAAATCATGTCTGACTTCACCCGTTCATTACGCGTTGGGCGCCCTCGCAGCTCATCACTACTGTCCCTGCCCCAGTGAAAAGCCGCTGACACCGTCGAAGGTGTACAGATGCTCCGTCTTCACGAAGTCGAAGTGCGCGTTGCCGATGCGCATGAGCAAACTCAGCACCTGCGACAGCTGCAGCGGATGCGAGCTATCGGTCGCGAGGAAGCGGCAGCGCCAGTGATCGGTGCAGAACGTTTCGGGTAAGCCGTTCGGCCACACCTTCACGCCGCGGTTCGAAATCATCGACAGCGTCATGCCGTCGCCGTTCACCTTGGCCAGCTGGTCCCCCAGCGCCGACGCGGCACCGCGCCAGTGCAGAAAGACGTCCACACCCACCAGCTCCTTTCGGGCCGGATGCGTAGCCGTCACGCGTCCCGCCACCGCGATGGGCGGCCCGCCGGCGTACTTCACCGGCGCAAACTTCGTCGGCGTGCGCCCCAAGCGCTCGATGACCGCATCGGCAAACGCCTTCGTGCCCACGCGCAGCTCCGACACCTTCTCGTGGTAGATGTCGCCGGTGTGCACGCCCTCCTCGAGCGTCGCCAGCCACGCGTTGTGCACCTTCTCCGCCACGTCACCCTGGCCGATGTGCACGAGCATCATCACCGCCGCGAGCAAGAGGCCGCTCGGGTTGGCCACATTCTGTCCGGCAATGTCCGGCGCCGAGCCATGCACCGCTTCGAACATCGCACACTGATCACCGATGTTCGACGACCCGCCAAGGCCCACCGAGCCCGTCACCTCGGCCGCAATATCCGAAATGATGTCGCCGTACAGATTGAGCGTCACCACGACATCGAAATCTTCCGGACGCGTCGCAATGCGGGCCGCGCCGATGTCGATGATCATGTGGTCGGTCTTGATCTCCGGATACTCGACCTTCACCTCATCGAACACTTTGTGAAAGAGTCCGTCGGTGAGCTTCATGATGTTGTCCTTCGTCATGCACGTCACGCGCTTGCGTCCGTTGGCACGCGCATACTCGAAGGCATAGCGCACGATCTTTTCGCACCCCGGCCGCGACACGAGCTTGAGGCACTGATACACCTCGTCGGACTGCCGGTGCTCGATGCCCGCGTACAGATCTTCTTCGTTTTCACGCACGATGACCATGTCCACGGTCTCGTGCTTGGTGGCCACGTACGGATGAAAGCTCACGCATGGACGCACGTTGGCGTACAGGCCGAGTGTTTTGCGCACCGTCACGTTGAGTGACTTGAACCCACCGCCCTGCGGCGTGGTAATCGGCGACTTGAGAAACACCTTCGTACGGCGCAACGAATCCCACGACGCGCTGTCGATGCCGGCGGTTTGTCCGCGCGCGTACACCTTTTCACCGATCTCGATGACTTCCGGCGCAATGCGCGCACCGGCGGCCGTGATCACACGCAGTGTGGCCTCCATGATCTCGGGGCCAATGCCATCGCCGTAGGCAACTGTAATGGGAGTCGTCATCGCTATCTGTCAGTGCGGGGGAGTGGGTCCAGGTGGGGAAACGCACAGGAACGCGGTATTCGCGCATCAGCGCGTAGCGCCGTAAGCTTGACCGTCTGCCACGTATTGTCTATCCCACCCCGTCTATGCGCACACCTCGATTTTTCGGCGTCATCGCCGCGCTGGTCATGCTCGCCGGTTGCGACCGTGCTCCCGCCGGTCCCGCGCGCCTCCTGGTCTTCTCGAAGACCGCCGGCTATCGACATGAATCGATCGATTCGGGCAAGGTGGCCCTCATGCGTCTGGCCCAGGCCAACGGCATGCAGGCGGACATCACCGAAGACGCCTCGCGTATAACCGAAGAGTCGCTCAAGCAGTACGCCGCGGTCGTTTTCCTCAGCACTACGGAAAACGTGCTCAACCGCGAACAGGAAATCGATCTGCAGCGATACATCCAGGCTGGCGGTGGCTATGTGGGCATCCATGCCGCCGCAGACGCTGAGTACGACTGGGCGTGGTACGGCCGGCTGGTGGGCGCGTATTTCAAGAGTCATCCCGAGCAGCAGGAAGCGACGCTGCGCGTGGCGAAGTCTGACGACCCGTCGACCGCGCACCTTCCCGCTGAATGGAAACGGCGCGATGAGTGGTACAACTACCGCCGCTTCGAACCGGACTTGCAGGTGCTGCTCACGCTCGATGAGTCGAGCTACAAAGGCGGCGACAACAACGGCAATCATCCGATTGCGTGGCAGCACGAAGTCGACGGTGGCCGTGCGTGGTATACCGGTCTTGGGCACACCACCGAGTCGTATGCCGACTCGCTTTTCCTCAAGCATGTGCTGGGCGGCCTGCGCTACGCTGTTGGTACGCCGCGCAAGGCGCTCGACTACAGCAAGGCGACCGCCGAGCGTCCGCCCGCCGACTCGCTCTTCCGCAAGGTGTCGCTCACCATGGGGACGCTTGCGGAACCCACGGAAATGGCGGTGCTCCCCAACGGTGACGTACTCATCGCACAGCGTGGTGGCGAGGTGGCGCTGTATCACGCCGCAGACAAGCGCGTCACCAGCGCCGGGGCGGTAGCGGTCTACAACAAGAGCAAGAACGGGTCGAATGTCGAAGAGGGGCTGCTCGGCCTCACCATCGATCCCGACTTCGCGACCAATCGCTTCGTCTATCTGTTCTACAGCCCGGCCGATACGTCGGTGAACCGGCTGTCACGCTTCGAGTTCGATGGTGATTCGCTCAAGCGCGCGACGGAAAAGGTCGTCCTGCAATTCTATTCGCAGCGCGAGATCTGCTGCCACACCGGGGGCTCGCTCGCGTTCGGCCCCGGGCGCTTGCTCTTCGTCTCGACAGGCGACAATTCCACACCCTTCGATGAGAAGTCGGAGAAGTACCCGAGTCACGGCTTCTCGCCCACCGACGACCGTCCGGGGCACGAACAGTACGACGCGCGTCGCACCTCTGCCAACACCAACGACCTGCGCGGCAAGATTCTTCGCCTGCACGTCAAGCCCGATGGCACGTACGACATTCCCGAAGGCAATCTGTTCGCGCCGGGCACCCCCAACACGAAGCCGGAGATTTTCGTCATGGGCAACCGCAACCCGTATCGCATTGCGGTCGACCAGAAGCGCGGCTGGTTGTACTGGGGCGAAGTGGGCCCCGATGCCGGCGACGATTCGCTCGCCACGCGCGGACCACGCGGTTACGACGAGATCAATCAGGCGCGCGCGGCGGGCAACTTCGGGTGGCCGCTCTTCGTGGGCAACAACTATGCGTATCATCGCTGGGACTACGCCACTGGCGTGAGTGGCGCGCTGCACGACGCTGGTTCGCCCAAGAACGAATCGCGCAACAACACCGGTGTGCGCGACTTGCCCGCCGCGCAGCCGGCGTTCATCTGGTATCCCTACGCCGCCACGCGCGACTATCCGCAAGTGGGCGAAGGCGGCCGCACCGCGATGGCCGGCCCCGTCTTCTACCGGAGCCTCGTGCCCAACGCCGGCGCCACGGCCCTGCCGTCGTACTACGAAGGCAAGTTCTTCATCTACGACTGGATCCGTCACTGGATCATGGCCGTGACGCTGTCGCCCAACGGCAACTACGAAGCGATGGAGCGCTTTGCCGCGCGCGACACCTTCTCCGCGCCCATCGACATGGAGCTTGGCCCCAACGGGCAACTGTATGTGCTCGAGTACGGCAAGGCGTGGTTTGCCAAGAATGCGGATGCCGGATTGTCGACCATTGAGTACCGGGGCAAGCGCTGAACTGCGGTGCGGGTTGAATTCGCAGATCCAGAAGAACGACAGGTGTTTGGTCCGGTGACTTACTGGTGACGGATCTAGCCCTCAGGGAAAAGAACGCAAGAGCACAGGGGGAAGCGCGTCGCCATCCGCACCGAACCGCATTTTCAGTGTCGGTGGACACAACCGCGCTTCCCCCTGTGCTCTTGCGTTCTTCTTCCTGAGGGCTAGTGCCGTCGGCCAGTAAACCGCCGGACCAAACACCCGTAGTTCACCGCGTCCACGTTGCGCCCACCCGTTCCCCGCAGCAGCATAGGGCTACGTACGATCCCCTGCCCCCCGAGGAGCCCATGCCCAACCATTTTCGCTTTGCCGGCGCCGTTGCGCTCGTGTTACCGCTGCTCACGGCGTACCCCGTGTTGCAGGCGCAGTCCGCACAGCCCCCCAAGGACCGCCTGACCATCGCCGATTATTTCGATTGGGAAGATGTCGGCAGCCCGTCGTTGTCCCCCGACGGCCGGCAGGTGCTGTACACGCGTACCTGGATCGACAAGCTCAACGACAAGCGCGAGTCGTCGGTGTGGCTCATGAACGCCGACGGCACGAAGAACCGCTTTTTGGTGAAGGGCGCCGACGCCAAGTGGTCCCCCGATGGTACGCGCATTTCGTATGTCGCGCCTGGCGAGCCTAGTGGCGCACAGATCTGGGTGCGCTACATGGACGCCGAAGGCTCCACCACCCAGATCACGCGGCTCACCGAGTCACCGGGCGACATCGAGTGGTCACCCGACGGCAAGACGCTCGCCTTCGGCATGCTCGTGCGTGGCACCGATACGTGGCGCATCAACATGCCCGCTGCGCCGCGCGGCGCCAAATGGACGGAGCCGCCGCGCGTCGTGAGCAAGGTGCGCTATCGCTCCGACCGCGTGGGCTTCATCGAAGACGGTGTGCGCCATCTGTTCACCGTCCCCGCCGACGGCGGCACGCCGCGGCAAGTCACCACGGGTGAGTGGGCCGCCAACGGCACCACGTGGACACCCGACGGCAAGGCGTTCCTGTTCACGTCGCTGCGCGACAAGGACGCGGAGTATGCGTGGCGCGAATCGGAGATCTATCGCGCCGATGCCGCCACCGGCGACATCACGCAGCTCACGCGCCGCAACGGCCCCGACAACAACCCGCTCCCCTCGCCCGACGGCAAGCTCATCGCGTACACCGGCTACGACAGCACCGATGCCACGTGGAAGGACGCGATCATGTATGTCATGGATGCCGACGGTCGAAACCCGCGCGCCCTCACCGAAAAGCTCGATCGCTCGCCCTCCGGCATGTTCTGGGCACCCGATGCGAGCGGCTTGTACTTCAACGTCGAAAACGAAGGCTCGCGCAATCTCTACTTCGTGTCGCTCAAGGGTGATGTGCGTGCCGTAACCAAGGGTGCGCACGTGCTCACCGTGAGTGACATTGGCAAGAACTTCATGGCCGTGGGCACGGCGAGCTCACCGCTCAAGCCCAACGATGTCGTCACCTTCGATGTGCGCACGCCGGTCATCAAGCCGCTCACCAACGTGAACGATGATGTCCTGGCCGGAAAGAAGCTCGCCACCACCGAAGAGGTGTGGTACACGTCGGTCGACGGCTACAAAATTCAAGGCTGGATCGTGAAGCCCGCCGATTTCGACAAGAGCAAGAAGTATCCGCTCATGCTCGAGATTCACGGTGGCCCGCACAGCATGTACAACGTGGGCTTCAGCTTCGCGCGGCAGGACCACGCCGCCAACGGCTTCATCACGCTCTACACCAACCCGCGCGGCTCCACCGGCTACGGGTCGGCGTTCGGCAATGCCATCAAGAACGCCTATCCCGGCAAGGACTTCGACGATCTCATGGCCGGTGTCGACACCGTCATCAATCGCGGCTACATCGACACCAATCGCCTATACGTCTTCGGCTGCTCCGGCGGCGGCGTGCTCACCAGCTGGATTGTTGGGCACACCAACCGCTTTGCGGCGGCGAGCGCGAACTGCCCCGTGACCAATTGGCTCAGCTTCGTCGGCACCACCGACGGCCCCAGCTGGTACCGCAACTTCGAGAAGCTCCCTTGGGAAGATCCGTCGGAGCATCTCCGTCGCTCGCCCATCATGTACGTGGGCAACGTGCGCACGCCCACGATGCTCATGACCGGCGTGAACGACCTGCGCACCCCCATGGGGCAGACGGAAGAGTACTACGAAGCGCTCAAGGTATTGCGCGTGCCCACGGCCATGGTGCGCTTCAACAACGAGTGGCACGGCACCAGCAGCACGCCGTCCAACTTCCTGCGCACGCAGCTGTACCTGCGGAGTTGGTTCGACAAGTATCAGACGCCGCCAGCGGTGAAGAAGCTGACGCAAGACTAGCGGCGTTCGCTTGGGGCTGGTGAACAACGGGTGTTTGGTCCGGTGACCTACCGGCTACGGATCTAGCCCTCAGGGGAAAGAACGCAAGGAGAAAGGGGGAAGCGCGGTTGTGTCCACCAACACCGGACTGCAGTTCGGTGCGGACGGCAACGCGCTTCCCCCTTCTTCCTTGCGTTCTTCCCCCTGAGGGCTAGTGCCGTCGGCCAGTAAACCGCCGGACCAGACACCCGTAGGCTCAAAGGACTCCCCTCCTCCTGAGCAGCGCGTCGATCACTTCGCGACTCCCGGAGAACGCCTCCCACACCGACGCCGCCCAGCGGCTGATAGCGGCGTCGCGAGCAGGGCCCGGCGGCGCGGCCATCACATCGGTCGCGGTGAGAGCGCCGCGCGTCACTGGCAATGGCCCCACCGGCCAAGGCTCAGGACGTTTGGCCAGCTGCATGTGCGCACGCTGCACGGCTTTGCCCGTCCATCCGTGCTCCACGTGCAGATAGAGTCCCATGAGCGCGAAGAACACACCAATCGGCTTCGAGCTCGCCGTCGCGTGTTGCGCTGCCCATGCATCGACCACGTGCTGATGCACGAAGGCGGCGTCGCCACGGGTCAGCGTATAGGCACACAGCTCGTGGTAGTCGGCTTCTGCTGAACTCATGAATACAGTGTTGGTGGTGATTGACCAGCCGCCGCGTAAATTGCAGCATGCACCCCGCGAAAGTCGACCGCACGCGCCTCCGCACGTTCACCGATCTCCCGAACATCGGCCCGGCCATGGCTGGTGATTTCGTGGCGCTCGGCTACACGTCCCCGCAGCAGCTGGTACACGCGGACCCGTACGATCTGTACCAGCGCCTGTGCGTGCACAGCGGCGTACGACAGGACCCGTGCGTGCTCGATGTGTTCATTTCGGTCACGCGCTTCCTGAGTGGAGAGCCGCCGCAGCCGTGGTGGGCCTACACCGCCGAGCGCAAACAACGGTACCCGCTATAGGGCACAGGCGTCATGACCCGCTGACCAGCCGCGACGGACTCCCTTCGTAGCTCCGCCCCGCCGTCAGCCGCGCCTGCTTCATCACCACCGTGTGCGGCGCCACCTGCGTCCCGTCGCCGGCCGACGACCCGTTCATCATCACCGACGTCTGCCCCACGGTCGCGCCGGCACCAATGTGCACCGTATCAATCTTGAGAATGCGATCCTCGAACGTGTGCGCCTGAAACATGCACTGCACGGTGGCATCATCACCGAAGTGGAGCATGTCCGGATCCACAACCTGTGAAAACCCAGGACCGAGCACCACGCGCTTGCCAATGGTCATCCCCATCGCGCGCAGGTATATCGACAGCAGCAGCGTGCCCTCGAGCGCGACGAGCGCCGGCTGTACCAGTTCCCCCCACGCCACGTACAAAAAGTCCCACCGGCTGCACCAGCACGACCAAAGTGGATGCTCCCCCGGCTTCACTTTGCCGAGCAACACCCACTTGAGCAGCAGGAGCGCCAGCGGAAGGATCGCGACGCTCGCGAGCGTGACCCCCGGCACCACCACCAACCACGTCCAACTCATGGACGCAGCCGCGGTGAGCTGCATCAGCGCCCACGACCAGAGCATCGTCACGGCGAGCGGCGCCATCGGCAGCGCAAAGCGCAGCAGCTCCCAGAACCAACGGTTCACGTAGCGGACGAGCGATGGATCGTAGGTCACGTTCCGGTTGGCATCATCTGGCGGGCGTCGATGCAACGCAAAGGCCGGCTGCCCGAACCACGCGGTCCCTTGGCGCGCGACGGAATCGTCGACGGTCGTGGAGACACCAATCAGCACGCCGTCAGCAATGTTCTGCCCCGCGCGAATGACCGCGTGATTGCCGAGGAACACCCCGTTGCCGAGCGTGGTGTGCGCCAGCGTGACCGTGCCATGCGACACTCGCGCGCCGCCAAGGTAGATGCCGTCGGCAAAGAACGTCGACGCACCAATCGTCACATGCTCCGGCACCACATCGATGATCGTACTGATCTCGCAGTCACGCCCGACGCGCATGCCGGCCGCGCGCAGCCACATGGGCCACATCAGCGTGCCACTCAGCCAGGTGTTGGCGCTGTTCACCAGCTCGGTCTTGAGGACCACGCGCACGTAGTCGCCGCTCCACCGGCTCATGGTGCCTACCGGTACTTCGCCAAGCGCGCGCGACACCAATGCGCGAAGCACCACTACGCACGCCAGCGGCACCGGCCCCAGCAGCGCCAACACCAACAAGACCGTGCGTACGTCAGGTACTGTGATACTACCGCGCAGCACATTCACATCGAGACCGTACCACGCCACCAGCGCCAGCGCCGCAATCTCATACGGCAGCGCAAACAACACCGAAAGCAAAACGCGCGCGCCAAGGAGCACCGCATCGAATTGACGCGCGCCGAGCGTAGGCGTGCAGCGTGGCGGCAGCGCGTCGTGTCCTGCCGGTTCCGCCGGCACACCCGACCACCGTTCGCCATCAGGGATGGACGCGCCACTTGGCAGATACGAGAGCGCCGTAAGGCAAGCGTTCGCTCCCACGCGCGCGCCACCGCCCACGCTACTGCGTACCTCGAGCGTCGCGCCGCGCGCGAGGGTGACTGGCGCTATCACGAGTGCGCCATTGTCGAGATCAACGAGATGCAGCTGCGCGTCCTGCCCGATCGACACGTCGTCGCCGATCTCCAGCTGGTCCCATCCACCCTCCGTCAGCCGGACCCCACGATGGATATGCACACCGGTGCCAATGCGTGCACCAAGCGCGCGCAAGACGGCGAGTTGCCACTCTGTCCCTTCGATGAGCCTCCACGGAATCAGCCCGACCGCGCGCAGCACGATCCAATGCCGCAAATAGAACCCGCTCCACACGGCACTGCGCATGGGCACGTAGCGCCCAATGAGAAATCGCTTGACCACAATCGCCAGCGCCGTCGCCACGAACCCGTACGCACTGACCGCTGCGAGACCGACGAACGGGGCAGCGACGATACTGGTCCAAAGACCGACGGTCGTCACCACCGCCGGCACAGCCTCGAACACGAGTGCAAAACCCGCCCACGATCCGACTACGCCCAGCAACAGCAGCAGCACCGACTGCACCACGGTCACCAGCCACGGACGCGCGCCCGGCTCGCGTTCACGGAACGCCTGCGCCTGCGACGGGCGTGGTGCCGCACGCGCGCGGGCGGCAATCTGCGCCACGGTAGGTCCACCATACAGATCGGCCACCGTGATCGCTTCCGTCTCCGGCGCTTCGCCGAGCGCCGCTGAGAGCTCAGCCGCCGCGAGAGAATCGCCGCCAAGGTCCGCGAAAAAGTCGGCATCCGGTGCAATGGGCCGCGTCGTCCGCAATACACGCTGCATCGACGCGCCAATCCACGCTTCCAGCGTCGCGTCGGTGACGTCAGCGGGCATCGGCCACGTCTCGCCGCCGGACGCAGGCTCATCGGATAACGCCACCGCGGGTAGCGCCGTGCGATTGAGCTTGCCGCTCACGCTCACCGGCAGTTCGTCGATGAACAGATAGCGCGAGGGCACCAGGGCGACTGGAAGGTGCGCGCTCACGGCCTCACGAACGGTGCTCACGTCCGGCGGCGCTGCCGCATCGCTCGCTACGAGAAACGCCACCAGCAGCTGCCGCGAGCCGTGCTGCTCCACGCGACAGGCCGCGGCGCGCACACCGGCAACACGAGACAGATGCGTCTCGATTTCTTCGAGCTCCACGCGATAGCCGCGAATCTTGACCTGCGTATCGGTGCGGCCATAACAGGTGAACTCCCCGTTGGCATCACGATGCACCAGGTCGCCGGTGCGATAGAGACGTCCAAGCGTGGGATGGTCGACGAACTTGCGCGCGGTCATGGCGGGATCGCGCCAGTATCCGCGCGCCAGCGCGACGCCGCCGAGGCACAGCTCGCCCTGCACGCCATCTGGCACAACGGCGAGTTCGTCGTCGAGTGCCCACGCCTGCACGTTCGCGATTGGTGTACCGATCGTCACCGGACGACCAGGCGTTATCTCGGCGCGCACCGTCGTGACCGCGCACTCCGTGGGGCCGTAGCCATTCACCAGACGACGTCCGGGCGCCCAGCTCTCCACGACATCCTGCGTCAACGCTTCGCCGCCGACGTACAGCAACGACAGCCGTGGTAAACGCTCCGCCGCATCGCGCAGTCCCATCGAGCGCAGCAGCGTTGGTGGTGGGCACAAGACCGTCAATCGTTCGCGATCCAACCATGCGGCCAGCTCGGGTCCCGCACGCACCGTCGCGTCGTCAATTACCACGAGTGCCGCACCGGCAGACCATGCCATCCAGATTTCCTCTATCGAGGAATCGTAGGAGTGTGATGATCCCTGCCCCACGCGGTCGCTTGGCGAGAGACGAAACGTATCGCAATCGGATGCGACCAGATTCGCGATCGCGCGGTGTTCGACCGCCACCCCTTTCGGCTTTCCCGTGGTGCCCGAGGTATACACCACATACGCCAGTGTCTCTGGCGAGAGCCACGGCGGCGCAACGTGTGCCGCGTCGTGCAGTTCCTGGAGTGGATGCGACTCGACGTCGATCACGAACAGCGACGTGATGCGCATCTTCGCCAAACGAGCTGCTCCCGCTGCATTGGTCACCACGGCCACGGGCTCGGCGTCGTCGAGCAGTGCCGCGATGCGTTCGTCGGGGAACGACGGGTCTATGCAATGGAACGCCGCGCCCGCGCGAAGCACACCCAGCTGCATGGCGTACATGTCGACGCTTGTTCGCGGCAACAGCAGCGAGACCAATGATTCGCCGTGCACGCGCGGCGCGAGGCGTGCCTGCGCACTGGCGGCACGCGACGAAAGCGCGCGATACGTGAGCGTGCTCCGCTGCGAACGCCCACTTCCGGGCGGGATATCGAGCGCGATCTGATCGGGGGTCTCGCGCGCGAACTTGTCGAAGAACTCGTGCAACAACACGGCGTTCGCAGACATTACGCCAAGGCCACCGCGCGTCGCTTCATGAGTCGGTACAGCGGCCAGCCCGCCAGCGTCATTCCTGTTCCCCATGCGACGACCGTGGCACCGGAACCCACGATCGCCACCACGCCGAACAGCGCGGCCCCTATCGCCGCCACCGTCAGGCCCACACTGCGCGTGAGCATTCCTCTCGTCATGAGCCGCAGCGCTGCCAGTGGCGCGAGTATGTAGAGTCCGAGCGCCGTCGCGGTGGCGAGTTGCACGATGAACGTGAAGATCCCCGACATGCTCGAGGTGGCGTTGAACACGATCAGCACCGTCGTCAGGACGTGGCTCACGATGGCACTGTTTACGGACGCACCGCGGGCGTTGCGCACGCCGAACCACGCCGGCAGCTCACCCGCCTCCGCCATGGCGGCGGGAATCTCACCGGTCAGCAGAATCCAGCCGTTCAAACATCCCAGCGCACTGATCACGACCGCGACCGAAACAAGCGATGCCGCGACAGGGCCGATGCCGCGTGCCACGAAATCCACCAGCGGCGCCTGCGACGTGGCCACGCTCGCCGCCGGCATCAGCAGCACGATCGACACGCAGAGCGCCATGTTGACCGCACCCGACAACAGCGTGCCGGCCATGGTCGCGAGAGGCACCACGCGCTCGGGATTGTCCACGGCATCGGCAGGAAGCGCCGCACACTCGATGCCGAGCATCGTGTACAACGTGAGTGTAGTAGTGGTGGCGGCTACGCCGAGCGTGAACTGCGAGGAGTCGATGGGCTGCAGCACCGAGGTGCCCTGTGTACCAAGCAGGATCACGACGACCGCGAAGGCAGCGATGAACGGCCACATCTTGAGCACCGTCGTGACCAGTTGCACGCGTCCCGCGGTGCGCAGCCCCCGCAAGTTGATGCCCGCGAACAACCACAGCAGTCCCACGCCGGCGACCGCCGCCAGTGGCCGCGACGCACCGATCGCCGGGACGAGCGTGCCAAGGTAGTTGACGGCCCCAATGACAATGATGCCGTTCGCTACCCAGATGCCGATCCAGTATCCCCACGCATTGAGGAACGCGATGTCACCACCAAAGGCCACGCGCACGATCCCCATCGCGCCGCCCGCGTGTGGCAGCTGCCGTGCCAATGCCGCGAACACCCACGCGAGGCACAGTGCGCCAGTCAGCGTGAGTGCCCACCCCATGAAGCTGCCCGCGCCATACGGCGCGAGCGACGCGGGGAGCATGAACACGCCAATGCCGATGATGTTGCCGACGACGAGTGCGGTGGCGGTCCAGGGGCCGAGCTTTTCGCGGGCGGTGGGTGATGGCGTGGGCATCAGGCCAATATGCAGTCCGGCGGACTACGGCGTAGCGTCAGCGCGGAGAATTGCGCTTCACCTGCGCGTCCATGATCCGCAGCAGCTCCTGATTGCTCCACGGTTGCCAGCCGTGTGGCTTGAGCGGGCGCCCGTAGTCCATGCGCCCACCGTAGTACGGCCCCTTCCCGGGCTCCTTGGTGCTCTCGAGAAACGCCTCGAGCTTGTAGACCGCGAGGTTCAGGAAGTAGTTGTCCATATCGCCCACGGCGACATGCAGCTTGCCCACCAGCTTGGGGCCGACGGTGCTCCAGTTGCGCTCCAGATAATCACGCAGATCATAGCCGTTGCGGCGCATGGACTCGGCGACCGTCCGGTCAATGACCCCCGTGCGCTTGTCCCACAGCGCCATGGGATATCCGTCCGCGCCAACCGGCGCCCATGCCGCCTGCCACCCATCCCACTGACCGCCTGAGCGTCCCTTGGTGGCGATGACCAGTTCCGCGCTGTTCTCCTCGCGCATGGTCAGCTCCGTGAGTCCCTCCGGCGAGCGATTGGCCGGAATTTCCTTGGGCGCAAGCCAGCTGTTGTCGCGCAGCGAATAGGCGTTGGCATCGGCGTAGATGTTTCCGAACTGATAGTGACGGAAGTCGACCTGATCGGGATACAACGACCACGCGCCACCGAAGACGTCGGGGTAGTGGATCTGCAGCGCCAGCACATCCCATCCGCCGGTACTGCCTCCGGTCAGGAGGCGGGCATGTGACGACGCGATGGTGCGATACCGGCGATCGATTTCGGGAATCAGTTCCTTCGTGATCGCGTCACCGTACGGCCCGTTGTTCGCGGAGTTCAGCACATAACTGTCGTCGTAGAACGGCGTGGGATGCTGAATGAACACCGCGATGAATTCCGGCACCGTGCCGCTGGTCCACGCCTGCTGAAATTCACACCCCGTCTCGCGCGCACTCCGTGCAAGCCGTGCGGTGCGCGCGGCGGCCGTCTCCTCCCGTTCGCATCCATCGAAAGTGAAGCCGAAGGGGGCGCGCTCACTGAAGTGCCCCACCGTATACACTACCGGATACCGCTTGGTCGGGTTCTGTGCATAGCCCTTGGGTAACAGCACGACGGCACCCAACGGCATGTCGTAATTCCAGAACGCGCTCACGCGGGTGGACGACATGCGGAAGCGCTGCACCCATTCGGTGTCGGTGAGCGCAGGCACTGGCGGCAGCGTGCGTTCGAGCGACAACGCAATGCGCGATGAACCATCGAGGCGGACTTTCTGCACGGCGCTCACGAGTGACCCGGGGGCGTCGTTGAAGCGTTGTCCCTCCCACGCATCCATGTGCGCCCAGATCGTATGGCCGTCGGCGCGCGCAAACCTGGTGTACGGCAGCAGCAGCGCCTGCACGAAGTAATCGCCGGGCGGCAGTGCCTTGAGCGACGGCAGCGGATAGCCCAACACCGTCGTGTCGATCATCACGCTGCGGCCGGGCGCCAGCTGTTCGACATCGATACCGAAGAACGGCTCACTGCCACGGCGTGCGCCGGCTTGGAGTCGCGGCTCCGTGCGATCGGTGCGCGACACGAAGACAAATGCGCGGCCGGTAATGGGCGATGTGGCGGCGTTCGCCGGCACCGTGAGCGTGAACGTCTGCGCCCCGGCGCGGCGACCAGGGGTGATCGCGAGGAGCGTCGTGATCAGTGTCGCGACGAGCGCGACCGATGGGTATGGACGGAGTCGAAACACGGGGTGAGGCAGAGGGTGAGGGCGCGTCCCAATAACGGACTGCCGAGCGTGCGTTGTGTCGAGGGTGCTCGCGAGCGTAGGGCTATGCCGGTAGCTTGGCTGGGGGCTTCAAGGGGTCAGAGTCGTTGAACGAAGTCGCTGAACGCTTGCTCACGCGAACATATCCTCGCGTTATGCAGCGCGTGCAATGGAATACCGGCGCGGCAAATCCGCGACCGGCCATCTTCTCGAGGTCGGAGGACGGTGCTCACATGATGTCGTTCACATATTCGGCGCGCGTTGCGCTTCTCTCACTCGGCGTCGCGCTTCCGCTGGTCGCCGAAGCACAGGCACCAGCGCCGTCTGCCGCGCCGCGGCCACGCGGAAGAGAGTTGGGCATCCCCTTCCCGGGCCGCCCGGGTGTGTACAACGCGATTACCGATGTGCCCGGGGTCGCGGTGGGACACGTCACGATTGTTCGCGGCAATCCCGGGCCGGTCGTGCGCGGGCAAGGGCCGGTGCGCACCGGGGTCACCGCCATTCTGCCGCGGGCGAAAGGCGATTGGGATTTTGTCATGGCCGCCACCTTCAATCAGAACGGCAACGGCGACATGACCGGCACGAACTGGGTGAAGGAATCCGGCTTTCTCGAGGGGCCCATCCTCATCACCGGGACGCATTCGGTGGGAACGGTGCGTGATGCGGCCATCGAATGGCAGATCCGTCAGGGACGGCAATTCATCTTCACCTATCCCGTGGTGGGAGAAACGTTCGATCTGCTCAACGATGCCGACGGTGCCCATGTGAAGCCGGAGCATGCGTGGGCGGCGCTCGATGCCGCAAAGCCGGGCCCCGTCACCGAAGGCGCCGTAGGTGGTGGCACCGGCATGGGGTGCAACGGATTCAAGGGTGGCATTGGGACTTCGTCGCGTCTCATCCCCAAGCCCGGTGGCGGCAACTACACGTTGGGCATTCTCGTGCAATGCAACTACGGCGGAGATCTCGCCGTGCTGGGCGCGCCCGTCGGGCGTGAACTTGCGGGAGAATCCCGGCTGTGCACGACGCTCGACCAACGCCCTACTCGCCCCTGGCTGCAAGGCGTCCCGAAATGCACACCGGCCGGCACGCCGGACGCTCCAGCCAATCATGACGACGAAGTGACGGGGCGTGGGTCGATCATCATCATCATCGCCACCGACGCACCCATGCTGCCACACCAGCTCGAGCGCATCGCGAAGCGCGCAGGCATGGGGCTGGGCAAGCTTGGCAGCGCCGCAAACAACGGCTCGGGTGATCTGTTCCTCGCGTTCTCGACCGCCAACCGCGCGACCGCAGACGATGCCGCGGTGCGAACCGCCGACATGCTGCCGAACGACATGCTCGATAGCTATTTCCGGGCGACCATCGAGGCCACCGAAGAGGCAGTGGTCAATGCGATGCTGGCGGCAGACACGATGATCGGCGCGGATGGACTGCGCCTGAACGGGCTCTCCGGTCCGCGGCTGGTGCAGGTGCTGCGTAAATACGGACGGATGTGAACAGCCGCGCGTAAGTACGACCTACACCGGCCCCAGTACCTCGGTAAAGAACGGCTCCAGCGCAATCACGAGCGGCGCGCTGGCGCCCGCCGGCGTCCACACCAGCTCCACGGCGTGAATCGTCGGCCGGTCTTCTCCCGGCAGCCAGCGCTCGAACAGCCGCGAGTCCAGGTCGACAATCCAGTATTCGATGCCGGCACGCAGGTACCGTTCGCGTTTCACCACACGGTCGAAACGTGCCGTGCCCGGGGACAGCACCTCGATGAACAACACCGGGTGCCCGCGTTCGTCATCGGTGCGCGGGCGGCGCCCGTCGAACAGCGGCGTCACGTAGACATCCGGCTGCACGAGCGTGTGCGGATCGAGTACCCAGTCGGAAGGAGCCACGAACACGGCACCCACACCCGCCTGCCGAACCAGCGGTTCCAACAGGACGGCGAGCACCAGCACCGCCGACTGGTGGAGGGTGCGCGGCGCGGGACTCACCAGCAGCACCCCGTCCACACACTCGGTCCGGTGCAGCGGGTCGTCGGGGAGCGCCTGGACCTCGGCGACGGTCCAGCGATGATCGGCAAGCGCGGGCATGGCCATAGTGTGCGGGCGCAGGGGGGAAAAGTGCAAGCGGGCATGGCGGCAACATGGCGCCAGGCTGTGCACCGTGTATCACCGAATCTTCGCGCATGGTGCCAATTGCACGAGGGGTTCGTCATCCCTCTTGGTGGAGCTCGCGGTAGTGCGATGGGACGATAACGCGTATGGTAGAGTCAACGCCCTCCCCCATCCCCATGACACGTCTCCTACGCACTCCGCGGCCATCCCGCGGCGCGACCTTTGCCAACACGGTTGGCGCCCTCCTGCTGCTGACGCTCGCTCCCACCAACATCGTCAGTCAGCCCCCGCGCCAACCCGCCTCGTTCGTCATTACCGGCGCACGCATCGCTGACGGCACCGGCGCCCCACTGCGCGCCGCCAGCGTGCGCGTGCAGGGAGACACCATTGCGGCCATTGGCGCCCTCACGCCGCGCCCGGGTGAGCCGGTCATCGATGGTACCGGCATGGTGCTCGCCCCGGGGTTCATCGACACGCACAACCACTCGTCGTCGGGCGTGGAAGTCGAACCCGCCGCCGTCTCGCAGGTCTCGCAAGGCATCACCACCATGGCGGTCGGCCCCGACGGCAGCTCGCCTTGGCCAATTGGCGAGTATCTGAAACGGCTGCGCACCAAGCCGCCCACGGTGAACGTGGTCACCTTTGCCGGACACGCGACCATTCGCCGCGAAATCATCGGCTACGACTACAAGCGTCAGGCCACGCCCGCCGAAGTGGAGCGCATGGCCGCGTTGGTCACGCAGGCCATGAACGAAGGCGCCTTCGGCCTCAGCTCCGGCCTCGAGTACGAAGTGGGGAGCTACTCCGCCACCGACGAAGTGATCACCATGGCGCGCGCCGCCGGCGCCAAGGGTGGCATCTACACATCGCACATTCGCGATGAAGCCGATCTGGCCATGGAGGCCATCCGCGAAGCCATCACCATTGGCGAGCAGGGCAAGGTGCCCGTGCAAATCACGCACATCAAGTTGGGCACCGTGAGCGTGTGGGGGAAAGCCAACGAAGCCGTCGCCTTGGTAGAAGCGGCGCGCAAACGTGGCGTCGATGTCACCGCCGATGCATATCCGTACCTCGCCTGGCAGTCTACGCCGCGCGTGCTCATTCCCAACAAGCGCTACACCGACTCAGCCAGCGTGCGGCGCGGACTCGATGACATTGGCGGCGCCAAGAACGTGCAAATCACCCGCTGGGGCGCGCACCGCGAGTTCGTGGGCAAGCGACTCGACGAAGCCGCGCGTCTACTTGGCGTGAGCGACATCGAAGCGTACATCCGCTTTCAGGGCGACGAAGAATCCGGGATGATTGGCCATGCGATGACCGAAGCAGACCTGCGCATGTTCTACCGGCAGCCGTGGGTCATGGTGGCGAGCGACGGCGGCATTGCCAACAATCATCCGCGCGGCGCCGGCACCTTTCCGCGGGTCTTGGGGCAGCTCGTGCGCGAACAACAGTGGATGACACTCCCCGAGGCCATTCACAAAATGTCCGGCATGCCGGCGGCGCGATTGGGGCTCCGCGATCGCGGCACACTCAAGCCCGGCATGAAGGCCGACCTCGTGCTCTTCGATCCGGCCACCGTCATCGATCGCTCCACCTTCGAGCAGCCGCGTGCGCTCTCCACCGGCATTCAGCGCGTCTGGGTGAACGGCACACTGGTGTGGACGGGCACCGCGGTCACCGACGCGCGCCCGGGACGCGTGCTGTCACGGCAGCAATAACGCGCAGTAGCGACACGCAACAGCGCGAACGCACACGGGGGGAGGGAGCCGGCACTCGCCGATTCCCTCCCCCCGTCTGTTGTTCGCGACAACTGGTTCTACACCTGCACCCCGATCAGTACCCCGGGTTCTGCGTCAGCTGCGGCGACACGCGCACGTCGCGGAGCGGGATGGGGAAGAGCAGCTGGCCGATGCGGTCCTGAATGCCCTTCACCTGCACCGCACGTCCAAGCCGGATGAGGTCCGACCACCGATCGCCCTCGAGCGCGAGTTCGAGGCGACGCTCCAGTTCGATCTGGTTGATCACGTCGGCCTGCGAGGTGACCTGAGTCCCCAAGGTATGCGGCGCCAGGCCCGCGCGGACGCGCACCTTGTTGTACTGCGCCACCGCCTCAGGAAGACGGTTGAGACGTGCCAGTGCTTCGGCCTTGATGAGCACCACTTCGGCCAAACGGATCACATGCACATGCTCCGTGCCCGGACGCGCCGACCACTTTGTTCCGTTGAGCGGACGCGACGCCACATTGCTCGGGCGTACACTCACCGCCTTGCGGATGTCACCGGCCGGGTACGCCGCATCCAACCCGCTGCTCGGCGCCACTTCGGCGCGTCCCACCGAGAGGTAGTAGTTGCTGAGGCCATTGGTCTCGGTGGCGTTGAAGGCCACACGGAAAATGTCCTCGCTGGTGTTGCTCCCCAGCGCCGAGAAGAGATCGGCGTACGGCACCACCAACGTGTCACGTCCCGAGAGCACCGAGTTGGCCGCATCCAGCGCCGCCTGATAATCGGCCTGACTGCTGGCGTTCCCGGGCAATCCGGCGCGATAGAAGAGCACGCGCGCCCGCAACGCGCGCGCCGCGAGCGGTGTGGCGTAACGCGTGTTGGCGGTGTTGCGGGTCAGCGTCTGTGCGCTGTCGAGATCCCGCAGCACTTGCGTATACACATCGTTCACCGGCGTCCGCACGTAGGCCTTCGACTCGTCGGGACCCGTCGTGACCTTGGTGGGAATCGGCACCGGCCCCCAGTACTTCACCAGGTTGTGAAAGCCGAGCGCGCGAATGAAGTACGCCTGCCCCATGATGTCGGAGCGGGTGGCTTCGGGAATGGTGCTCACTTTCGGCACCGCGTCGATGAGCAGGTTCGCGCGGTTGACGCTGGAGTAGATCGCGGTCCAGTACGCCGTCACTTCCGCGTTGTCCGCCTGCATCCGGTTGGTCTGCATCTCCCCGAGATACTGGAAGGTGCCCGACCACACGGCGTTGTCGGCGGCAAGGTCGCCTACCAGTACGGCCGAGAGTCCGTAGTAGCTCCCGCTCTGCAATGCGTCGTACGCACCGTTGAGGGAAGCCGTGGCGGTCGCCGCGTCCTGAATCATCTGGTCCTGCGGGAGCGACGTAACGGGCTCCGTTTGCAGAATGCCGTCGCAGGCAGCCGTAGTGGCCAACGCAGCCACAGCGGCGAAGCGTGCGAGCGAGCGGGTGCGGGTCTTGAGGGAAGTCATGATTACCATCCGGCGTTGATGCCCACGGTCCACGTGCGGGCCAGCGGGTACGCGTAGAAGTCGACACCGAGCGACAGATTCGAGTTGGTGCCGGCCGAGTTGACGTCGGGGTTGTAGCCCGTGTAGTTGGTCCACGTGGCGAGGTTGCGTCCGCTCACGTAGAGACGGGCGTTGTCGGCGCGCATCTGCTTGGCCAGCGACGCCGGGAGACGCCACCCGAGGGTGACTTCCTGCAGGCGCACGAACGAGCCGTCTTCGATGAAGCGATCGGACATGAAGCGGGCGCCGCCCGTGCTGCCCATGCGCGGCTGGTTGGTAATGTCGCCCGGCTTCTGCCAGCGGTTACGCACGTTGCCGAACTTGTTGTCCGACGAGTTGCCGCCGTCATCGGCGAAGAGGCGGTTCATGTTGAGGAGCTCGTTCCCCTGCGTGAACTGCACGAATGTCCGGACGTCGAATCCTTTCCACTTCACCGAGTTGGTCAGGCCGCCGAAATAGTCGGGCTGTGCGCTGCCCAGATCGGTCGACAGGTCGGCGGTGACCGGGGCCGTCGTTTCGCCGCCGTTGGCGCTGCGATAGATGGCGTTGCCGGTGGCCGGATCCACCCTCAGGAAGTCGTAGACGAAGAACGTGCCGATCGGCTTGCCCACCATGGCCACGCTCGTGAGGCGTCCCGAGGTGGTGGAGTTCACCGGCTGCCCGTCGGAGAGCGCGGTGACGAGGTTGCGATTCCAGGTGACGTTCAGATCCGTGGTCCACTCGAAGCCGTTGGCGCCGGGACGGCGGATGTTCACCGTCTGCAGCTGCAGGTCGAGACCGCGGTTGCGCAACGAACCGACGTTGTCGGCCACGGTGGTGTAACCGCTCGTGGCGGCCACCGGGCGGTTCACCAGCAGGTCGGCCGTGGCGCGGTTGTACCAGTCCACGACGAGGTTCACACGACCGCTGAAAAAGCCCAGGTCGGCGCCAACATCCGTTTCGGTGGTGCGCTCCCAACGGAGGTTGGGATTACCCAGCTGCGAGGGTGCGAGCCCGGCGGTGCCGGCGTACGGGTTGGCGGTGGCCAGCGTGCGGCTGCCGAAGTCGGCAATCTGCTGGTTACCGGTGCCGCCGCGGCTGGCGCGCAGCTTGAGCGTCATGAGACGGGAGAGGGCGCTGGCCCAGCTTTCGTCGCTCACCGTCCACGCGCCCGAGAGCGCCGCGAAGTTACCGTAGCGGCTGTTGTCACCGAAGCGCGACGAGCCGTCGCGCCGCAGGCTGGCCGTGACCACGTAGCGCTCACGCCACGTCCAGTTGGCCCGGCTGAAGTACGACACGAGCGTGTTCTCGGTCTCGCCACCATCGAACACCGAGACTTGCGCCGCGTTGCGCACGTAGCGCTCGAAGCCGGTGGGGAAGCCGGTGCCGGCCACGTAGTTGAAGTTGGTGGAGTTGCGCTCCTGGCTGGCGCCAGCGGTAATGCGCAGCGTCTGATTGTCGGAGTCGATCAGATCCCAGTTGCCGAACGTTTCGGCCAGGAAGCGATAGGCGCGGGTGCGTCCGTTCGCGCCTTCGCCGCCCACGCTGGCACTCGCGGCGCGGTCCACCTTGGGGGAGCGCCAACGCAATTCGTCGAGCGAGTAGATGTCACTGCCAAGGCGCGCCGACAGGTTGATCTTGGGGGAGATCGCGTAGCGCGCTTCCATGTTGCCGAGCGCGCGCAGCGTGGTCACGTTGAGCGCGCTGAACGTGGCCGTGGCCACCGGGTTGGAGTAGATCAGCCCATTGGCGATACCCGCGAAGCCGAAGACGTTGCCGCGCACCGGCGAGAACGGTTGCATGGCCATCGCGTTCGTCACCACGCCATCGATGTTCTGGTCGCCGGGGACGCGATCGTTGGACTCGCGCGTGAGGCCGATGTTGGAGGTGATGGTAAGCTTGCTGGTGGCCTGCGCGTCGGTGTTGAGACGCACCGCCTGCCGCTGGTAATCGGAGCCGATCACGATGCCCGTTTGCCGCGTGTCGCTGCCGCTGAGGAACATGCGGAGGCGGTCGGTGCCGCCGCTCACGCTCATGTTCACTTCACTCATGGGCGCCTGACGGAAGATCGCGGACTGCCAGTCGGTGTTGATGCTGTCGGTGCCGGGCGCGAAGCGGGGCGCGAGTCCCTGGTTGGTGCGCGCCTCGTTCATCACGGCCACGTAGTCGGCCGAGTTGAGCAGATCGAGGGTGCGTTCCACCTTCTGCGACGCCGTGTAGGCACTCATGTTGAAGCGAAAGCGATTGCCGCCCGCACCACGCTTGGTCGTTATGACCACCACGCCGTTGGAGCCGCGCGAGCCATAGATGGCCGCAGCGGCGGCGTCCTTGAGGACGTCAATGGAGGCGATGTCGTCGGGGTTGATACCCGAGATGGGCGTCATGCGCTGACCGCTGGTGCCGGTGATCTGCTCGAAGGTCCCCTGCAGCATGGGGACGCCGTCGATGACATAGAGCGGCTGGCTGCCGGCGTTCAGCGAAGCGGGACCGCGAATGCGCACCGACACACCACCACCGGGCTCACCGCTGTTCTGCATCACCTGCACGCCCGGGACGCGTCCCTGCAGCGCGTTATCGATGCTGACGACGGGCACCGCCTCGAAGGCGCTGCTGTCGACGCTGGCGATGGCGTTGCTGACGGTGGCGCGGCGGCTGCTGCCGTAGCCGGTGGCGACGATCGTGCTGAGGACGGCGGCCACGGGGCGCAGCCGGATATCCAGCGTGGCGGTGCCGCCCGCGGCCAGATCAACGGTCCGCGTGAGGGGGCCAAAGCCGAGGCGCTGAGCGCGCACGGTGACCCGCCCGGCAGGAACGCCGGTGAGCTGGTAGGCGCCCGTCTCCGAGGTGGCCGCGCGCGCGGCGGCGCCGACGACCGTCATCTGCACGCCCGACACGGGGCGGCCAGTGGAGGAGTCGGTGACGATACCGCGCACCGTGCCGGTTGCCCCCTGCGCGTGCAGAGCGTGGGCGGCCGGTATCATGGCCATCAGCACCCCGGCCAGTGCGATCAGGGGTGCCACCCGCGGCAGTGCGGGCGCCCTCCCTGCCACAACAGACCACAACCATCGACGAGCGAGCATGTCTTTCCTCCAGAAGCTGAATGACGAAACTGGTACAACACTCGGGGTGAATCAGATACGTCGCGAGTATACGGTCTCTCGGCCAACTCGGCGAGCGTGAAAACCGGTTTTCCTAGAGGGGGCATGCCCGCACGGCAACGACTCGGCGGATCAAGATGGCCGCAGAAGTGAATGACGCCCCCGCATGACCCCACCCCTGCCAACGGGCCACGATCGGGCGGTGATTACGGGCGGCGAACGACAATCGGCACGCGCAGCACCGGAGGCGGCTGGTCCCCGCGCGCGTCGGTGGGATACCAATACGTGGTGAAGCGGAGCGCGAGGTCGATTGGCGCGTTTGGTGGAATGGTTACCTCCACATCGAACGTCTGTCCCGCGCTGACCGTGCGACGTGCCGCGCCCGTACGTTGCTGCGCGACGGGGAGTTCGGCGCCGTCGTTCGCGAGCGCACGCCAGGTCTGCACCACCGAATCTCGCACGAAAGCCACCGCGATCTGTTCGTCCACCGGAATGCTGACGAACCGTAGCCGATGCGTCCCGGGCGTCAGCGACAACGGCGCTGGCGTGGTGCGACCGTTGATGGCCAGCGCGCCCGTCTTGGCGTCGCCCAACAATCCCATCACGATCACATGATCGCGCGTCGTGTCGCGCGGCGCACGAGCCTCTTCCACGATGAGCGCGCCGTACAATCCGGTGGACAGCTCGCTTCCCGCTTCATCGTGCGTGTGGTAGATGAACGTGCCCACGCGCGCGGGCGTCAGGCGAACGATGAACGAATCGCCCGGCGCGATAGGGGGCCGCACACTGCTCCCCGCTCCACTCCACCCACCAACGCCGTCGAACCAGCTCTCGATCTCCATGCCGTGCCAGTGCACCGCAAGCGGCGATGCCAAGCGATTCACCACCGTGATGGCGGTCGGTTCGCCGCGATGCAGCACGAGCGTGGAACCTGGGAATTGCATCGAGTCGGGCGCGGGCGCGGTGGACCCCTGTTGCCACACGAACGAATGCCCCGACGTCGACCCAAAGACGTTGGCACGTTGCGTTGCGACCACCCGCAGCGCGCGCACGGCTGGGGCACCGGGATCGCGACCCGACGCGAGTGCGAGCGAACGCGCCGCGCTGCGCCCGGCGCGCGGCGCCACGTGAATGCCCATCACCAACCCCGCCATGTTCTCCTCGGCGTGATGCACCGACGCCGTGGCATGTGCATTGTCGGACATGGCGGCGCGGGGCTCGATCGCTTGCACCAGCGCCATGTGCCGCACGAGGTGGCAATGAAAGAGCCAATTGCCCGGACGCTCCGGGACCCATGTCAGCGACATGGTGCCGTTCGCCCCAATGCTCTCGGTCACCAGTCGGCGATGCTGCGCCGCAGGCAGGATCGTGTCGAGCTTCCCATCACCGCGTGCGGTCAGCGTGAAGTAGAACCCGTGCAGATGCATCGGGTGCTGCGTGGCGCTCGCGTTGATGACGCGCCAGCGCACGGTATCGCCAACGGTGTAGCGCAGCCGTTCGGTGGTCGGCCAACTCGCGCCATTGACCATCATTTTGAAGGCCGGATCGTGATGCACGCGCGGATCGTCGTCATCCAACCAGCGGCTGATCAGCAGAATGCGCTCTCCGCGCGGCGGGGGACTCCCCGCGGCGTCGACCACCAGGGCGCCAACGAGCGGTCCTTCGCCCTTTTCTCCACTCGGCCAGTCGTCCGGGACCGGCGCAGTCGGGTGCTGCACGGCAGGACGCACACGCGCCCAGTAGTAGTAGGTGCCCGCGGCGGTGACGCGGAATGTGACCGTGGTCCGAGCGCTCGCCGCCAACACGACGGAGTCCGTGCCGCGTCCCGCGGCATGGTCCTGCAAGCCGAACACCACCAATGTCACGCCAAGCGTATTGTGCAACGCGACCTGTACGAGTGTCCCCGCTGGCGCCCGCAGGAGTGGCCCCGGAACCTTGGCCGGCTTCCCGTCCTCGACGAACGCGAACGCCGGCAGGTCGGCACCCGTCGGTCCTTCGGGGCGCCAGCGCACCTCCTGAATGCTGAACGAGGCCCGGAGTGTGTCGGCCGCGCGAGTCCCTGCAGCGCGACGGAAATCCTCGAATAGCGCGAGCGGCGGTACGCGAGGACTGTGGTGCGGCGCGTCAGCGACTCGAAGGCCGGTGACGGCGAGTACAGCAAAGACTAAGGCATTGATGATCGGCATTGCCGATTATGCGGCCTGCGGCCCGCGCACGCCACCGTCGGTGGGACCGGGGCGAATCGCCGCGGTCTACTTCGCCGGCATTCGTGAACACGAGGCCCGTGCCGTCGGGACGCCACCAGAGCGACGTCGTGTTGCCGCGGAGCGTCGACAGCACGCGGGTGTCGCTGCCGTCTTAGTTAAAGGGGTCAGAGTCGTTGCTTGGAGTCGTTGAACGACTCTGACCCCTTTAGCGGACCCCTCGAACACCGGCGCCCCGCTCCAACAGCTCCTTATCGCGCGCAAAGAGCTCGGTGACCCACTCGGGTGGCGTCATCGGGCCACGTGCTCCGACAAAGGTGAGCAGTTCGTCCATCGCCGTCGGCACGTCCCGTTTCCAGATCAGCGCCCGCGTGATACCCAGCGCCCTGAGCTCACCGTGCTGTTCGAAACGATGAATGTGGTAGATCCACTTGTCGTCGTAGCCGGCCAGCTCCAGTTCGACCGTGAACCGCGTCCACAGCTTGAGCGGCCGACGATAAATCAGTTTCTGCGAACCGAGTGTAGGCGCCAATCCTCGTTGCACGACCGCGTCGAACAGCTTCGAGCGCGCGATCATCTCCCATCGGATGAAATCCATGTACATCGGATACTTCGCCGCCGTCATGACACGAAAGCCGTCACAGTCGAGGAGCCGCACCCGAAATTCCCGACGGATGGTGGAGTCGAAAGCGACCCGCGGTCGCGTGAAACGCGAGGTGATCGCCCGAGCAACGGCAAACCAGTAGTGGAACATGCGTGAGCAGCGAACCGGAAGGCGTTGAAGGGTCGAGCAACAGCGAGAGCCGTCAACCGTAACGGCTACGCCGCGTACTCAGCGACGCGTTGGCGGAGTATGCACGATGCACTGAGCTGTTGTCGGTTGAGCGGATGCCGAATCACGCGCGATGACCAACTCGACGCGCTCTTCACTGGCCCCGCGGGCACGCGAAACACGAAACCACAGGCCCACGGCAGGCGCGTACAGCTCGTTCTGGTCCGTCGCGCGCACCGTCGTGCGGTACGCCCGGTCCAGCTCGACGCGTGACGTGCCCACCCCGATGTCTTCGCGTGTCCGATACGCGGGATCGTACACCTCGAGCCACGCTACCCGCAACGTGCCACACTGCGGATCGGTGAGATGCACCACCACGGCGGGTTCGGCCCCGCGCACAATTCCCAGAGCGGGCAAACACGCCTTTTCGGTACAGATCGTCAGTTCCATGAGCTGATCGGGAACCACGAGCCGGCGGACTGAATCCCGCGTCATGCCGACCGCGATGTTGCCGGCGCGGCCGCGGGCGAGCACGCGAGACGCATCTTGTGCAGAAGCCGGTGCCGCAACACCCGATAGAAGGGCACACCAGAGAAGAGCACGCGAGCGCCGCATAGCAGAAGACCTTGGGATTGTGTATTTGCCTGGCACTTATCTATTGGCGCGGCTTCGCCGCTGTGCCCCCCGCCTGCGCAGCGCGGAGACGTGACATGAGATCGTCCGCCGGGATCTCCAGCCGACGAAAGTTCTCAAAGTGCCGACCTGTACGAGTGCGGACAAGATCTCTGCGGCAACACGCTGAGCGTCGACATCTTGCTGGAGCGCCTGCCGCAGGGTCGGCGTGAGGCGCCGATTTCCCTGTCGCCAGGCAACGCTCCCTGTGAATCCTGCGGTCGCTGGCGCTCGTAAAGTCAATCTTCGCCTGCGTGAGGACCGGTACCGATCGGGGACCGTGACCTGCACCGTTGGTAAGTCGCTTTACCGCCATCTCCATCAGCACCTCCTTGCTTCCCCTCAAGACCGCCAGCACGCTGCTGCGCGTCGCGGCGTTCTTCATCGCCTTCAACCTCATCATGTATGCCGCCTCGGTGCCCAAGGGTATGGCACCGCGTTGGGCCGCGGACATCGTATGGGGTGGGCTGTCGTCGCTCGGCATCTACGCGTTCACCGCGTTCCTGCTCGCGCGCGAGCGACGAGAGAGGAGCGAACTCGGCATCGTGCCCACGTGGGGTTCCGCTACGCGACTCGTGAGCGGGCTGCTGATCGGCACGACCGTGTGGGGCGCGCAGATGGGCCTGATCTCGCTCACGCTCGGTCCCCTCAACATATCGGCGGCACCGACAGTGCCCGCCGTCACCACGTGGCTCGCCGTCATCGCCTCATTCCTTGCCCTCTCGGCCATGGAAGAACTGGGCTTCCGTACCTACGTCCTGCGCACACTCATCCCGGCGCTCGGCGTGTGGCCCACGCAACTGGCGGTGGCGGCGCTCTTCGGGCTCTGGCACCTCGTATTCGGCTGGCCGTGGCAGACGGTACTGATGGGCGTGGTGCCGAGCGGTCTGCTCTTCGGTGTCGTGGCCGTGCGATCCAACGGGCTGGCGATGCCCATCGGCCTGCATGCCGCCCTGAACATCGGGTTGTGGAGTGTGGGGGCCAAGGAGACGCCGGGCGCGTGGATTATCAACACATCGCCCGCGCATACGGCGCGCGTAGAGTCGTTCGCACCGTTGGTCGGCATGGCGGTCACGCTGCTGGCCACCGCGGTGATTGCGCGCTGGCCGTCGCCAGGGCAGCCATATTCGTCCGGTCGATAGATGCCTCACCCTGGTGCACCGGCGGGTGGCACCGACTATGCCGTACAACGTGGGAGTGGACCGTGACATGCTCGACCTATGAGCGGACGGGATCGCCTGCGGACAACCGTTGGTGATCTGCCTGTGCGACGGGCGCCGCGCTCTCCTCTCTCACGGTCACCGCATCATGGCATATGTCAGCATCAATCCGTACAACGGCGAAGAGCTCGAGCGTTTCGAATATCTGAGCAATGCGCAGCTCGATGCCGCACTGGTCACCGCCGACCACTGCTTCCACTCGTGGAAACAGACCAGCTACGCCGAGCGCGCGACGATTCTCGTAAAGGCCGCGGAATTGCTGCATGCGCGGGCATTCGAGCTAGCGCGGCTGGCCTCACTGGAAATGGGCAAGCGTATCAGCGAAGGCCGCGCAGAGGTCATGTTCAGCGGCGACATTCTGCGCTATTACGCGGAACACGCGGAGGCATTCCTCGCGCCCAGCATGCTGCAGCCGCAGCACGGCGATGCGCACATGGAAAGCAGTCCCCTTGGCGTACTGTACTGCATCGAGCCCTGGAATTTTCCGTACTACCAGCTCGCTCGGGTGGCGGGACCGCAGCTCATGGCCGGCAACGTCGTCGTCGTGCGACATGCCGGGTGCGTGCCCCAGTGTGCCATTGCTTTCGAACAGCTCATGCGCGACGCGGGCGCCCCCATCGGCGCCTACACGAACGTGCTCATTTCGTACGAGCAATCCGAACGGGTCATTGACGATGTGCGTGTAAAGGGCGTTGCCCTCACCGGGAGTACCGCCGCGGGTCGCCGCGTGGCCGCAAGAGCCGGACAGAATCTCAAGAAGTCCACCATGGAGCTCGGCGGCAGCGACGCGTTCATCGTACTCGATGATGCCGACATGGATCAGGTCATTCCGTGGGCGGTGTGGGGCCGCATGTTCAACGCCGGCCAAACCTGCTGCGCCGCCAAGCGCTTCATCGTGCTCGAGTCAATTGGCGACGAGTTTCTGGCCCGCTTTACCGCGGCACTGAGCGCCCTCATTCCCGGCGACCCCATGGACGAGCAGACCACGCTCGGCCCCATGTCCACCGAATCCGCACTTGTGGAATTGCTCAAGCAGGTCGATGCCGCTGTGCAGGGTGGCGCCACCGTGCTGCTCGGCGGCGAACGCATCGCGCGCCCGGGCTGGTTCATGGCGCCTACGATCCTGACCGATATCGCTCCACACAATCCAGCCTTTCGCGACGAGTTCTTCGGCCCCGTCGTGTCGTTCTATCGTGTGGCCAGCGAAGACGACGCCATTGCCTTGGCCAACGACTCCGATTTCGGCCTCGGGGGCTCGGTATGGACCACGGACGAGGCGCGCGGCCTTCGCGTAGCCAGCCGCATCAATGCCGGCATGCTCTTCGTCAACAATCTCGACTGGGCCGATGCCGCCTTGCCGTTTGGCGGGATCAATCACTCCGGCTACGGCCGCGAGTTGGGCCGCTTGGGCATTCAGGAGTTCGTCAACTGGAAGCTGGTGCGCCGCGGCCATCTCCCGGCGCCGGTCTGAGCGAAAGCTACGGCCGCGCCAACGCGTTCATCGAGACGATGAGTGACTTCGGATCTCCCTCGCGAACGCGGTCGATAAAGAGCAGGGACTGACCATTGGGCATCACGCCGAAAATGCCCCACGGCGCCCGAGTGTACAGGACACGTGGCAGGTCAATCGCTGGGGCGGCGCTCGCGGACGCGGTGGGCGCGGTGATGCGTGCCGCCATGATCAGATTGTTCGATTGGAAATAGATCGTGCGAGAATCGGCAGACCAGCTGGGGAACGTGCCTCCCTTTGGCGACACCAGAAACCGGCCGTCGGCCACGGGGAAGCGGCTCAGATAAATGTCATCACGTCCGTTCTCCGTCGACACGTAGGCGATCCATTGTCCATCGGGAGAGATGCTTGGATTGTTCTGCATAAACCGCGACGGCTCGAGCTTGCGGACCACGCCAGCCGAATCGCGATGGGTCACCGCGATACTCGTCACGCGCCCCGAATCGCTCAATTGCCCGCCAACAAAGGCAATCCACGGCCCCCACGTGCTCATGCGGCTGCCTGATGTGCGCCAGCCGCGCAATCGCAGCACCGACCGCGCGGCACGGGCGCCGTCAATGGAAACGGCGAGAATTTCCTCCGGGGTAACGGAGTAGAGCAGCGAATCGCCGCCTTGCGTAAACGTGACGGATGAAACGGTACCTTCGAGGGAGAGACGCGTGCTCACCTTCCGCTGCAGGTCGTGCACATACCATGCGCGCGGCGCCCCTCGCTCCAGAGCGGCCTGCACCAGAACGCGTGTACCAGTGGGATCCGGCAGCATCTCGCCGAACGAGAGGAACTCAACGAGAATGCGGCCGGTGGTTGCCCCGCCGGCGAGATTCACCATGGTTGCGCCCGCGCCGAGCCGCTCGTCGCCTCGGGTGGCCAGCACGACGGTGCCCGTGCGGGATGCGGAATACTCACCATGGATGACGATCGGTGAGCGACGCGTGATGTTCGAGGCGATGCGCACCCCGGGGCCGGTGGTGTCGCCGGTGGCGAGATCGAACGGATACTGCATCAAGGCGCCGTCGTTCCGCACCACGAGCAAACTGCGTTGTGCCGGCAGGTAGGTTGGCGTCGCGCCATTCACCACGACATGCGACTTACCGGTGGCCAGTGATCGCCACTCGATCTGCGGCTGAAACGCAAATCCGCCCTTGGTATACAACAGGACCTGTTCGTCCGACAGCCGTTGCGGTCCACCCAACTGCACGTCCGGCTTCTCGGAGGTGAACAGCGGAGTCGGCGTTCCGCCCGACACCGGGACCTGCAACATCTGATTGCTCACCGCAATCACGATCTGGTTGTCGTTACCCCAGCTGCCGCCCGCAACAAACCCCTCGGGTAGTTCCGCGACAGGCTGCGCCTCGGAGCCCGACAACGCCAAGCGATACAGCTGCCGACCGCGAACGAATCCGATCTCGTCGCCCGTCGGGGAAAAGAAGATGGCTGTTGCGCTGTCGGTATCGGGGAGCTTGCGGGTGCTGAGCTCCGTCAGGTCGCGCAAATACAGGGAATACCGGCTGGCAGGACCGATGCTGTCGCTGCCGGCCTGCCGCGGCGTCCCCTGCATGACCAGCCAACGGCCATCGGGCGAAATGGCAAAGAGCTGGCCGCAGCAGATGAGCCGGAGGGCAACGGAATCCGGCGGCGTGACCGCGAACTTGAGCGGCAGCGATGCCGCTGCGCTCGCGATGCCACTGCGCTGCGACATGCCAAACGCACCGAGCAGCGCGCCAACGACGAGCGCGGCCACACCGGTCAGCGCAATCCGCGCGCCACGCCCACGCGTGGGTGACACTGCCGCCTGCCGCGCCCCGGACGTGTTCGGTGCGACCAGCGCGGCTTCCATCGCCAAGGAAAACTGCGCGGCCGTGTTGAAGCGATCGGCGGGCAGTTTTTCCAGCGCCGTGTTGATGGCCGCCTCCACATGCGCCGGCACCGTATCGCGGACCGTGTGCAACGATCGCGGACGTTCGGTCATGACTCGCGCCACGATGGCCTGCGCCGTTGGTCCGGTAAACGGCGGTTCGCCCGCCAGCATCTCGTAGGTCATCGCGCCGAGCGCATACACGTCGGCCCGCGCGTCCACATTGCGCTCGCCCATCGCCTGCTCGGGGGCCATGTAGTGCGGCGTGCCCAGCGACATGCCGGTCTGCGTCATGCGTGTGCCGCCAGCCTGCTGTACCGCCAAGGCAATGCCAAAGTCGGCCACGACGGCTCGGCCGCTTTGCAGCAGCACGTTTTCCGGCTTGATGTCGCGGTGCACCACACCACGTTCGTGGGCGTAGTGCAGCGCATCGGCAATTTCCCGTGCCAGCCGTACCGCGTCGGCAACGGGCAGCTGCCGCTCACGATCCAATCGCGTGCGCAACGTCTCCCCTTCGACGAACGGCATCACATAGTACAGTAGACCGTCGGCGACCCCGGAGTCGAAGAGCGGCAGAATATGCGGATGCTGCAAGCTGGCGGTGAGCTTGATCTCGCTGAGGAAGCGGTCGGGGCCGAGCACCGCCGACAGCTCCGGGTGCAAGACCTTGATGGCCACGCGACGCTCGTGCCGCAGATCGCGCGCGAGAAACACGGTGGCCATACCCCCCTGCCCGATTTCGCGCTCCAGCGCGTAGCGCTCCGCCAGCGACGACGACAGCCGGTCCAGCACACTCTGGGCGCTCATGTGCGCATGGGTATGGAATCGCGATCAGGCATACGCTGAGGATACCATGCGACCGCCGTCTACGCGAGCAGCATGCACCCGTACACGTCGCGGTACCGCGAGCGCTGCGTGACCGCGCTAGACCTCGTACTCGCGCACTCGCGCACGCACGATCAGCGACGTGAGACCGTCGTCCGGCCCCGCGTTCCGAAAGTCGTGCAGCGCTCTACGTGAGTGCCACAGCTCGAAGACGTTCACGCGATGCTCGTCGAGCGGGTCCGCAGCGACGACGAAATCATCGCACCCGTCGGTCTCCCGTGCGAGCCGCATCGTCACCGGCCGCCCGCGACGTAACGCAGCGGCTCGCTACGCACGATACGTCCCCAGCCTGCCAAGTCTCGCCCGCCAACGCGTACCGGGCGATGCGCCGGGCGGTAGCGCGTCCGATACAGCGAGTCGGCGCGGGCATGCTGGGCGCTGTCGCGGAATACGGCGATCTCGAGCAGGTCCCACGTCGTGTCGGCCGCACTTCCGTGCACGAGGTGGTAGCCCGCCAGGTCACCAGCCGCGACCGCCTGGGCATCCATGGCGAACCAGTTGGCCGTCACCACCCGGGCGAGTGAATCCACCGACGCGCCCGGGTGTGCCTTGAGATATGTGAGCTGCCAGATCGCGCCCGATGTGGCACCCGCCGCACGTTGCAACGGTGCACCCGAGGCGTGGTCGGGAGAGCGCAGCGCGACCGTACCGAGCGCGAGCAGCGCGAGGGCACCTGCCAATGGGAGCACGCGCCGGCGGGAGCCCCCCCGTGAAGTGGGCGCTTGAGTCATGGTCTGTCTCCGGACAAGAACGAGGGCGATGTGCTACAGCTCACGCGCCGCAGCTTTCACGAAATTGGGCAACCGATTGCAAAACCGCTCACGTTCCTTCGGTGTGAGTTCATCCAGGGCATCCAGAAAGCTCTTGTCCGCGTTCGCTCTGGCCTCTCGCAGCTGATCCAACGTGAACGTGGAATCGCGCTCACGAACGGACTCGAGCATATACACGTCGGTAAATGGCGACGCCGCGATGGCCCGTGCATTCGCGGTCTTTGAAGCGGGCACCTTTCCATTGCAGGCGCGGACGTATTGGCCGAATCGATACGCCATGACCTCTCGCAGGTGCACGATTTTCGCCCCCGTGGCAATAGCGAGTACCGATGCGTTCGTCACCGAATCGTTGGACTGCGCGAATACCTGCATCACCGCCGGACCCTTGATGACCAATGCCGCGGTCGTGAACCGATACTTAGCCGACGGTCGTTCATCGACAAACGTTACCTCCAGGCGCCCCGCGCTGGCGTGTGTACGCAGCTTCGCATTTGCCGGGAGTGGTGGATCGAGTTGGTCGAACTGCTCCTTCAACTCCGCAAGCAATTGCTGCTCGGTACGAACGTAGTAACGGACGTTGCGCAGCACGACGTCAATCGCACACGTGTAAACGTACTCGCGACACCGAATGGTTGGTCCGGACGAGAAGTGCGGTACGCCCACAATTGCCTTGAGCCCGGGACTCTTCGGCCACGTAATGGGACCAATGCCGTCATACTCGACCGTGGCCTCGGCGCTATCAAGTGATGTTTGCGCGCGAACGTCCGGTGCCAGAACGAGTGCGCCAGCGAGCTGGGCGAGACACGCGATGAACACAAATCGGTCAAGCTGTTTCACTTTCTCCTCCATTTGAATCTTGCTGGCAGCGCGGCGTCGCACTGTCGCGAGACGCTGGTTTAGCTCTGCGTCACGCGTTCACGAATATCGCGGTACGCGGCCGCGCGGAACTTGGGCCAGATCGCGCCAACGCAAAGCTATTTCGCAGAGCCTCATAACAATGCGACAGTCGAACGCAGCGAGCCAGCCGCGCTCTTTTTCTCAACCCCGTCGGCAGCAACGATCCGTTACGTATCTGGCGCCGACACTGGCGCGACTCTCACGTTCGGCACAGTCATCGTACTCAACTTTGCTATCACACCAACCAAGAGCAGGTCTAGAACGATCTGCCTGAAGTAAGGCATCGCCAGTTCGGGCGAACGCATGGGCAATACGGTCCCGCGCTGACCGAGGGTGGACTCCCACGTGAGCATTCCCAGCAGTCCAAGAGCCGCGAGCCGCACCGTCCATGACATGGAAGCCGTCGTGCGCAAGAACAACCCAGTACCGATTCCCACCACACTGACCTCGAGGAGCATGGCGAGAGCTGGTGACGACTGCCAGAGCCGTAATCCGCTCGTCGCTGGGCTATTCGCGAACAGACGAAGCCCACTTGGATCGACGCACCAGTCACATACCAGATGCAACAGCAAGGCGCCCGCGAGCGATGCGATCCACGCCCCGGCGCGCACCTGACGAAAGGCGAGCCACATTCCGAACCCAAAGAGCAGCGCGGCACCACCGGCCGTGAACGCGCCGTGAGAGTAGGGCGCGACAATCTGCCACTCGGCGAAGGGGGCGCCGATAGGTGCTTCAATTCGCTCAATACCGCTTCGCATGAGGAGCGCAAACGCGAGATCGGGGGCCATTCCGGCCGTGAGCAGTGCGCTGATCGGTACCCGAGGTGCCGCAACCTTACACCCCAGGCTCGCGGCAAAGTGTGCGGCATACATTCGAATCGCTCCGAATCAATGGGAAGCGGTCATGTAACGCTGGTTTCTGCAGCGGGCGGTCAAATAAGACGCGAGCGGAGCGAGCGACCGAAGCGACGTCCACCTACAGCACGCATCGTTCGGCCGGCGTCGCGTGGACGTTGCGTCGAAAGAGCCCGGCGCGCAACGGAACGGTGAGAGGCGGCGAGATCGCCCGCGTTGCCGTCCGCACTTGCACCCGCGCCCGCAATCCCGTCGCGCTGGAGCGGCGCACACGACCGGACCGCGAAGGCGGCGACGTATCGCTCCGAGCGCCGCGGACGACGAGCACCCGACGACCTGACGTTCAGGTCATCGGGTACACAGGGTTGCCGATCGGATTTCGGGGGGCGCCCTGCGCACTGAAAGGGGGTCACCGAAGCGGGGTGACTTCGCGCGGCTGCCAAATGAGCCGTTTTCGAGCTCGATAACGCGTGAAGGGGGTACCCTTTTCACCGAGAGTCCCCTTATGCGCGTAGTGCGTTCCATCCTCACACTCTCGCTGTTGCTGGTGGCAGCGTGTGGCGATCCCAGTTCATCGCCCACACCCACGCCGACACTGCCACAGCCCGCCGCAGTCGCTTCGGTGATCCTCACCGGTACGCCAACGGCCACCGTCTTGCCTGGCACCAACGTCACCGTGACCGCAGTAACCCGCGACGCGGCGGGGAACACGCTGACCGGCAGAACCATCACGTGGCTCTCCGCGACACCGGCGGTTGCGACGGTGAACAACGGCGTCGTGACCGCGGTGGCGCCTGGATCGAGCATCATCAGTGCGACCAGTGAGGGACAGAGCGCTTCGTTCCAGCTGACCGTGGCTAACGTACCCGTCTCGTCGGTGACACTCACCGGTACGCCAACGGCCACCGTCTTGCCTGGCACCAACGTCACCGTGACCGCAGTAACCCGCGACGCGGCGGGGAACACGCTGACCGGCAGAACC
>JAIXTI010000205.1 GCA_027484025.1 bacterium
ACTGTGGTAGCAGTGCCCCGACTGTCGTGGCTGTACCCCGACCGTGGTGGCTGTACCCCGACACCCACCACGACCAACAGCCCCAAACCACGACTCCCAGTCGCACCGATCACAGCAAAACACTGTGCACATCGGGCCTCCGCCGCAAAAGATCACGAACCGTACACAATCACAATCGTGTGGATAAAATGACGTCCGTTTTGTGACAGCCCGGGCCGCCCGCAAAAAGCGCCAACTTCAACAAAATCCAGTGCTTGCGCGTGGCGATCGAACGTGTATTCTAGGGGAGCTTCAGTACCTGCATCTGCTTCATCAACATTTGCACATCGGTCGGGAGCGCGGACCATCAACGCCGGTGGAGCTCGCCGCAATCCGACCGCCAGCCGTCCGTAAAATCCGGACGACTGCGACCTCCACCCTGTGCCCGCCCAGCCCCGTATGGAGCTCCCCAGAATGACCTTCGAGTTCGAAGAGAGCGCTTCCCAGAACGCCCGCATGAAGGTGGTGGGCGTCGGAGGCGGCGGCGGCAACGCCGTGAACCGCATGATCGAGGAGCACCTCGAGGGTGTGGAGTTCATCTCGGTGAACACCGACGCGCAGGCCCTCATGAACTCGAAGGCCGACGTCAAAATCCAGATCGGCAAAAAGCTCACGCGCGGCCTTGGCGCGGGCGCCCGTCCGGAAATCGGCCGTCAGGCCATCGAAGAAAACCGCGAAGACACCAAGCGGGTGCTCGGCAACGCCGACCTCGTCTTCATCACCTGCGGCATGGGCGGTGGCACGGGCACCGGCGCCGCGCCGGTGGTCTGCCAGCTCGCGCGTGAAGCCGGGGCGCTCACCGTCGGCATCGTCACCCGGCCGTTCCTCTTCGAAGGCCGCAAGCGCATGCGCCAGGCCGAAGAGGGCATCGCCGAAATGCGCAAGCACGTGGACACGATGATCATCGTGCCCAACGAGCGGCTCCTCGCCGTCGTGGGCAAGGGCATCCCGTTCCACGAGGCGCTCAAGAAGGCCGACGAAGTCCTCCTGCACGCCACGCAGGGCATCTCGGTGCTCATCTCCGAGACGGGTATGGTGAACGTCGACTTCGCCGACGTGCGCACCGTCATGCAGAACGGCGGGTCGGCGCTCATGGGCACCGGCATCGGTCGCGGGGAAAACCGCGCCACCGAAGCCGCGCAGCAGGCCATCGCCTCGCCGCTGCTCGACAACGTCTCCATCTCCGGCGCGACCGGCGTGCTGGTCAACATCACCGGCGGCGAAGACCTCACGCTCGGTGAAGTGCACCAGATCAACGACATCGTCCACGACGCCGTCGGCGACGACGCCGAAATCATCTTCGGTGCCGTGCATGAGCCCGCCATGATGGGGGAAATCCGGGTCACGGTCATCGCCACCGGCTTCGACCGCTACCTGCAGGGCAACCAGCCGGCCACCTCCGCGGCCAGCAACAGCCCGTTTGCCCCTTCCGCTCGGCCTCAGGTTCCGGCACATTCCGAAGTGCAGGCGGCCGGCGTCAAGGCTCCCTCGGTGCTGCCGTTCCCGTCCGGGACCCGGCCGCCCGTGAGACCTTCGGCGGCGCCCGCTCGTCCGGCATGGGAAGGGGCGCAGCCGCGTCCGCCCCGTGTACCGCCCCCGTCCCCGTCGTCCAGCGCTGAGCTCGACGATATGGAAATCCCGACGTTCATTCGGAGACAGATGGATTGACTTCCTCGCGAAAGCTGCTCGTTGCCGCCGGTTGCCTTGGCATCGGAGCGGCTGTTATCGCGCTAGGACGTCCTGTTCAAGAGCGCCCCGCGGCCAGTGTTCTGGCGGCGGGGCCTCGTGTTTCTGTCGCCGCCCGGTGGCGCACTAAAACCGACACCATCCGGCGGGGTGAGCCGCTCTCCGTGGCGCTCGAGCGCGCCGGGCTGGCCCCCGAAGAAGCGGTGGAAGCCTTGAGCGCTGCCTCCGCGCTCGACCCGCGCAAAGTGCGCGCCGGCACGACCATTACCACCAAGGTCGATCCCGATTCCGGCGCCTCCGAAGTCGTGCTGCAACTCGCCATCGATCGCGTGGTCCGCTTCACCCGCTCGGTGGGGCAGGGGTGGACCGAAAAGGAAGAGACGCTTCAGTGGACGACCGACACCGTCGTGGTGGGCGGCGTCGTGACCTCCACGCTGACCGCCGCGGTGGCCGAAGGCGCCGACGCGTTTCCTGAGCGTCAGCGCACCGAGCTCGCCTACGCGCTCGCCGACATTCTCGAGTATCGCGTCGATCTGAGCCGCGATCTCCAAAAGAACGACTCGGTGCGCGTCATGGTCGAGCGCCAGACCGCGCCCAACGGACTCGTTCGCCCCGGCAACATCATTGCCGCGCGGCTCACCGTCGCCGGCAAGCCGGTCGAAACCATGCGCTTCACGCAAGGCACGCGTGTGTCGTACTTCGACGGGGAAGGCAAGTCCATGCGCGCCGCGTTCCTGCGGGCGCCGTTGGCGTTCCGTCGTATTTCCAGCGTGTTCGGACTGCGTCGCCATCCCATTCTTGGCACCGTGCGCCGTCACCAGGGAATGGACTATGCCGCTGCCTCGGGCACGCCGGTGCGCGCGCTGGGCAACGGCCGCGTGATCTTCGCCGGCTGGAAGGGCGGCTACGGCAAGACCATCGAAATCCGTCACACCAACGGCTACGTCACGCGCTACGGCCACCTGCGGGCCATGAGCGTGCGCTCGGGACAGTCGGTCAGCATCTCGCAGACCATCGGGCAGGTCGGCACCACGGGACTCTCCACCGCGCCGCACCTGCATTTTGAGGTGCTCGTCAACGGGACGCATCGCGACCCACGCGTGGCGCTGCGCAATGTCACTGGCGAACCGCTCGCGGCGTCGCAGCGCTCGGTCTTCGCCGAGCTCAAGTCGCGCCTCTTTGCGCAGCTCGATCAGCCGGGGGCGCGCATGGCGCATCGCGAGCCGACCGGTCGCCCCAGCGGCGATTGATCGCAAAAGACACCGAGCAGTTCACACCACTGCTGCGTAACAGACGGGGAGCCGACGCTCCCACCCGCGGGGCAGGAGAATCTGACTTCTTCTGCCCCGCGCCCTTTCTCTGCCATGTGCGCTCCGTGAGCTTTCATTCGTGATTCGCTGGATTCTCGCTCTCGCGCTCGGCCTCGTGGCCGCGTGGTTCGCCTATGGGCGGTCCGCCGCGGCACCTCGTGCGCAGACCCCCACGCTGACGTGGCTACTGGCCGCGCTTCGCGCCGCCGCCGTAACCGTCGTGGCCGCGCTGCTCTTCGGGGCACCCATGGGGCGTGCCACGCCGCGTGCGCCGTTGGTGGCCATTGATGCGTCGGCCTCCTGGCGCCGAGCCGTGGGTGACGAAAGCACCTACGTGCAACGGTGGCGCCGCTTTGTGAAGGATAGTGTGGTGCGCGCGGTCCCTGGCGACGCCCCGCTGGTGTTTGTGGGCGACTCGTTGCGCGATGGGGTCGGCGACGACGTGGCATCGCTCACGCCGCGTGACGGGGCGTCACGTATGCGTCCCGCTGTCGATCGCGCAGCATCGCTCGGTCGCAGTCTGGTGCTCGTCACCGACGGGGAAATCGATGATGCCGATGCGCTGAGCGAAGCGCCGCCGGGCTCGCGCGTGATGCGTCTGGTCACGGAGCCGCGACGCGATGCGGCACTCATCGATCTCGCCGTGCCCCCTTCCGCCACCGGTGCGGACACCATCACGGTGGCCGCTACCGTCGGTGCCGGTGGCGTGGCCACCAACGAGGGCACCCTGCGCGTGCGGCTCGATGGCGTCGAGGTGGGGACATCGCCGGTGCCGGCACTCGCGCCATTCGCCAGCACGCGGATTGCCGTGCCGGTCGTCGTACCGCGAGGCGATCGGACGGCGCTCGTGCAGGGCGTGCTCGAGGTCGCCACTGATGTCGAGCCGCGCAACGATACGCTGGCAACCGCGATGGATGTGGGCGACAAGCCCACGGCGGTGTTCGTGTCCACATCGCCCGACATCGATGTGCGCGAAGTGCTGACGGTGCTGCGTGGGGCGCTCGATGTCCCCACGCGCGCGTACCTGCGTATCGCGCCGAATGTGTGGCGTGTGGAAGGATCGCTGGCGCCCATCTCCGAAGCGGAAGTGAAGGCGCGCGCAGCGGCCGCCGGTATGTTGGTCGTGCACGGCGATACCGCGTGGCGTCCTGGTGCCGGTACCGCCGCGACGATGTCGCGCGCCCTCTGGGTGCCGGCGCCTCCGACGCAGATCGCCAAGGCAGGTGAACTCACGCGCGTGCCCGAGTGGTACGCCGCGAGTGCCCCCGCGTCGCCACTCATGGCCGCGCTGTCGGCGCTCCCCTTCGACTCGCTCCCGCCGGTCACGCTGGCAGGTCCGGCGCGCGGCAATCAGACCGTGCTCAACATGCGACTTGGCAAGAGCGGCGAGCCACAGCCCGCCATTGCCACCCGCGAAGTGAACGGCGCGCGCACCGTCGTGATTTCCGGCTCGGGCTACGCCGGCTGGTCGTTGCGCGCGGGACGCAGTCGCGACGCGTTCACCGCCCTCTGGGGCGCTATATTCGACTGGGTGTCGGCCGGGCGCGGTGATCTGCGCGCGGCCCGTCCGGCGCCCGGACTCGTGCGTGCCGGTGAGCCTGTGCTCTGGCGGCGTGGTGGCACCGACTCGGTCGTAACGGTTCAGGTGGCGGCGCGTGGAGCCACGGGACCGAAAACCGATTCGCTCACGTTGCGCTTCGGGACGCTGTACGACGCGCAGTCGACCCCGTTGGCCGCTGGTGTGTACGACGTGCAGGGACGTGGTGGGGCCAGCGTGCTCGTGGTCAACGCGTCGCGCGAATGGGTGCCGCGTGCGCCGTCAGTCGCGGTAGGGCCGCTGTCGCGAGGCGTCGCCGGATCGGATGCCCCGCGCTTGGCCGACGCCGGATGGCCGTTCGTGCTGGCACTCCTGCTACTCTGCGGTGAGTGGCTGGCACGACGCGCGGCCGGCCAACGCTGACCAACACGCGCTGAACGCCTGGCTCGACGGGCCTTCGCGCATTCGCACTTTTCGTAATTCTTCAGGTTGCAGCATATATGTCTCGTCTGTTTCGCCGCAAAGATGATGTGCCCAAGCGCTCCCTATGGCAGCGCTTCAAGGACGTGGTCTCCACCGATATGTCGGTGCTCTTCAAGGGCGTCGACCAAGGATCGCTCGAAGCGCTCGAGACGCTGCTCATCCAAAGCGACTTCGGGGTCACCACGTCGTTGGCCCTCGTGGCCGAAGTCGAGCGCCGGCACAAGCGCGGCGAGGTGAAGTCGGAGGTGGAGTTCCGCCGCGCCCTCGCCGACGGCGTCGAAGCCGCGCTGCGCAAGGGCAACAGCAATCCGGCGCTCCTGACCAACAGCACCGGACCCACGGTCGTGCTGGTCATCGGGGTGAACGGTGCGGGGAAGACCACCTTCATCGGCAAACTGTCCGCCTCCTTCCGCGCGCAGGGTAAGAAGGTGCTCCTCGGCGCCGCCGACACGTTCCGTGCTGGCGCGATCGATCAGCTCCGCGTGTGGTCCGAGCGTGCTGGTGTGGACTTCGTGGGCGGGGCGCCCGGCAGCGATCCCGCGAGCGTCGCGTACGACGCCGTGGACGCCGGTGTCACCCGCGGCGTCGATATCATCATCGTCGATACGGCCGGACGCCTGCACACGAGTGACGACCTGATGACGGAGCTGCGCAAGATTCATCGTGTGATCGGCAAGCGACTTCCAGACGCGCCGCACGAGATCCTGCTCGTGCTCGACGGGACCATCGGCCAGAACGCGCTCTCGCAGGCGCGCACCTTCTCGGCGGCGGTGCCCGTAACCGGCGTGGTTGTCACAAAGCTCGACGGCACGGCGAAGGGCGGTATCGTCGTCGCGGTCCACGAGTCGCTCGATGTGCCCATCAAGTTCGTCGGGCTCGGCGAACAGATCGGCGATCTCGAACCGTTCGACGCCGCCGAGTACGCCAAGGAGCTCGTCGAGACGTGAGCTTTCGCGGCGACTCGGATGCGCAGGAGCGTCGGCGACGCCCGCCCGCGCGTCCCGCGCCGCGTCTCACGCTGGAAACGCCCGTCACGTATCTCAAGGGCGTTGGGCCGGCACGCGGCACCATGCTCGCCAAGCTCGGCATCACGGTGGCTGGCGACCTGCTGCGCCACGTGCCGCATCGCTACGAAGATGCCACGACGGTCACGCCGCTGGCCAACACGGTCGTCGGCGCCGATGTCACGGTGCTGGGCAAAGTCATCGCTAAGGGCGTGCTCCCCACCCGCAAGGGACTGCGCGTCTTCCAGGCCGTCATTCAGGACGCGACCGGCATGCTGGAGATCGCGTGGCCAGGACAGCCGTTTCTCGACCGCACGATCAACAAGGACGACTGGCTGCTGTGCACGGGGCCCGTGCGTTTCTTCCACGGGCGCCGGTTGCAGCCGCGCGAGTTCGTCAATCTGGGCCCCGAAGAAGAAGGTACGGGCGAGGGACGCGTGCTCGCGGTGTATCCGAGCACCGAAGGCCTGTCGGTGCGCCTGCTGCGCGCCATGGTGCAGCAGCATCTCGACGCACTGCTCCCGTTGGTGCAGGAGCCACTGCCCGCGTCCATGCTCGCCGACGCCGATGTGCCGCCGCTGCGCGATGCACTGCGCATGGTGCACCGGCCTACGAGCGTAGCGGAGGCTGTGCGGGGGCGCTCACGACTCGCCTTCGAAGAACTACTCTGCGTACAGCTGCTGCACCGCCGGGCCAACATGATGGCTCGCGACGAACGCGGCGGCCGACGATTCGAGAACAGGCGCGAGCTGACATCCAAGCTTCGCGCGGCGCTGCCGTACACGCTCACGCACGCGCAGGTCCGGGCCATTCGGGAAATCGTGCACGATATGGAGAGTCCGCGTCGCATGCACCGCCTGTTGCAGGGCGATGTCGGCGCCGGCAAAACCGTCGTGGCCCTGTTCAGCGCGCTGTTGGCCATGGAGAATGGTGCGCAAGTCGCGCTCATGGCACCCACGGAACTGCTGGCCGAACAGCACGCGCGCAGCATCGGTGCGTTGCTGGCGCCGCTGGGCATCGTGCCCGTCTTGCTCACCGGACGGCTCAGCACCAAGGACAAGCGCGCGGCGCTCACGCGTCTCGCCAGTCACGAGGCCGTGCTCGCCATTGGGACGCACGCCTTGTTGCAGCAGGACGTGAGTTTTGCCAATCTCGGCCTCGTCATCATCGACGAGCAGCACCGCTTTGGGGTGGAACAGCGCGCCGTCTTGAGCAGCAAGGGAGAAACGCCCGACGTCCTGCTCATGAGTGCCACGCCCATTCCGCGATCGCTGGCCCTCACGATGTACGGCGATCTCGATGTCAGCGTCCTCGATGAACGACCGCCCGGTCGACAGCCCATCACGACCGTTGTTCGTCCGGAAAGTGGCCGCGCCAAAGTTTTCGATTTCGTGAACGCGCAGCTCGATGCCGGTCGACAGGCGTATGTGGTGTATCCGCTCATCGAAACGAGCGAAAAGATCGAGTTGAAAGCGGCGACGGTCATGTACGAGTCGCTCATCACGGGGCCGCTGGCCAATCGTCGCGTGTCGCTGCTGCACGGCCGACTGCCGGCCGATGAGCGCGATGTCATCATGCGCGCCTTCCGCGACGGCGACATTGATGTGCTCGTTGCGACAACCGTCATCGAAGTCGGCATCGATGTCGGTAACGCGACGGTCATGATCATCGAGCATCCTGAACGCTTCGGATTGTCCCAGTTGCACCAGCTGCGCGGCCGCGTGGGACGAGGCGCCGAACAGTCGTATTGCATTCTGCTCGGCGATGTCGGCGCCGAAGCGGCCGAACGACTCGGCATGTTCGCCGCCACCGAAGATGGATTCGAGATCGCGCGTGCCGACCTGCAGCTGCGTGGCATGGGTGACCTGTTCGGCGCGAAGCAACATGGGTTGCCCGCGTTCCGCATTGCCGACCCATTGCGGGACGAAGCGTTGAACGAAACGGCACGCACGATTGCGGATCGCGTGCTCCAGATCGATCCCATGCTCGAGCTCGCAACGCATGCCGGACTACGTCAGCAACTCACCATCGGATACGCGCGAGCGCTCGAACTCTTCCGCATCGGATAGCACAACGTGACGTGAGTCACGCGCATCATCGCCAGTCGTCCCAGTTAACGAAACGTTTGCAGTGGTGGCAAGCGCAGCGGCACTGTATCGTGGACTGGAACAGTGGCGCAGCTCGTCGAAGTCGGCGAACTGGGCATTGTGATCTGGTGTGAGGTCTGATGACGACAGGCGTGTTGCATCGCAGACGAACCTTGGGTGCCGTCATCGCGATTGCGGTGCTCGGCGTGTTGGGGGCGCTGGCGTTCGACCGGTGGTACGCCGCGTCGCTGGTTGCGCGCGAAGGCGATCGCATTCGCGCGCTCGCGTCGCCATACACCAAGCAGATTGCCGGGTTCTTCGATCGACGCATGAGCCGTCTGGACGCGCTGCGAGCGTTCGTCGAAGCTGAACCTGCGATGCAGAGCCTCGATGCCGACTTCCCGACCTTTGCGGAAGGCTTGAGCAGTGCGGCCAATGGTGTGCGCGCGTTTCAGTTGGTCCGCAAAGCACGCATCATTCGATCGTGGCCCACGTACGACGATTCGTTGCTGGTAGGTTACAACCTGCTCACGCACCCCAATCCCGAAGTTGTCGACGGCGTGCGTCGCGCCATGGCCACGCACGTCGGCGTCATTACCGGTCCGATCACGTTGCTGCAAGGCGGCGAGGGGTTGATCGTGCGGCAGCGCCTCGAGCCATTCAGCCCGGACGCGCCGGACATGGTCGCCATGGTGCTCGATCTCGAGTCGCTCATCAGCGAAGCCGCGCTCCCGAGTATTCCGCGCAGTGTCGCGTATGCGCTCATCGACCACAAGCGCCGACGGTTGGCGGGCCGCGACTCGCTGCAGTCGCCAATCGATATCCCCATTCTGGTTGGCGATGTGCGGTGGACGCTGCGCATGGCACCGGTGAATGGGTGGAGCGCGGCCATCGCCACTGATCTCAGCACCACGCGCACCGCCTCGGTGCTGTTGTGGATCATGCTCGTGTATCTCTCGATGTTGGTGCTCGGACGGCAGCGTGAGCTCGCCGAAGCCGTCGATGCGCGAACGCAGGACCTTGAAAAGGCGAACGTCGCGCTCCGGCACGAAGTTGAAGAACGACTGCAACTCGAAGAGCAGTTACTGCACTCGCAGAAAATGGAAGCCGTTGGCACACTGGCCGGCGGGGTGGCGCACGACTTCAACAATCTGCTCACTGCCATTACCGGCTTCGCCCAACTCTCCGAACAGCACACCACGCAGTTGCAGGAGCGTGCCGTCGCCTCGAACGATCGCGAACAGCTGCAGGAGCTTCGTACCGATCTCAGTGAAGTCCTCAAGGCCGCCGATCGTGCGTCGCTTCTAACCTCGCAACTGCTCGCGTTCAGCCGTCGTCAGAAAGTCACGCTCAGTTTGCAGGATGTGAATGCGACGGTGCACGACGTCGAGCGCATGCTGCAGCGGCTCATTGGCGAACGGGTGACGCTCGTGACCGACGTCTCGCCCACGCCACTCTGCGTCATGGCCGACAACGGGCAGCTTACGCAGGTGCTCATGAATCTCGTCGTCAACGCCCGCGATGCGTTGCCGTCAGGCGGGACGGTGCACGTCGCCACGCGGCCGTTGGCGCTTGCGCCGGGAGACGACGGACCGTTCCGCGCATTACCCGATGGCGACTGGGCGGTCATCGAAGTGCGTGACAACGGGGTCGGAATGCCCCCCGAGGTGCTCTCAAGGGTCTTTGAGCCGTTCTTCACCACCAAGGGGCTGGGCGGTGGTACGGGCTTGGGACTCTCCATGGTGTATGGCATCGTCACGCAGGCGGGGGGGCAGGTCTTCGTGCAGAGCGCCCTCAACGAGGGCACCACCGTGTCGGTGCTGCTGCCGCGCGCTGCGGCGTCGACCTGCCACGAAATCGCCGATCCGGTCCGCCACCATCGCGCCGAGGGCGAACTGGTACTCGTGGTGGAGGACGAAGCTGGATTGCGTCGACTGGTGGGGGAAATCCTTCGCCGGAAAGGATTCCGCGTCGAAGTCGCGGCGAATGGCCGCGAGGCACTCGACCTGCTCGACGAAATGACCGTGACGCCCGATCTGGTCCTCACCGACGTCGTGATGCCGCGCATGGGGGGGCGTGAACTGGCGGCCGAGTTGCTGCAGCGCGGGGTACGGTCGCCGGTGCTGTTCATGTCCGGCTATCAGGACGGCGAGGAGCTTCCCGACGACGCGCGCTACACCTATCTGGCCAAGCCCTTCACGCCCGACGCGCTGGTAGGCAAGGTACGCGTCGCGTTGGGCGCCCCCGTGTAGGGGGAGGCAGTCCCTCCAGACGCTCGGCGCGTGCATTATTCACCGGAGTCGGGCACCCGCACGCTTTGCCGTGGTGCCGCCATTGATGATCGCTCTTACCTCCGGCAGCCGTGAACAAGTCCACCACCCGTATTGCGGATCTCCAGCACCACGTTGGCACCACCGTTACCGTGCGCGCGTGGGTCACGCACCTCCGCTCCAAGGGAAAGCTCGGCTTCGCGGTCATGCGCGACGGGACGGGCATCATGCAGGCCGTGGTGGTGAAAGCCGAAGTGTCGGAGCAGGCGTGGGAGACGTTCACGCAGCTCACGCAGGAAAGCAGCGTCGCGCTGGTTGGTGAGGTGCGCGCCGACGCCCGGGCACCGGGTGGTTTCGAAATGGGAGTGAAGGAGCTCACGCTCATTGGCGCGAGTCCGCTGGATTACCCCATCCAGCCCAAGGAGCACGGCATCGACTTCCTGCTCGATAACCGCACCTTCTGGCTGCGCAGCCAGCGTCAGGGCGCCATCATGCGCGTGCGGCACGAGCTCGAGCAGGCCGTGCACGACTTCTTCTACGCGCGCGATTTCATCCGCTGCGATACCCCCATTCTCACGGCCGCCATTGGCGAACGGGCCGGGCTGTTCAGCACGGAATACTTCGAGGAAGGCCCCGCCTATCTCGCGCAAACCGGCCAGCTGTACGGAGAAGCGCTCGCCGCCTCGCTGGGGCGCATTTACACCTTCGGCCCTACGTTCCGCGCCGAGAAGAGCAAGACGCGTCGCCATCTCACCGAGTTCTGGATGATCGAACCGGAAATGGCGTGGTACGACCAGGACGACAACATGGATCTCCAGGAGGACTTCGTCCGCTATCTGGTGGGCCGTGTCCTCGAACGCCGACAGGAAGAGCTCAAGGTGCTCGAGCGTGACACCAGCAAGCTCGATTGCGTGTCGCAGCCGTTCATGCGTCTCGACTACGGCGACGCAGTGAAGCTCGCGCAGTCCAAGGGCAGCGACATCACCTGGGGCGATGACCTCGGTGCGCCCGACGAAGCGCTCATCGTGGACGAGTACCAGCGCCCCGTCTTCGTCGTGAACTACCCGAAGGAAGCGAAGGCGTTCTACATGAAGGAGAACCCGGCCGATCCGCGCACCGTCCGCTGCGCCGATCTTCTGGCCCCCGAAGGCCGCGGCGAAATCATCGGCGGCTCGCAGCGCGAAGACGACTACGACAAGATCCTCGCGCGTCTCACGCACGAAGGACTCCCGGTCGAGGCCTACGGCTGGTATCTCGACCTGCGCAAGTACGGCACCTTCACGCACTCCGGCTTCGGCCTCGGCCTCGAGCGCACGATCGCCTGGATCTGCGGCATCGAGCACATCCGCGAGTGTATCCCGTTCCCGCGCTTGATGGGGCGGATTGCCCCGTAAGGGGCGTTGTCAGCGGTCAGTCGACCTTCTCCCCCCGCTTCACCGCATCCCAGTACAGGTCCTGCTCCTCGAGCGAAAGCTCCGGCAGGGCCTTCCCATCCGCCGCCGCTAGCCGCTCCATCGTGGCGTAGCGGCGCACGAACTTGGTGTTGGTCCGGTCGAGTGCCAGCGCCCCGTGGACCCCGGTTTTACGGCACAGATTCACCACGGCAAAGAGCAGGTCGCCCAGCTCCGCCTCCAGCGCGTCCGCGTCGTGCACCGCGCCCGTCTCGGGATCGATGAGCTGTGCCACCTCCTCGACCTCCTCCCGCACCTTGGCGAGCGGACCGAGGGCGTTGTCCCAGTCGAAGCCCACCCCCGCCGCCCGGTCCTGCAGGCGATGTGCCCGGTGCAGCGACGGCATCCCCGACGGCAGCCCGTCTTCGAGCGTGCTGCGCTTGGCCTTCTGCGCCTTCATGCTCTCCCACGAGCGTTTGATGCCATCGCCGTAGAGGTGCGGGTGCCGCGCATGCATCTTCGCGATGAGCGCCCCCGCCACATCCTGTATGGAAAACGCGCCGCGCTCCTCGGCCACCACAGAGTGAAAGAGCACCTGCAACAGCAGGTCACCCAGTTCGTCGCGCAACACCGCGTCGTCACCGCCGGCGATGGCATCATCGACCTCGTGCGCTTCCTCGATGAGGTACGGTCGCAGGGAGGCGTGGGTTTGGACCCGATCCCAGTCGCAGCGCACGCGGAGATCCTTCATGAGAGCCAGCGCGTCGTCGAGCGAGCGCGGGGCGGGAGCAACGGGCAGGGCACTGCCCTCGGAAGTCGACATGTCCATCGTTGTGCGGGCTGCGTGGGAACGCTTAGGATTGCCGTATGAGTGCCTCGCCAATATACCCGACCCGCGACGTCGATTTCGCGCGCGCGTGGCTCGACGTGGATCTCGGCGCCGTGCGCCATAACGCGCAACGATTGCGTGCACGCGCCGGTGTCCCGCTCGTCGCCATGGTCAAGGCGAACAGCTACGGTGTAGGGGCGGTGGCCGTCTGCCGCGCGCTGGGCGTGCCGTTCGACGATCAGGCCGAGGCGCCGGATGCGCCCTGGGCGGTGGGCATCGCTTCCCTCGACGAGGCAGAACAGCTGCGTGATTCCGGGTGCACCGGACGCGTGCTCTGCCTGCAGCCGCTGCTCGCCAACGAACTGCCGCGCGCCCTGGCGCTCGCGGTTCGTCCGGCGCTCCATCGCGCCGACGAGATCCTCGCGTGGGGCGCGCTCGGCGAGGGGCAAACGCCGGCGCCATACCACCTCTCCATCGACACCGGGATGGCCCGCGCCGGCGTTCGCTGGGACAGCGTGGCCCCGTTGCGCGATGCCCTCTCGGCGCACCCCCCCGAGGGGGTGTTTACGCACTTCCACTCCGCCGACGAGTCGCTCGCTTCGCGCAACGTGCAGGACCGGCGCTTCGCCGAGGCCCTCGCCGTACTGGCCGATGTGCTGCCGCCGGAGTGCCTGCGACACAGCGACAACAGCGGCGGCATCGTGAGCCGCGGCACCGCCGGATCGCCCGGGGCCCTCGCGCGCCCCGGGATCGCGCTGTATGCCGGCCTCTTTGCCGACGAGCTCGGGCTCGAGCCGGTGGCGCATCTGCGGGCGCGGATCATCGATCTCCGTGACGTCCACGCCGGGGAGACGGTATCTTACGGGGCTACCTGGGAAGCGCCGGGCCCGCGGCGGATTGCCACGATCGCCGCCGGCTATGCCGATGGCTACCGGCGGCATCTTTCCAACGCCGGCGTGGTACTCATCAACGGGACCCGTTGTCCGGTCGTGGGACGTGTGACCATGGATATGGTCATGGTCGACGTGTCGGCAGTCTCCTGTGCCTTGGGGGACGTCGCCACATTGCTGGGGCGGGACGGCCCCGACACCCTCACGGTGGAGATGGTGGCCGGGCTCGCCGGTGTTTCCCCGTACGAACTGCTCGTGGGTCTCACCCTGCGGGTGCCGGCTGTCTACCATGCTTCCCTTGGTTCCACCAATCCATCCTCGCCCTGAATTGACGAGTCGCATGCCAGCCAGCGCTCCCACCCCTCTACCAATCGCCGACCCCGCGCACCGTCGCGCGCTCATCGTCGTGCTCGATGGGGTCGGGTGCGGCGCGGCGCCGGATACCGATGCCTATGGCGACACCGGGAGCGACACGATCGGCAACATCGCGCGCGCGGTGGGCGGGCTCACACTCCCCAACCTCCAGCAGCTCGGGCTCGGGAACGCCACCGATGTGCTCGGCGTGCCCCCGGTCGACCACCCGCGTGGCGGCTACGGGGTGATGCTGCCGCGCTCCTCCGGCAAAGACTCGACCACCGGGCACTGGGAGATCGCCGGACTGCACCTCGAGAAGCCGTTCCCCACCTATCCCCACGGGTTCCCGCCGGAGGTCATCGACGCCTTTGTGGCGGCAACCGGACGGCCGGTCATTGCCAACTGCGTGGCGAGCGGGACCGAGGTCATCACCCGGTTCGCCGAGGAGCAGCATCGGACGGGGGCGTGGATCGTGTATACGAGCGCCGACTCGGTCTTCCAGGTGGCAGCGCACGAAGAGTGGATTCCCCTCGAGGAGCTCTACCGCGCCTGCGAAACGGCGCGTCGCATGCTGGTGGCGCCGCACGATGCATCGCGGGTCATTGCGCGCCCGTTCGTGGGAACGCCGGGCCAATGGAAGCGCACCGCCAACCGGCGCGATTATTCCATCCAGCCCCCGGGCATCACCCTCCTGGATGTGCTCGAATCGGCCGGCGTGCCGCGCGACGGGGTGGGCAAGGTCGACGACCTCTTCGCGGGGCGGGGCATCCGCTCGCGGCACACCACGGACAACGTCGAGGGGCTGGAAGCCATTCTGCAGTGGCTGAATACCGCCCCGCGTGGGTTCTGCTTTGCGAACTTGGTAGATTTCGACCAGCAATTCGGACATCGCAACGATGTGCCGGGTTTTCAGGGGGCGCTCGAGGCGTTCGATCGGGCGCTCCCTTCACTGCTTGCCGCCCTGCGAGAGGACGACCTGCTGTTCATTACCGCCGATCACGGCAACGATCCGACAACGCCGTCCACGGACCACGCGCGCGAGCGCGTTCCTGTGCTCGTCGCGGGCGCGCGGGTGCGCGCGGGATCGCTCGGAACGCGGGACACCTTCTCGGACTTGGGGGCGACGGTTGCCGACTGGTTCGGACAGGCGTGGCGCGGGCAGGGTACATCGTTTCTCCCCACACTCCTGCACGCGTGACGTCGCTGCCCCTCGATCTTCCGCCACTCATTCAGCGTCTGCGTGAACTCGCGGATACCGCCCGGGCCAACGCCTATGCGCCGTATTCGCATTTTCCGGTGGGGGCTGCGCTCGAAAGCGCGGACGGTCGCGTATTTGCCGGCTGCAATGTCGAGAACGCCTCGTATCCCGCAGGTACCTGTGCCGAGCGCGTCGCGTTGGGCATGGCCGTCGCCGCTGGCGCGCGCGCCTTCACGCGCGTCGTGATTACCTCGCAACATCATGCACCCACACCACCGTGTGGGATTTGCCGTCAGGCGCTGGTGGAATTCGCCCCAGCGCTGGAAATCCATGCCGTCGCACCCGATGGGCGCGCGGTTCGCTGGTCGCTGGCAGAGTTGCTGCCCGCACCCTTTACGCCTGGTTCGCTCGAGAATGTCTGAGCGCGTTCGTTGGACCTGGTCGCGCGTGCGCGGCCCGTTGCTGGCGTTGTCCCTGTTCACGGCATCGGCCGTGGCAGCAGCCTGCACCGAAAATCTTGACGGCGGCGCCGCCTGTCCGTCGCTGTGCCCCGAGCAGTCGGAGCAGTTCCGCGACACCGTCATCGAAGCCGTTGCCCTCGATACATCCCTGGGCGGCTTCCCGGCGCTTGGCCTCGCGTCCAACCTCGTCCTCGCCAACCGGCCGGATACGCTGGTGACGCGCGCCGTCATGCGCTTCGACCAACTCATCACGGCGTTCTCTCCGAACGGCGGCAGTGCCATCGACTCCATCACCACCGTCGATTCCGTCTTTCTCAAGGTGCCGCTCGATACCACCGGGCGTCGCGGCGCCGCGCCGATTGCAGTACAGGTGTACGACGTCGATACGACGGCGAACGACAGCACGACGTCGGTCGTGCGCTCGCTTTTCCGCGCCGACCGCCTCATCGGTCAGCTGACGGTCACGCCGAACACGACCGGCGACACGCTGCGCATTCCGCTCTCCCGCACGGTCATGCAGGCCAAGATTGCCGCGAAGGGGCGCCTGCGCGTCGGGCTGCGTCTGAGCGGCCCCGGTCAGTTGCGGCTGCGCGCATTCACGCTGGGTATCGGCAGCAGCACGCTGCAATACGACGCCGCCTCGGACACGCTCTATCGCCCCATTGTCGTGACGGCCGGCACCACCATCAGCGGCGCGCCGTCCGATGTGAATCTGGCGTACAGCGTGTATGCCATTACCGATGTCGGGTCGCTGCCGCCGGGGCCCAACACGCTGGTCGTGGGCGGATATCCGGCCTATCGCAGCTACCTGCGCTTCAACGTTCCGCTCCGCATCACGGACTCGAGCACCATTGTGCGCGCCGATCTGCTCCTGACGCAGCGGCCCAGTCGCTTCACCAACGCGGCCGACACGGTGGCCATCTTCCCGCTCGTGCCGTCCACCACGGTCGATGTCACCGATCTGCGTCGCGTGCTCGACCTCGCCGCCGAAGGCACGCTGACCGGACTCGATACGACGAGCTTCGTGCCGCGCGATAGCGGTCAGAAGGCGATCAATGTGCTTGGGCTCGCGCGTACCTGGCGCTCGCTGCCAACCAACGTGCCGCGCGCGCTCGCGCTGCGCATCGGGTTGGAAGGATCCCAGCCCGCCGAACTGCGATTCTTCAGCCGGACGGCGCCCGCGGCGTTGCGTCCCAAGCTGCGCATTACCTACCTGCCGAAGTCGGAGTTCGTTCTCCCATGATGCCTGCCACTTTGCACGTGCTGCTGCGCCGTCGCGCACTGGCGCCGTCATCGCGCATGATGGCCGTGGCGCTCACCACGGTCGCGGCACTCCTGCCCAGTCAGCTGCACGCGCAGGGCACGATCAGCGGCTTGGGGTTCGGTAATCCCATCAACGGCATGAGCACGCGTTCGTCTGGCACGGCCGGAGCCTTCGTCGAATTCGATGCGCTCACGCCCATCAATCCGTCGGCAATCGGCGGGTTGTCGCGCACCGTGTTGAGCGCCCAGGTCGAGCCCGAGCATCGCACCCTCAGCCTCGGTGCGCTGCGCGAAAAGACCTCGTCGCAACGCATTCCCGTACTGATGGTCGCGTTCCCGGCACGTCGCGGCGTCGCCGTCGCGTTCAGCGCGCGCGGCTTCCTCGACCGGTCGTACACGACCACCACGACCGGCTCGGCGGTCATCGACGGTCGCACGCTGCCCACCAGTGAAGTGCTCAACATGCGGGGCGCCATCGGTGATATTCGCGGCGCAGTCGGCTGGCAGATCAATCCCAAGTTCCGGGTAGGACTTGGCGGACACATCTTTACTGGTGACAACACCGCGGCGCGTGAACGGACGTTCGCCGACACGCTGCGCTTCGGCAGTACGCTCGACTCGTCGAAGGTGACGTACATCGGGACCGCCATTTCCATCGGCGGCGAGGCCCAGCTCTTCAAGGGCGTGTCGGCGACGATGTCGTATCGCGTCGGCAATGGTCTCGATGCGCGCATTCGCGACACCACCCGGGCGTCGGGCTCGGTGCCCGCGCGACTAGGCGGCGCCCTTCGGTACGACGGCATCCCCGGCTCCGTGTTCACCGTGGGCTTCGAACAGGTGAAGTGGTCCGACATGCAGGGCATGTCGTCCAGCCGCACCATCGCGCACGACGCGCAGAACGTCTACGCCGGTGCCGAAGTGGCGGGCCCGCGACTTCGCGGATACCCCGTCATGGTGCGTGCCGGCTATGCACGGAACCAGCTCCCGTTCAGCATCACCGCCGAGCAGGTAAAGGAAACGCGTTTCGGCGGCGGAGTCGGGATTCCCATCGGACGTGACGCCGCCAGCATCGACTTCTCCATCCAGCGCGCCAATCGCGTCCTGAGTGGCTCGCTCGCCAAGGAATCGTCGTGGCTGTTCGGCGCCGGTATCCAGATCCGACCGTAACGATGACCGCCCCTACCTTGCATTCAGAAAGCGACGTCGTGGACGCCGCGGCCCCCAAGCCGACGGTGTATATCGAGACGTACGGCTGCCAGATGAACGTCTCCGATTCGGAGCTCATGTACGGCAAGCTGGCCGCGCACGGCTACGCCGCCGTCGACGCGCCCGACGGCGCCGATGTGATCCTCGTGAACACGTGCGCGATTCGTGAGAACGCCGAAACACGCGTCATCGGACGGCTGGGCGAGTTGAAGCGATTCATGAAGCCGGGCAGCATCGTCGGGGTCACCGGCTGCATGGCGCAGCGCCTTGGTGCGCGCGTGCTCGATCAGGCCAAGCATGTGTCGCTCGTCGTCGGTCCCGACGGGTATCGCGCATTGCCCGAGCTGCTCGACGGCGCGCGTCGTGGCGAGAAGTTCACCGCCACGGACTTCGACCTCGAGGAACACTACGAAGATGTGGTGGCGCGTCGGTTCGAAGGCGTCAAAGCGTGGATTCCGGTGCAGCGTGGTTGCGATTATCGCTGCACGTACTGCATCGTGCCCACGACTCGTGGGCCGGAGCGTAGCCGCCAGCTCCCCGACGTGGTTCGCGAAGTCCAGCAGGTGGTAGAGCAGGGGCTCTCCGAAGTGGTGTTGCTGGGGCAGACGGTGAACTCGTACACCGACGGCACCCACGACTTCGCCGATCTCCTGCGCGCCGTCGGCGCGGTGCCGGGTATTCGTCGGGTACGCTACACGAGTCCACATCCCAACGACTTCAGCGATCGCGTCATTGCCGCGATGGCCGAGACGCCCACGGTGTGCGAGCACATTCACCTGCCCATGCAGAGCGGCTCGACGAGCATGCTCAAGCGCATGCTGCGCCGCTACTCGCGTGAAGAGTACCTCGAGTGTGTGGCACGCATGCGCGCTGCCATTCCGGGACTCGCGCTGACCACCGATATCATCGTCGGATTCCCCGGCGAGACCGAAGAAGAATTCGAGGACACGCTCTCGATGTGCCGCGAAGTGCGCTTCGACGATGCGTTCATGTTCAAGTTCTCTCCCCGCGAAGGCACGCCGGCCACCAAGATGCCGGCCGAGTGGACCATTCCCGACGCCGTCGTCTCGGAACGTTTCGAACGCCTCATTGCGACCGTGCGCGGCATCTCGCGTGAGATCAACCTGCAGCGCCTTGGTGATGTGACCGAAGTGCTCGTGGAGAAGGTCGCGCGCGACGGGACCCTCTTGCAGGCCCGGTCGCGGGACTTCAAGACGGTGATGGTACCGGCCGATGCGGCGCAGATCGGTGACTACCTCACCGTGCAGCTCACCGGAACCACCGGGGCCACGTTCACGGGCACGCCCGTGAGCGACAAGAAGGAGCGCGCGCCGCTCCCGATGGCCATCGTGTAACGCACGTCCGCGGGCCATCGGCGTCGTCAGCATACGACGCGCGACAAAATGGTGATACATCGACGGCATGGCGTACACAGGTTGCGGCATGCCGTTGCTTATTCATGCGGCGGCCTGGTGGCTGGCCGGTTTGTATGTTGCCGCGTGGCCGTCCACACCCGCCCCGTGGCTGTTGCTGCTCCTCGCGGCCGTCGTGCTCATCTCCGCACGCCGCCTCGAACCGGTGTTCGCACTCGCCGGGCTGATCGTCGCGAGCAGTCACGCCACCGAAGTCGCCCGCTGCACCGACAAGCTGCACGCCGCGTTGCAGCGCGGGCAGGCTGTATGGGTCACCTTCGACGAGGTCACCGCCCCTCGTGGCCGGCGGTCGGCATCCGGACGTGGCGTCGCGGGGGAACAGACCTCACACCCACGCTGCGCGGTGCCGGTCTCGGTCCAGTGGCGCGCCATTACGGATGCCGTCACCGAACGTGGGCTCCCTGCGGCGGGCGACCGCGTACGAATCCGTGCGGCGTCGCTGCGCACCGCGCGCGGCCTGCGTCTCACCGACGGCACGACGCACGGGGGCGCCATCGCGCGCGATCCCTGGCGCGCGTGGCGTGCGCGTTTGGGGAATACCATCGACGCGGCGTTCCGCACGCGCGCTCCGCTGGTGCGCGCGCTGCTCATTGCCGACCAGCAGGGCATCGCGCCCGATGTCCGCGATCGCTACGCCGACGCCGGGCTCGTGCATCTGCTCTCGGTCAGCGGCATGCACGTCGCGATCATCGCCAGCGCGCTGCTCACCCTTGGTGGTGTCGTCCGCGCCCCGCGCCGCTGGGTTGAACCGCTCGCCATGCTGCTCGTGGCCGCGTATGTGCTGCTGCTGGGCTGTCCGGCGCCGGCCGTGCGCAGCGCGGTCATGCTCATGGTGGTGTCGGTGAGTGCGCAATATCAGCGTCCGGTACACGAATGGACGGCGCTGGCGCTGGGGGCGGTGATTCCCACGGCGAACGCGGCGGTCGTGCACGACCTCGGATGGCAGCTCAGTGTCAGTGGGATGGCAGCGTTGGTCGCTGCACGCGCGCTCAAGCGGCAGTGGCGGCTCGAGGCGCGCCGCGAGCCAAGTGTGCTGTCGCCTCCGGATTCACGCGTCTCGGCGCTCTGGCGTTGGCTCTTGCAGCGACAGGGCGTTGGCGGGTGGTTGGTGTCGGAATTGCTCACGGGCATCATCGCCACGGCTGTCACGGCGCCCGTCATCGCGTGGACGTTCGGCCGCATCAGCATCGTCGCGCCGCTCTCGAACATTGCAGCGGGGCCCGTGATAGCGGTGCTGCAGCCGGCGCTCTTTCTGGCGTTGCTCTGGGCATTGGTAGTGCCCCCTGCGGCGGCCACCATGCTTCCCGATGCCACCCAACCACTCATGCGACTCCTCGACATCGTGGCCGATGTGGCCGCTGCTGTTCCCGGCGCGGTGGTTCCTGTCGCGCCCATGTGGTACGTCGCCGTCGGCATGGGCGTGGCCGCAGCGCTGGTGGTCCGCGGAACCGCCAGTCGATACGGACGCAACTGGTATCTGTCGGCCGCGACCGTGGGGACGCTCACGTTGTGGCTGCCGCTCGCGCATGGCGGGAATGGTGAGCTCGAGCTGCACCTCCTCGACGTCGGGCAAGGCGATGCCATCGCGCTGCGAACTCCCAAGGGACGCTGGATTCTCGTCGACGCCGGACCGCGATGGACGGGCGGCGACGCGGGACGTCGTACCGTCATTCCGTATATCCGCCGACACGGTGGCGCGGTCGCGCTCTTTGTCTTGTCGCATCCACACGATGATCATGCCGGCGGCGCCGCGAGTGTGATGCGCGCGTTGCGCGTTCCGCGTTGGTGGGAACCGGCGTTCGTCACGGCAAGCCCGGGATACGCCGACGCCTTGCAGGCCGTGCGCGAAACGCGCAGTCAATGGGAGCGTGTCCGCCCCGGTACCGCGTTCCGACTCGATGGCGTGACGCTCACGGTCCTCGCCCCCGATTCCGCATGGACGGCGGCGCAGCACGACGCGAACGAAACGTCGGTGGTACTGCGCGTGCAGTTCGGCCGACATCGCATGCTCTTGACCGGGGACGCGGAATGGAACGAGGAACGGTGGTTGCTGCAGCACTATCCCGCCGAGGCTCTCCGCGCGGATGTGCTCAAGGTGGGGCACCATGGCAGTCGGACCAGTTCGAGCCCCGCCTTTCTCGCCGCCGTTGCCCCACGGGTTGCCGTGGCGTCCTTGGGAGCAGGGAATCGCTACGGGCATCCGGCACCGGAGACGTTGCTGGCCTTCCTCGGACGCGGGATCCCCATGCTCCGCACGGATCATGAGGGGGCTGTCGTCATCCGCAGCAATGGTGTCCGGCTGCAGGTGCTCACGGGGGAAGATCACTGGACCCTTCCACCAGAACCGGGCGTTCGCTGAGTAGCGCACGGGCGGTGGACGGGTCGCTGCTTGTTACATGCGTTTCACTGCCGCTCGTCGCAAAAACAACGGCGTTGCTCTTGCACGAGCTTGCCCGGACATCACAGCTTTCCGCGCAGCGCATGCGGCTTCCGGCTTCTGCCGTGGCTGGCGTCTCGCGTTCACCCTTCGGGGAGTCCTACCGTGGTCAAGCATACCGCCACATCTGTCGTCACGATCGAGCGCTTCATTATCGAGCAGGAACGCGCCTTCCCCGAGGCCACCGGTGAACTCTCCGGCATCCTGTACGACATGGCGCTCGCCGGCAAGATGATCGCCAACAAGGTGCGCAGTGCCGGGCTCGCCGACATTCTTGGCGCCACCCTGAACGAGAACGTCCAGGGCGAGGTCCAGCAGAAGCTCGATGTCATCGCCAACGAAATCATCGTCAAGGCGTTCGACCACGGCGGACGGCTCTGCGCGATGGCGTCGGAAGAAGAGCCCGACATCATCCAGATTCCCGAAGGGTTCCGCAGCGGCAAGTACGTGTTGCTCTTCGATCCGCTCGATGGTTCCTCGAACATCGACGTGAACGTCCCCGTCGGCACCATCTTCAGTGTCTTTCGCAAGATCACGCGCGGCACGCGTGGCGAGATGGAGGACCTGCTGCAGCCAGGACGTCGGCAGGTGGCCGCCGGCTACATCCTGTACGGCTCGAGCACCATGATGGTGTACACCACCGGGCAGGGCGCGCACGGCTTCACGCTCGATCCCTCAATCGGTGAGTTCCTGCTCTCGCACCCGAACATCCGCATCCCCGAACGGGCGCGGTATCTCTCGGTGAACGATGCCTACGAGCAGGACTGGCCGGAGCCCACGCGGGCGCTCATGCGTCGCTACCGCGGACTCGACGGACAGAAGAAGGCGCTCAATGTGCGCTATGTAGGGTCACTCGTCGCCGACTTCCATCGCAACCTGCTCGGCGGCGGCGTGTTCTGTTACCCGGCCAACGAAAAGGCGGCGCGTGGCAAGCTGCGGCTGCTGTACGAAGCCAACCCGCTCGCGTTCATCGCCGAACAGGCGGGTGGCCGCGCAACCGACGGCTACGGCAGCATTCTCGACGTGGAGCCCACCGAGCTGCACCAGCGCACCCCGCTCTACATCGGCAGCAAGACCGAAGTCGAAATGGTCGGGGAGTTTCCGTTGCCGCGCTACGTAGCGCCTGGCATTCCCGAGCGCCGCGGCGGACCACGCGGCGCGACGACGCCGGTGTCGGCGCCCTGATTGCACGGTATCGCGTAACGTCTCAAACGCCCGCTGCATCCACGATGGATGCGGCGGGCGTTTGGCATCGTGGCCACGCCGCGCCGCCCTGCTAGATTCCGCGCATGAGCGAGCGACTCTCCCCCTCCGGCATTCCCATTCCGGCCGTGGTTCGGCCCGGCGACGTTTCCACCGAATATGCCCGTGATTTGGGCGACCCCGGACAGTTTCCGTACACGCGAGGCGTACAGCCCACGATGTACCGCGGCCGCCTGTGGACCATGCGGCAGTACGCCGGATTCGGTACCGCCAAAGCGACCAATGAACGTTTCCGTTTGTTGCTCGACGCCGGTCAGACGGGACTCTCCGTCGCCTTCGATCTGCCCACGCAAATGGGCATCGATTCGAGCTCGCCGCGCGCCGCGGGGGAGGTCGGTCGGGTCGGTGTCGCGATCGACACCGTCGACGATATGCACGTCCTGCTCGACGGGATCCCGCTCGACCGTGTGTCCACGAGCATGACGATCAACGCGACGGCGTCGACGCTGCTCGCCATGTACATCGTGGTCGCCGAAGAGCGCGGCATTTCGCGCGACAAGCTGTCCGGTACCGTGCAGAACGACATTCTCAAGGAATACATCGCGCGCGGTACGTACATCTATCCGCCCGCGCCGTCGTTGGCGCTGACCGCGGAGATGTTCCGCTTCTGCGCGGCGGAAGTCCCGCAGTGGAATCCCATTTCCATCAGCGGATACCATATTCGCGAAGCCGGCGCGACGGCCGTGCAGGAAGTCGCGTTCACCTTCGCCGATGCGTTGGCATACGTGCAACAGGCTGTCGATGCCGGGCTTCCCGTCGACGCCTTCGCGCCGCGCCTCTCGTTCTTCTTTGCGGCGCACAACGATCTTTTCGAAGAAGTGGCCAAGTTCCGCGCGGCACGCCGGCTGTGGGCGCGACTCATGCGCGAACGCTTTGGCGCGAACGACGCGAGCTGCAAGATGCGCTTCCACACGCAAACCGGTGGGGTGACCCTTACCGCGCAACAGCCACTCAGCAACGTGGTACGCGTGACGGTGCAGGCCTTGGCCGCCACCCTTGGCGGCACGCAGTCGCTGCACACCAACGGCTACGACGAAGCGCTCGCGCTGCCGACCGCCGAAGCGGCGACGTTGGCACTGCGCACGCAGCAAATCGTCGGCTACGAATCGGGGATTGCCAACACGGTCGATCCGCTCGCCGGGAGCTGGTACGTCGAGCAGCTCACCGACAACATCGAATCACGGGCGCTCGAGCTGCTCGCTAAGGTCGATGAGTTGGGGGGCGCCGCCGAAGCCATTCGCGCCGGTTTCTTCCAGGACGAAATCGGGCGCAGCGCGTACGAGTACCAGCTTCGCGTCGAAGCGGGTGAGACCGTGGTGGTGGGCGTGAATAAGTTCGGCGACGGGCAGTTGCCGCCAATCATTCCCGCGCCGGACTTCAAGGAGCTCGAGCGGAGTCAGGTGGCTCGCCTCGCGAGTGTGCGGGCGGAACGCGATCAGCCCGCCGTGACCGCCGCGCTTGCCCGCGTCGCCGAAGCGGCGCCGGACTACCTGCCCACGCACACGGCAGCGCGACGGGAACTCATGCCGCGCATCATCGACGCGGTGCGCGTGCGTGCCTCCGGCGGTGAAATTGCCGACACGCTCGAAGCGGCATGGGGCCGGTACCAGCCCACGATGTGATGCCTGCTGACTGCGTGACGGGCTGGCACTACTGTTCAGCGTATGCCTTCTGATCACGACGAGTCCGCTTCCTCGAGGCCGCCGGCGCCAACCGCGACTCCCGCGCCGGCGTCGGTAAGCGCCGAACCGCGCCCGCTCGCGGTCGTGCGTGCCATGATCGATGCCCTCGACCGGGATCTGCTGCAGATCCTGGCGCGTCGCATGGCGCTGGTGGCCGAGGTCGCGGCGTACAAGCGGCAGCACGGCATCAAGATCCGCGATGCCCATCGCGAACAGGATGTCCTCCGCGACCGCCACGAGCGGGCAGTCGAGCTGGGGCTGCCCCCCGGTGAGATCGAATCGATCTTTCGCGTGCTGCTGCGCTCGAGCCGCGATCATCAGGCCGCGCTGCGGGCCGAAGTCCCGCTCACCGAAACGGCGTACACGGTGGCGATCATCGGGGGACACGGGAAGATCGGACGGCTCCTCGCTCGACTCTTCGGTGACCTCGGCCACCGGCTGCTCATCGTCGACACCGATACCGCGCTCTCCGCCGCCGAGGCCGCGGCCGCGGCGGATGTCACCGTGATCAGTGTGCCCATTGATCGCACCGAGGCGGTCATCCGTGCGGTCGGGCCGCATGTGCGCCCCGACGCGCTCCTCATGGACGTGACCAGTATCAAGGCGGCGCCCATGGAGACCATGCTGGCCAGTACGACGGCCAGCGTCGTGGGGACCCACCCCATGTTCGGCCCCACTGTGCACACGTTGCAGGGGCAGCGGGTGGTGCTCTGCCGCGGACGCGGTGACCAATGGGCCGACTGGGTGGCCCACAGCTTCACGGCGCGTGGCCTCGTCATCACCGAAACCACGGCCGCGCAGCACGACCGCGCCATGTCGGTCGTGCAGGTGCTCACGCACTTCCAGACCCAGGTGCAGGGGCTCACGCTGGCCCGCCTCGGTGTGCCGCTTGCCGAAACGCTGCCATTCACCTCTCCGGCGTATCTGCTCGAGCTGTACGTGGCGGCGCGCCACTTTGCGCAGGATCCGGGATTGTACGGCCCCATCGAAATGCTCAACCCGCGCTCAGGCGAAGTCACCGCCGCGTACGGGGTCGCCGTACAGGAGCTGGCACAGGTCATCGCGAGCGCGGATCAGGAAGCATTCACTCGGCTCTTTCACGAAGTACGCACGTTCTTTGGCGACTTCACCGCCGAGGCGCTCGTACAGTCGAGCTTCCTTATTGATCGGATCGTCGAACGGAGTTGACACGTCGTCGGGATCCTATTGACGCGTTGCTACATTCATCTCGCATGACCCCGCCGCGCCGCGCATCGCTCAACCCGCTCACTTGGTTCCGTCGCATCGAAGACGGCATCTTCGGGCTGGCCGCAGAGGCAGAGTATCGCCTCAAACTCGCGCCCCGCGGCGTGAAGATCGTGCCCAGCGATTTCGACCGGCGCATGATCCGCCTCTTTCTGGTCGTCATGCCGCTACTCGTCGGTTCGCTCTTCATCGACGATCGGCAGTTCCGAACGCGGTTGCTCGTGCTCGCGTTTGCCGTGGCCCTCTTCACCGTGGCGCTCATCTTCCTGCTCGATGCGCGTTCGTCGAATTACACCGGGCGCGGGCGGCCACTCCCGCCGCCCAAGCCTCGAAAGCCTGCTCCTCCCGCCAATCAACCGCACTGGACGCAACGCCGTCCGTAAGCGGTATCTGCTCGTTCCCCCGCCACACGAGCTTCCATTATGCGCGCCCTTGGTTCTTCGCTCATCATCGGTCTCGTTGCGGCCATGACCACCACGGTCATGGCGGCGGTCCCCTCGGCTGTGCACCTCCGGACTGAGTGGAGTGCAAAGATTACTGGGAAGGACGGACGGAAGGTGACCGGGTCGGCCACTGCCGTCCCCACCGCCGACGGAGCCGGGACCCTCGTCAGCGTCACGCTCGAGGGAGACACGCCGGGCGCGACGCGCCCATGGCATGTGCACAGCGGTTCGTGTGCCGCGAGCGGTGGCGTGGTCGGCGGCGGCAGGGCCTATTCGGCGCTCACCATCGACCCCAAGGGGCACGCAACCGGCAAGGCCACCCTCGCCGTGACGCTACCCGATACCGGCAAGTTTTACGTGAACATCCACGATGCGGCGACGGCCATGAGCATCATCGTGGCCTGCGGGGACCTGCAGAAGCGCTGAGGCGGGGGACCCGCATCGGGGCCCCCGCGCCGGGGACGCCATCCCCAACGCAACCTCTGTGGGGTATTTTCCAGTATGCGTATCGATCATCTGCCCGTCGGCCCCGGCGCTACCTCTCCGCGCTATGCATCCCGCGCGCTCGCCTTGGGTATCTGTGTGGGGCTCGCTGCCCTCTCGTCCACTGCCGGCGCGCAGGAGAAGACGTCCGTATTCAATAAGTCAAAGCGCGCCGAATCAGCGCGCGACGCCGTCCGCGATGCCGATCGCTTTGGCGTGATCGATGGTCTCGTGACCGACACACTGCTCCGGCCACTCAACTCCGCCGATGTGACGGTCGTGGGGACCGGGGCCCGCGTCGTGACCAGCGAAAACGGCCGCTTCCGCATGTTGCAGGTGCCGCCCGGTCAGTACCTCGTGGTCGTACGGCGCATTGGCTATGCGCCTACCTCAGGGGTCATCGAAGTGCCCGCCTCCGACACGATGCGGCTTACGTATGCGCTCATGCGCTCCGATAACATGCTCGACACGGTCCGGGTGAAGGGCGAGCGCATCACCATGCGCATGCTCGATTTCGAGCGTCGCCGCCAGCAGGCCCAAGGCCAGTTCATCACGCAAGCGGAAATCGAACGCCGCGCATCGTTGCAGACCTCGGACTTCTTGCGCTACATGCGCGGCGTCCAGGTCTCGCAGAATACCACGCAGGCATTCGGCGGCACACAGGTGTTCTCACGCCGTGAAGGCGGTGGCTTCGACGGCAGTCAGCAACAGCAATACTGCCCCATGCAGGTTTTGCTCGACGGCATCATCCTCCCGAGCTACTTCAATCTCGACCTGCTCCCGCCACCCAAGCAGATCGCCGGCATCGAGGTGTACTCAGGTGCCGCAACCATTCCGCCTCAGTTCGGCGGTGTCGATCGTCGCTGTGGTGTCGTGGCGGTGTGGACGCGCGACGGGTACTGAAGCGCACAACGCCGTCGCCGTACCAGATTCGGTCTTGGCAAAGAAAACGCCCCGCACACTCAACGTGTGCGGGGCGTTCTCTTTGTCTCTACGCCGAATCAGCGGGTGATCAGCAACCCGGACCGGCCAACGCACCAGTCTGGCCGGTACGCTGCAGGCATTCCGCCTGCGGCAGCGGCTGGACGCGCGCCACGAAGTGCGCATTCACGCCAGTGGTCAGGTCACGCGGCAGCTGGTCGAGGCGGTTGTAGCGACGCATATCGATCCAACGATGGCCTTCGAGCAGGAGCGAGTAGCGCTTCTGCAGCAGGATCTCGTCGAGCACCGCCGCATCGGACGATGCCGCCGTGAGCGCCGTCGGCGCGAGTCCGCCGGAGTTCACGCGGATGTTGTTGATCATCGTGATCGCGCCCGCCTTGTCGTTCGTCGCGAGCAGAATTTCCGCACGAAGCAGGATCAACTCCTCATTGCGGACGATCGGCAACGACGTCGTAATCGCCGGGTAGATCTGGAAACCCAGCGACGACGACACGCCCAAGCCCTGCGGCGCGTTACGCGTCGGACGCGAACCGATCTTCGCGAGGAAGCGGTTGTCCTTCGTCCCGTCGGCCTTGAGCGGCGCGTCGGCATCGATGGACATGTGCGCGTACAGGTCCGTGTTCGTCGCCGTCGCCAGCGGGTTCGGCGCATCCGGCGCCGCCGCAAACGGGTGGTAGACGCCCACGTTGTACTGGGCCGCCGTCGTGGCGCCGATGTTGATGAACGACGCATCGAGCGCCGTGCGGGCGCGCGTCCATGCGGCCGCACCGCCCCCGGCGGTGGCGTAGTACGCCGCCGCACGAGCGGCCATCGCACGGTTGAACTGACGGAACGTCGTCGGCGTGTTGAAGCCGGCGAAACCGGAGTTCAGCGTGAACGGGAATGCCGCGCCGCCAGCTGCGAGGTCAGCAGACGCTTCGTCAAGTACGTTCAGGATGTACTTGTACGTCGAGTCGCGGCTCACGAACGGGGCCAGTACGGTCGCGTCCTGATTGATCTGCACCACCGCGCCGATCGTGTCGCGCGTGGCGATCACGGTGAGCAGTTCGATGCCTTCGATCGTCTTCGCGAAGCCAAGCGCCGCACGCTTCTGCTCGGCCGAGAGCGAACCGGAGGCCGCTACCGTGTTCTTGAAGTTGAACACGTCGCGCAGGTTGCCGTACGGGCCACCCCAGCTACCCACCGCGAAACCGGCTGGATCGAGGCGGTTCTGCCCCGAAATGCCGATGAGGTACGCCGACGTATTGCGGCCTTCCTGCGGCGTGTAGATGTAGGCTTCACGACCGAAACGTCCCGTCTCGGTGATGAAACCACCCCGGCTGTTGCGGTTCTGCCGAAGCAGTCCCGTTGCCAGCAGCTGCAGCGCCTGCGGGTCCGAGCTCGCGCCCGCCACCGACGGCGTGTTGGGGTTCGTGATCTCGAGCGTATCCGAAGAGCAGGCACTCAAGAGAAGTGCTGCCACGGAGAGCGCACCGGCGGTGCGCAACGTGGGCATGGTCATCCGCACAGAGCTGTTGGAATTGGTAGTCGTCATGGCTTAGAACCCCACGTCGACGCTGAAGAAGTACTGACGGCTGGGCGGGAACGGCGCCAGGTCGATGAAGCGATTGAAGTTCGAGTTACCGAAGTTGTTGAACTCCGGATCGAAGCCCCAGTACTTCGAGAAGATCGCCAGGTTACGGCCGCTCAGGTTGAAGCGGAGCGACTTGGCGCCCGGCACGCGGTTGGCCCACGACGCCGGCGCTTCGTAGTTGAGCGTGATTTCACGCAGCTTCACGTACGAGCCGTTCTGCATGTAGGGGCGCGTATCGCCACCGTTGAACGTGGCATAACGGCACTCGCCAAGACCCTGCGTGCCGCAGGCCACCGACGCCGGCTCACCGTTGGAGCCCGCGATGATCGTCGTCGGCGCCTTGGACGTGAAGTCGCGCGACTGGCCGCCCTCGTCCCACAGGTTGTTCGTCATGTTCGACACCGCACCGCCGTTACGCCAGTCGAGCAGAACCGACATCGAGAAGCTCCGCCACGTGAAGTCGTTGTTGAACGTCGTCGTGTGGATCGGATTCGAGTCGTATGTGATGGTGTCCACCACACTACGCGGACCCGTCGGGTTGGCCGCATTGATGCGGAGCGGCGCATTCGACCAGATGTACGTGGAGCGCGTGTTGGCGGCGATACGGTTACGGCCGTACGCGGCACCGAACGACCCCGGCACGGCGAAGGCCGGCACCGGAATGTTGTTCGTGTACTGCATGTTCGAGTTGAAGATCATGCGCGTGGTCCACTCGAAACGGCCCTTGCGGAGCGGCACGAGTGAGACGACGGCTTCGTTACCCAGAACCGAGAGCTGGCCACCGTTGATGATCTGGTTGCCGAGGCCCGACGACGGCGGCAGCGGGAACGTGAGCAGCAGGTCGGTGATCTTGCGCTGGTAGCGCGTGAACTCGAGACCGATGCGCGACTTGAGCAGCGACGCGTCGAAACCGAATTCCAACTCGTTCATCACTTCCGGCTGGATCTTCGTGTTGCCCAGCAGGCCGGCTGACACGAGCGAGTTGTTGCCGCCGATCAAACCACCGTCAGCGTACAGAATGTCGCGGTCGCCGTAGCGCGGACGATTACCCGACTGACCCCACGCGCCGCGGAGCTTGATTTCGTCCACGCGGGCAATGGGATTCACGAACCGATATGAGCTCGAGAACTTCGGGAACAGGAAGTACTTGTCGCGCTCGCCGTTCGCGCTCGAACGGTCGGCACGGAAGCCGGCGTTCAGGGCGAGCTTTTCGCCGAAGAGCAGCGCCTGCTCGTTCACGTAGTACGACTGATCGCGGAACTCGGAGCGATTGTCTTCCGTCGCCACGTCCTGTGCATTGGCCGCCGTCTTGCGCGTCGGCAGCAGGCCACGGCCGCGGATACGATACACGTCCTGCTTCTGGCGCTCGTACGTTCCGCCCACGGAGGTCGTGAACGACGTGAAGATCGAGGTGCCCGGCGTCCACGTCCACACCGCGTTCACGCCGGCGTTGGTCTGCAGGCTGGACACGTTGTTCTGACCGGCGGTGCCGAGGAAGCCGTCTGCCGGCTCGAACTGCAGGTAATTCGGCGAGTACTGCACGCCTTCCTGCTGGAAGCGGTCGAAGCCCATGAGCGTCGAGACCTGTACGCTGTGCTTCGAGGTGCTGAGCGCCGAGTAGTTGAGGCGCAGGTTACCGGCCTGACGGAAGACCGTTTCGTTGCTCTCGATCGCCCGCATGACTTCGAACGGATTGGCCGTACCCGACCCACCGCCGTCGAACGGCATGATGGGATAGCGACCATTCGGCAGCCGCGTGGCCAGATCCACCACCGCTGGCGTGTAGCCGAAGGTGTACGTGGGGCTGACACCGGCGTTGTTGTTGTTGCCGAGGCCGCGCTGCAGGAAGTTGCGCGTCACGTCGAGGCCCATGCTCGCCGTGAGCTTGCTGTTGATCGTCTGGTCGAGATTGATGCGGCCACCGGTGCGACGCGCGCCGGTGTTGATCATGATGCCCGACTCCTGACGGTCATTGAGCGACGCGAAGTACCGCGTATTGCCCGAACCACCCGACGTCGAGATCAGCGTCTCGTACGACGGATCGGTGCGACCGTACAGCTGCTGCTGCCAGTCGTAATTGGTGCACGTCGGCGTGCACGCGGCGCGGGCCGCGGCTTCACCAATGGGGCCGCCCGCGAACGGCAGCACTTCGTCGACGTTCGCGTACTGGCGATGCCCGAGCGAACGCATGAGCTGCTGCGTGCCGAAACGCTGCGTGATGTTGAACTTGGGAACGCCCGCCGAACCCTTCTTGGTGGTGATGACCACCACGCCGTTCGTCGCGCGTGAGCCGTAAATGGCCGTCGCGGCCGCCGACTTCAGCACTTCGATGTTCTCGATGTCGTTCGGATTCAGATCGGCCAGACGGTTCACCACCTGGTCCTGGCTCGACCCCGTGCTGCCCGACGCGCGCGAAATCGCGGAGGCGCCCGAGGAAACACCGGCGTTCGAGATGATCACGCCGTCGACGACGAAAAGCGGGTCACCCTGACCCAGCACCGACGTCGCGCCGCGGATCTGCACCTGCGCACCACCACCCGGCGCGCCGCTGTTTTCGAAGACGCGCGCACCAGCCACCTTACCCGCGAGGTTGCCTTCGATGGAGCGGGCCGGCACGCGGTTCAACTCTGCGCCGCCTACCGTCGCGACCGCCGTGGCCGCCGATCGACGGTCAACCGTCGTTGCGGCGCCGGTGACCGTCACGCCTTCCAGCTGCAGAACGTCCTTTTCGAGCACGAAGTCGGCTGTGCTGCTCGTCGCGCTCACACGAATTGTCTGACGCTTGTAGCCGAGCAGTCGCGCGAGAATCGACACATCGCCCGTGGGGACTTTGATGCGATACTCGCCACGCTCGTTCGTTCGAACTCCCAACTGCTGACCGACGACACTGACCGTGGCGTCGGCGAGGGGTTGACCGGTTCCGGCCATGGTGACCTTGCCGCTCACGTCGCGCGATTGGGCGCTGACGATGGCTGGCGCGAGCGAGACCACGCACAGCGCGGTCACGAATTTGAACAACCGACCCATGTAGACTCCGATGGAGGGAAATCGGACCGCGCTTTTGCAACGAGCAAAGGAGCTGCCCATCCGTCACTGCGGGATCAGTTCGCCAAGCGAGGGACGAGTCGCATGGAAACTGTTCCTAACCGCGTACGATGTGACAAAATCAAGTTACCCGTCGTCCGCATTCCCGCTAGCGCAATTGGGAACGAAAATGCTCACCGGGACCTTTAGCGCCCCCGACGTCGCCAAAGCGCTCCCGAATTCGCACCGTACGCTCCAGATCGTCGCGCGCCTGCAGCACCTTCTGGCGCAAATCCGCCGCGAGGGCAGGGTGGGCTGCCAGCCATTCGTCCACCATCAACAGGGCGGCGCGCTCCGTCTGCCCCCCGAGGGTGGCCCCGAGCCAGCTGCCGAGGAAGAAGATGCGGCGGTTCTGCTGAATCCACGGGAGGGTATCGAGGGCCGGCACCAGATACCGGCGCGACAGCCGCTGCTGCTCAGGATCGTGGAACGCGCGCAAGCTCGACGTCACCCACTCTTCGTTGAGCGTGGCGTCCCCGAACCAGCGGGTGAAGAGTTGCGCCTTGACCGCGCTGTCCCCTCGGGCCGCGAGCGCCACGAATGCCTGGCGCTGTCCCTCCGTGGTCGCGTCTCGCTGGGACTCCGCGAGGACCAGCGCCTCCCCGTCGGCAGCGCCGCGGGAGACGAGCCGCGTTACGAGTGCCCACCGCGTCGGGGCGCGTACAGGAAGCCCCAGCGCGCTGTCGGCCGCCAGCCAGCCGCGTAACTGCGCCAGTGACTGCGGGCGCTGGGCCAAGCCGATGTAGCTGTCGAGGTGCGCCTTCCGCGTGCCATAGCTGCGTGACGTGTCCGCGGCGCCGGCCAGCAACAGTGCTTCGACGTCGGGAAGCATCGATGCGCGCACCGCCGGATCGCTATACCGGTTTACCGACGACACGAGCCGGCCCACCAGAGTACCCGCCAGCTGCTCGTCCTGCTCGCGCGGCAGCGCCCGGATGACCATGCGCGCATAACGCACGGGCTCGAGTTGGGCTTCACGCACCATGTCCCACAACGATCCCCACAGCATGGCACGCAGGAAGTCGTCCGACACCTCCGCCACATGCTGTTCGAGCCACGTCACGCTGGCGCTGTCGGGGAGCACGATCGCGTAACCGTAATCGCCTTCGTTGGCGTAGACGAACGCGGGCGCAGGACGCCCCACGGCCGCGCGCACCTCCGTCGTATCGCCCCGCAATTCGACCGGCAATTGCACGGGCTGTGCGTTGGCGTAGTGCAGTCGCAGCTGCACCTTGAGCGGCCAGGCGCCGGCACCCGACAGCGACGGCTGCGCCGGACGCTGCACGAGCCGCAGGCGCGCGATCTTCCCGTCGACCACGTCGAGCTGCTGCTCGACGATCGGCATCCCCGGACGCAGCATCCACTGACGCCCCCATGGCGTCAGATCGCGCCCTGCGGCCTGACCGATGCTCGCGAGCAGCGCCTGCCAGGTGGCGTTGCCGTACGCATGCTGCCGCAAGAACTGCTGCACACCGCGCTGAAACGCGCGCTCACCGACGAGATACTCGAGCTGCCGCAGCATCGACGGCGCTTTGTTGTACACGATCGGGCCATAATTGCTCTTCGCCTGATCGAGATTGGCGAGCGCCTGCCACACCGGCGTCGTCCCCGCCGTCGCGTCGGTACCGTACGCCACCGGCTTGTTGCGCAGGTAAAACGTCTTCCAGGCGTTCGACCGCGGATCGAGCGTGGCCTGCATGCGCGCCGCCATGAACGTCGCGAACCCCTCCTTGAGCCACAGGTCGTCGAACCACCGCATCGTCACGTAGTCGCCGAACCACTGGTGTGCCACCTCGTGGTACGTGGTCGCCTGACGCCCGAGCAGCTGCGACGTGGTGGGGCGCTCGCGGTAGATGAAACTCTCCTCGTTGTAGAACACTGCCCCGGGATGCTCCATGCCCCCGAACGGGAACGCCGGCGCCAACAATGCATCGTATTTCCCGAACGCATACGACACGCCGAAGTACTCGCCCAGCCAGCGCAGCGCGCGGGCATTCATCGCCAGAAGCGTGTCGGCTTCCGCCTCCTTGGCGCGCGACGCCCGGACGTAGAGCGACACCGGCACCGGTGCACCCTTGGGAGCGATCCGCTCGGCACGCGTATGCACCGCCCACGGTCCAGCGGCAAAGGCAATGAGATACGTGCTCAGCGGCTGCGTGCGCGCAAAGTGGTGCGTTACCACGCCCGCTGCGGTATCGGCACGAGTGAGTGCGCCGTTGCCGAGCGCACGCCATGCCGCAGGGGTCGTGAGCTGAAGCGCCACGCGCGCCTTGAGATCAGGCTGATCGAAGCAGGGGAAGAGCAGGTTCGCATCGGAGGGCACGAGCAGCGTGTACAAGTACGTGCTGCTGTCACTCGCGTCTTTGGTGCGAATGATCGCCGCGCCCGCCGACGCGACCGGTGTGGTGAAGCGCACCACGACCGTGTTGCGGCCGTCGCGCAACATCGCGGCGGGGACGGTGAGGTGATGCCGGTTCCAGGCGCTGCCAATTCTGCGCCACGGAGCGCCGTTCACCGCCCCCTCCAGCACCGCCGTTCCGCGGAAGTCCAGGATGACGTCGCCACCGCCACGGCGATCGAAGGACACGCGCACCGCGCCGCTGGCGCTGTCGGCGGTGCCGACGGTCAGTGCCAGGTCGTACGTCACGGCACGTATCTGCGTGCGCCGCCGCTGCGCCAGCTCCGACGAAACGCCCGGAGCGATAAGAGCAGAAGGCACCTGAGAGGCGACCGAGGAGGCCGGCAGGAACGCGGCGACCGCAGTCGCGAGCGTAAGGCGGAAAAGGCGAAGGGTCATCCCCCGAAAGTGCGTGTCCCCTCGGCGTAGCGCAAAGCGAGACCGGCCGCCCGAAAGCTCGCCCCGAGCCCGCGGCGGGAATACTTTGGCTGCCCACCCCCTCTACCCGGGTATGGTCGTGCTGACACCCGCACTGCTGGCTGATCGCCAGCAGCAATTCGAGAGCCTCGTGCTGCCGCATTTGGACCGGTTGCTGGCCTTTGCCGCACGCCGCTCGGCCTCGCTCGTCGACGCCGAAGACGCGGTGCAGGACAGCTGTGTGCGGGCGTGGACCGGGTTCGACGAGCTCCGGGATCCGTTGGCCGTGCGAGCGTGGCTCTATCGCATTCTGCGAACGGTCATCAGCGAGCAGGTCGAACGTAGCGGGCGTCGGGCGCGCCTGGTGCCCATGTCGCGCCTCGACGATGTGCACGAAACACTCGTGGCGACCGAGTCGGATGGCGTCTTCGAGGAAGTCGTCCATCGGCTCGATCAGGAGGTGCTGCATGCCGCGCTGGCCAGCATTCCCGAGGACTTCGCCACCGCTGTCGAGTTGCACGACATCGAAGGATTCACCTATCAGGAAATCGCCGAGGCGGTGGGGGTCCCCATCGGAACGGTGATGAGCCGCATGTCTCGTGGGCGCCGATTGCTCACGGCGGTTGTAGCCGAGCGACGGAGAGAGTGGGCGCTGGGCGCCGCTCCCGACGTGAGCGGCAGTGCGCGTATGCAGAGGCGTCCATGAGTGAAGCATTCGATAACGCCGTCCCCGCCGGCCGTCCGCGCGACGACGCCGACCGGCTGGAGCGCCACGAGGCGCTGGCGTCACTATTGGCCGCCTTCGTCGACGGCGAGCTTCCCCCCGAGACGGCTTCGCAAATCGAAGCACATCTCCTCGGGTGCGGCCGCTGTCGTCGCGAGGTCACCTTGCATCGTTCCGTCGCCGCCGGCCTTGGCCAAGTGCGCGGTCCGGTCGCGTCGGCGGCATTCCACACACGATTGCGGCAGGCCGTCGCCTCGGCACCGGTAGCTCCGGCGGCGTCGGCGGTCGTCTCGGCGCCCGCAAGCCCAATCGAGGCACAGCGCCCCCGATGGCGGCCGCTGCTCGTGGCTGCTGCGGTGCTGACGCTGGTCGCCCTCGGCGCGCCGCTGCTCCGTTGGACCGCTGTACTTCGGGATGGCACTCCGGCGCCGGGCGACGTGCGCGCTGGTGTCGCCGGCAGCGGCGTCGCAACCACGGTGCTACTGTCCTCCACGGTCGGCCTCTTCGACTCACTGGCGCAGCACTACCGCGAGACGGCGGTCCGCGACCTTCCCGGTCGCGCCCGTGATCTCGAAGTCGTCCGCCGCGCCGTCGGCGTCCCGGTCACACCGCTGCCGCCCTCGTCGGCCGAACTCGTTGGAGCCTGGACGAGTACCCTCGATGGCGAACTCGTTGGCGTCCTCGCCTATCGCTGGCGTGACCGGCTGCTCGTGCAGTACCTCGTTCCCGATGCACTCGTCTTCCGCTCGGCTGCCGTGCGAGCCGCGTTGGCCCAAGGCCGTCCTGTTGGCGCCGAGCAGGAGGCGCTGACGCTGCTCGGCTGGGTGCAGCCGCACGGTATGGCCGTCCTGGTGGCGCCGGCCTCTCGCCGCGAACTGGCGTCACTATCCCCCGTTGTTCCATAAGCCGTATGGTACGGCGGCTGTGCGCTGCGTCACCATCGGGTGGCCTGCATTGCCAAGTTGGGTCGCGGGCCGCCTATTGGTGGCGTGACCGCTCAATCATTCCTGCCTTTCGCGCGTCGTCGAGCACGCGTACTGCTGGCGGCAGTCGTCGCGCTGCTGCCGAGCACGCAATTGTCGGCGCAACAACGCGACAGCACAACGCGCGACAGCAGCGGGTTGTCGCTCGACTCGCTGGCCGCGCGACTCGCGCGCACCGACGCGGCGCTTCGTGTCCTCCAGCAGCAGCTGGCGACCGAGTCCTCCACGCAAGTGCGCCTGCGTTCGCGCATTCAGCTCGATCTGTCGGCCCGACTCATCGTCAATGGCAGTCTCACGACTGGCGCGGTCTCGAATGCGGAAGTGCCGGGCTTCGCGCTTCCTGCGCGTATCCCCAACGCGATTCCTGGGACGACCGCGCGCGTGTTCGGCCTCTCCATGCGGCAGTCGCTGTTGGGAGCCAGCGCGAGCGTGGACAGCATCGCCGGTGCCACCCTCGTGGCCGATTTCGAGCTCGACTTCTTCTCGCGCGCGCTCGACGCCAATCCGCCGCTCTTTCCCGAGCCGCGACTGCGCACGGCCCGCGTCTTCCTGGTGTGGCCGCGCACCGAACTCATGCTGGGTACCGATACCCCGCTCATCTCCGACTTGAACCCCATCAGCGCGGCCGGCGTCGGCATCCCTGTTTTTGCCGCGGCGGGCAATCTCTGGAACTGGTTGCCGCAGCTGCGAGTGTCGCGCACCGTGTGGTCCGGTCCGGCCGACTGGTCGCTGGCGGTGCAGGGGGCTGTCATGTCGCCCAACGCCAGCGATCGCGCGGTGGCAAATCCGCAGGGAGCCGATATCGGCCAGGCAAGCGGTCGCCCGGCCTTCGAGTCGCGACTGCGGCTGCGTCGCGGCGAGGCGCTCGATGAACGGCCCGCGCAAGGCGTGTGGAGCTCGGGATTCGAACTGGGCATCGGTGCGCACCGGAGCTGGGTGCGGCCGGGGGCAGACACGCTGCTGCGCAGCACGGCCATCAGTGCGGACCTGCGAATGAGCCTCGGCCACGGATTGGAGCTGCGCGGCGAGGCCTATCAGGGGCGGCTGCTGCGGGGCTTGGGCGGTGCGGCGATTGGCCAGAACTTCGGCACGCTCGGCGTGCCTGCCACGGAAACCGGCGTCCCGCTGTCGAACAGCGCCGGCTGGATGCAACTCAATGCGCAGTGGCATCCGTCGTGGATTACCGGACTTGGCTGCGGCACTGACCGCGTGCACGGTTCTCGTGCCGATCGTCGGCGAAACAGCGCCTGTGCGGCCCACGCGAGTTGGCGTCCCGTGCAGCCGCTGCTCATGACGGTGGAGTATCGACGCTTTGCCACTCGCTTCGCCGACGGTCTGCGTCGCGCCGGCCACTGGAACATCGGATTCGGCATCGACCTGTGACGACCTGTCGCCGGATGTTGCCCCCGCATGCCCAGACACTCGTTCGCGTCCTCGCACCGCTGGGCGCCGCCGTGATGCTGTCGTCATCGGTGTTGCGCGCGCAGGGCGCGGTGAGCGGGCAGATTCGCCTGATCGACCGACCCGGTGTAAGCGCGGGGTCGCTTCGGGACGTAGTGCTTTCGCTCGAACCCGAACGGCCGACGTCCGCTCCCGCGTGGCTCTCCAAGGTGTCCGTGGGGATGAAGCAGCGCGAGTTCGAGCCCCACGTGCAGATCGTTGCTGCCGGTGGGTCCGTGGCGTATCCGAATCAGGATCCATTCAGCCACAACGTCTTTTCGAACTCATCGCTCGGCGCGTTCGACCTTGGGCTGTATCGCTCCGGCAAGACTCGCGCGGCGACCTTCACGTCGCCGGGTGTGTATGCGGTGTATTGCAACATCCATGCACGCATGGTGAACTACGTCATCGCCGTACGCACGCCGTACGTCACCCGCGCACAGGGCAACGGGACCTTCTCCATTGAGCGTGTTCCCGCGGGCAACTACACGTTGCGCGTCTGGCACGAGCGCGCCAGCGAGCACGTCGAAGTGCTGCGAGTGCCGGCCGAGGGGCTCACATCGGTTACGCTGGCGCTCGACGCTCGCGGCTACACGCCCTCGGCACATACCAACAAGTTCGGCCAACCGTACGCGGCCACCCGCGCCGACCGGTACTGAGCCGCATTGCGCCAATGAGTGTGCTCCCAAGGATGCAGCCATGGCAACGCCTGTCGTGGCGTGTCTTCTGGGGGACCATGTTGTTGGTCATCGTGTTGCTATTGGTAGTACTCACGTTGGCAACGACCGGCGCCCGAAGAAGCGCGCGCGCCACCGCACAACGCTCTCTCGAGCAGTCCGCCGATCTCGTCGCGCAACTCCTCGCCGGCCGTGGACGCAGTCTCGGTGGCGGAGCGCGCGTCTTCGTGCAAGGGCCGTACTTCCGCACGCTCGTGGCGGAGCAACGACGCGACGATATCCTCGATCAGACGTTCGAGGCCGCGGAGCAGCTGGAGGCTTCGTGGGTCTTCATCACGAACGATGAAGGCACGCTGGTCGCGAAGTCCGACGAACCGTCGGCATTCGGTGAGTCATTGGCAGAGGTTCCCCTGATTTCGTCGGCGCTGCGTGGGCAGATCACGTCCGGCTTCGGTGGCTCCGGCGACTCACTGCTCTTTCAGGCAACGGCCGTGCCGATCGCAGCACCGGGCGGCATGCCGTTCGGCGTACTGGTCGCGACGCGCATTCTCGACAGTCTCGCGGCCTCCGACATTGCGCTGGCCACCAATACCGGCGTCTTCTTCTTCGTGCGCGATGCGGCGGGCGACGCGCGCATTGCCGCGGCCAGTGTCGCCGGGACACCGTCGCTTCGTCAGGAATTGTCATCCGCGATCGTCCGCGCGCTCAACGCCTCTCGCGCCAGCGCGCCCATAGAGCTGACTGACGGGCGCGGCCATCATGAGTTCGCACATGGCGGACGGAGTTGGCTCTGGTACAGCGCCCCGCTCGCGACCGCCGGCGGGTCACCCGTCGGAGGCTACGTCGTCGTGCGCCCCGCGGACGACGCGCTGGCGACCCTTGCGCCCGTCAAGCAGTCACTCGCCCTCGCGGCGATCGTCGGGATACTCTGCGCATTCGTGGCGGCCACGCTCACTGCGCAGCTGATTGCGCGTCCCGTGGCGCAGCTGGCCGAGCAGGTGGCCGCGCTCGTGGAGCAGGGAGAGCTGGCGTCTGCCGGTACCCCGTCGTCCTTCGATGCCGAGTCGCCTTTGGCGCCCGCCGAGATAACGGCGCTTGTTGGGGCCGTCGATGCGCTGGTGCGCAGCAGTCATGATCAGGATCTCCTGCGTCCGCTCATTGCCGCCGTGCCGGACGGGGGCGCCGCTGCAGACCGGGCGACGTCGCGCGATGCGCACGGGCCGTCTGCGGCGGCCGCAGCGCCGCGCGTGCGAACACTGACCTTTCGCGCGCCGCTGACCGAGCACACGTCGCGCTCCCCGATGGGCCGACTGCTCGCGCAACGTTATCGGCTCGACGCGGAGGTCGGCCATGGGGGCTTGGGGACCGTCTACCGTGCCCACGATGTGGTCCTCGATGAGACCGTCGCCATCAAGCTGTTGCGCCCCGAAGCGATGGGCGGAGCGAGCGACAGTGCGACGCTCATGGCGGCGGAAGTCCGCTTGGCACGACGGGTGACCCACCGACACGTCGTGCGGCTGCACGATATCGGCGATGCCGACGGAGAACCGTTCATCAGCATGGAGTACGTCGACGGCGTGTCGCTGGCGCAGCTCATTGCGGCGCACGGATCACTCACGCCACGTGTGGTCGCCGCGCTCGCCCGGCAGCTGCTGCGCGGGTTGGCGGCGGCGCACGCACAGGGCGTCGTGCATGGTGACATCAAGCCGCACAATCTTCTGGTATCGCGCGCGGGCATCCTCAAGGTGAGCGACTTCGGTCTCGCCCGCCTGGTTCGCGCGGAATGGCGGAGTGGCGGCGGCGCGAGTGTCGTCGGCGACGTGATCAGCGGACGCCTGCATGGCGCGAGCATGGGAACACCCGAGTACATGGCGCCCGAGTTACTGGTCGGCGAGGAGCCGTCGCCGGCCTCCGACTGCTATTCGGCGGGACTCGTACTGCACGAGTGTCTGGTGGGCGGGACCCCGTTCTCCGCGCATACGCCAGTCGGCCTGATCGGCGCCAAGCTGCAGCCGACACCACCGCGCGTTACGCGCATCACTCCGCTGGCGGCCGAGTCGGTGCGACGGCAACATCGGGTACCGCCGGCCGTCGAGGCGCTGGTTGGTCGCATGACCGCGTCCGACGCGACGCAACGCCCCACCGATCTGGCGCGGCTCATCAGCGCATGGCAGCGGGTGGAAACGGGTCTCACGCTCTCGTGACGAACCGCCGGGAATAAACGGAGAGCCCATCCCGTCCGCGATGTGTGAGGCGCATGGTGCGCCGCGTGGTCACCTTTGCCGGAGAGATGCTGATGTTGTCATCGCGACAGTGGGTTGGAGCAGGGGCCACGCGGGCTCTTGGTGCAGGACTGGTGTTGGCGCTGTCGGCGTGCGGTGGCAGTGACAGCGGCGGCACGACTCCGGCGCCGGTGGCTGCCACCGTGGCCGTGACGGCGGCGACGACCGGCACACTCGTCAGTGTCGGAGACACCCGGCAGCTCACCGCGGCCGTGGCGGCGGCGAACGGGACCGCGATCGCCGCGCCGTCCGTCACGTGGACCACCAGCGATGCCAACGTCGCCACGGTTGCCGGTACCGGCATCAGCGCCACCGTCACGGCAACCGGAAATGGCTCCGCGACGATCACGGCAACGAGCGGGGCGGTCAACGGCACCGTACAGGTACAAGTGGCGCAGCGATTGGCCGCGGTGACCGCAACGACGACGGCGACCAGTCTCAGCATTGGCGCCACGGCTCCGCTCACTGTCACCGCACGCGACGCGCGTGGTGTGGCGATCGCCGGAGTCACTGGAGCCACTTTTGCCACTGGCGATCGGACGCGTGCGCTCGTGAGTGATGCCGGCGTCGTCACCGCCATCGCGCCAGGCGCCACGACCATCACCACCTCGCTGACGCGCGATGGGGTGACCGTTACGGCCAACAGCTCGGTGACCGTGAACGCGCCCGTGTCAGCTGCCGCGACAGCCGCGGTGCAGGCGACCGACGCGAATGTATTCACGCCACCGACCATTACCGTCGCAGAGGGCGGTACGGTCACGTGGAGCTTCGGTGGCATCGGCCACAACGTCGTCTTTCAGTCTGCCGGCTCGCCCACCAATGTGGCCGTCACCTCGTCGGCAACGGCCGCGCGTGTCTTCGCCACGGCCGGCAGTTATCCGTATGCGTGCACGCTGCATGCGGGCATGACTGGCACGGTGAACGTCGTGGCCAACGCGTTGTTCACGCAAATGAACGGCGCGAACGAACGCCCTACTGCCGTACCCACCACCGCGAACGGGGCGGCGGTGTTCACGCGAAGCGGCAGCACGATCAACTACGTCGTCAGCTATCAGGGCATTGCCAGCAGCCCGACCGGTATGCACATCCACGCACCGGCCGGACCGAACAACAACAGCGGCATCATCGTCGATCTCATGCGGACACCGATGGTCGGAACGAACGGCGTGCTCACCGGCAGCTTTACGGCGACTGACATTCGCAGCATCGCCGGGCAGCCACCCATCACGCTCGATTCGCTCACCAGCCTGCTGCGCAACGGTCAGGGGTATGTGAACGTGCACTCGTCGCAGTACCTGGCCGGCGAAATCCGCGGGCAGTTGGCCAACCCGCCCATCTGATCGCCAGCGGTGTCAGTCGACGAACATCGCGTCGGCGATCGCCGCAATCTCTTCCGCATCACGCCAGGCCTCTTCGAGTGCTCGCAACTCGCCCTGCATGGCCTGGCGTTCGGCGTCTTCGTTCATCGCAATCTCGAGGGCGAGTCGCTCCGTGGGGGTCAGGCCCAGGACTCCCACGTTGTCGTCCCAGAAGATCGCGTTCTTGCGGCGACGCTGCTGACGCATCAAGGCGCTCGTGCGAATGTACCGCTCCGCATCACCCGCTTCGGTAATGCGGCGCGTCGCATCCGTGACCTGCAGCCGCGAACCGCCGCGGATGTTCAGGCGGGCCAGCAATGGACTGGCGACCTGAACGGCGTGCGCCGCATCGAGATCGAGGACGCCGTCGCCGTGCGCCACTCGCAGACGCCACGGCGATGCGGTATCCCCCGCAATCAACTCCAACCGCGCCATGTGGCTGAAGCGCAGTGGCCGCAGCACGCCGTCAGGGGTGCGCACATGCGCCACCGGACGGTCGTACTGTAGCCGCGACTCGAGCAGTTCGAGGGGGCGCTGCACCTGGCGCTGCCAGCGCTTGCTGCTCGTCAACTCATAGGCCACGCCCGCCAGGGCGGCGACGCTACCAACCACCACGGCCGCGCTGGTCGATATGATCGAGCCCGCGGCCTGCGCGGGCGCCGGCAGATGCAAGCGTCGACGGCGCAACCGTGACCCGTAGCGCCACGCGGCGAACTCAGGACGCAGGGGGGTCCCCACCCGCACGAGATCCAATCCCTCGGACAACGTGGCCAGGCCGATGTTGTCGGTGCTCACGCGCACCGTCGTGGCGCGAAACAGGCGCTCGCACGCCTCGACGGTTTCCCAGCGTTCTTCGAGGGGGGAAAGATTCCAGTTCGTGCAGCTGCGGCAGATCACCCAGAGTCGGCCCCGGTGCTGATCGAACGCCAGCCGACGCCCCACCGGGAACTGCTCGAGGATCTCGTTGCGGCCCAACCCACTGTGGCAATACAAACAGGTCGAAAACACGGCACACGCTCCCTGGCAGACGGAGGGGCGACAAGCTCGCCGACTTCTGACAGTGCGGACCGGAGGTGGAATACTCACCCCGTCTCCAACGCCGCAGACTTTGGAAATGTGCATCCGGTACCGTTTCGATGCTACAATTCATGCGTCGGCGCGGTGCGTCCCGCACCACGCACTCTACGTGCGGTAATCCGTTTCCAGCCCAATACGCTCATGTCGCCGGAACAGCTTCCCGAGTCGATCGCCCCGTCCTGCGCCGGTTGCTCACGCCCGGACCGCCGCCAGTTTCTTGCGTCCGCGTCGGTGTTGTCGCTCGGTGCCCTCGCCACCGCCGCGTGCGGTGACGGCGTCTTCAGTGGACCTGAAACGATCCCGGCATTTCCCTCGGCCACGTTCTCGTTCGATCCGCGCACGGTCGCCGCGCTCCAACAAGTCGGCGGTCGGACCGTCGTCCAGAACGGGAACACGGCACCGGTGCTCGTGGAGCGACTCGGCACGTCGCAGTATCGCGCGCTCTCGCTGGCCTGTCCCCATCGCGGCACCATTGTCGATGTCAGCGGCGACGGCTTTCTCTGCCCCAATCATGGTGCGCGCTTTGCCGCCGACGGCACCTGGCTCAGCGGTCAGGCGACGGTCGATCTCGCTCCGGTAGCCGTGCGTCTCAATCCCGACGGCACCCTCACCATCGGCGGGTCGCCACCACCACCGTCGCTCGGCCTCTCCGCTGCCTCGGCGGTGTTTACCACCACCGTAACTGGCAGCAGCCCCGCGGCGCAGAGCATTCAGGTCACCAACAGCGGCGGCGGCTCGCTGGGCGCGTTGCAAGTGGGGCTCGCCTACGCCACGAATCAGCGCAGCGGCTGGTTGTCGGTCGAGCTCAATACCGCGACCGCGCCAGCCATCCTCACGATCGCCGCCACCAAGGGGACGTTGCCGGCTGGCGTGTACAACGCCACCATCACGGTCAACGCGCTCGGGGCGACGAACGGCCCGCAGGCCGTCGCGGTGTCGTTCGTGATATCCGATCCGGCGACGGCCCCGTCCATGCAGCTCTCGACCTCGGCGCTGGTCTTCTCGGCGCCGCTCGGGACAACGGCAGCCGCTCAGTTGGTGCAAATCAGCAATGCCGGCGGTGGCTCCGTGTCCGGACTCGCAGCGCAGGTGGCATACGGCGCCGGTGCCACCGGGTGGCTCGCCGCCACGCTTCTTCAGACCACCGCGCCGGCCACCCTCACCGTCCGCCCGACCAGCACCACGCTGGCCCCGGGGACCTACACCGCCACGATCTCGTTGAGTGCGACGGGGATCCCGCCGCGGACGATCACCGTCACGCTCACGGTCACCCCGGGCGGCTTACTCGTCAACATTGCCGCGTGGCCCGCGCTGGCCAACGTCGGCGGGATCTCGGGAAGCGTCGGGAATGTGAACGGCGGTCCCGTGGCCGTCGTCCGCACCAGCGACACCAGCTTCAGCGCTTTCTCCATGGTGTGCCCGCACGCGGGGACCACGATCAACGTGATCAACGGCACCAGTTTCCGCTGCCCCAACCACGGGGCGCTGTTCAACGCCAGCGGCACCTTGCAGCCGAACTCGCCGCAGCGCACCGAAAACCTCACGCGCCTGACCGTGATCTATACCCCGGGATCGAGCACGCTCACCGTCACCTGAGCGGCGGCGATGGGCTCGCCCGCGCGGAATGATCGCGCGATGGCGAGCCCGGCCCCCAATTGAACCCGCTCCCGAAACTGGCTACGTTTAAGGGCTGTTTGACCTTAGCCAACTTTCGTAGCCATGCCGACTTACGAGTTTCGCACGCCCGACGGCACCATCATCGAGCGGATCTTCAAGATCAGCGAAGTCCCTGAAACCGTCGAGTTGCCCGACGGCAGCGTGGCCACACGCATCATCTCCGGTGGTGCCGGCCTGCTGTTCAAGGGCTCCGGGTTCTACATCACTGACTACGGCAAGGACGGGAAAAAGGACCAGCGTCCAGCTGCTCCGTCCTCGGGCGACGCCAAGCCAGCGGCACCGGCCGCGCCTTCTGCGCCCAAAGCCGAGTGACGGCGCACCGCCGTCCTTTCTCTTGCTGATCTCTCTGTGACTCAGGCCGACGCCCTGCGTGCCGAACTGGCGCGCGCGGCGCGCACCCTCGGTGCGCCCGATGACGTGTCCCCCATTCTCGAGCGGCCGCGTGATCCCGCGTTCGGCGATTGGGCTACCAACCTCGCCATGACGCTCGCGAAGCCGCTCGGCAAAATGCCGCGCGACATCGCCGAGGCGCTCATTGCGGCACTCGATATGCCCAGTGTCGGTATCGTCTCCGCAGAGATCGCCGGACCGGGCTTCGTGAACATCCGCCTCGATGCCGGTTTTCAGGCGCGCGGATTGCTCGCCATTCTGGCGGCGCCCGAACAGTGGGGTCGCCATGACATCGGCCGCGGTGAGCGTGTCTGCGTCGAATTCGTGTCGGCCAATCCTACGGGGCCGCTGCACGTGGGGCATGGCCGTCAGGCCGCGCTGGGCGATGCCATCAGCACGCTGCTCGAGTGGACCGGCTGGGCCGTCGATCGCGAGTTCTACTACAACGACGCCGGTGCGCAGATCGCCAATCTCGCCAAGAGCACGCAGGCCCGCGTGCGCGAGCTGGCCGGACAGCCGTTGGTGATTCCCGAAGGCGGCTATCACGGCGACTACATCCGTGAAATCGCCGAACGGTACGTCCAGGAAAATCCGGACGATCGCGCGGGCGACGATCTCGACGCGATGCGCCGCTTCGCCGTAGCCGCCCTGCGTCACGAGCAGGATCTCGATCTGCAAGCCTTTGGCGTCAAGTTCGAGACCTATTACCTCGAAAGCTCGCTCTACACCGACGGCCTCGTCGACAAGACCGTCGAGGCGCTCAAGCACTCCGGGTACACGTACGAAGAAGAGGGCGCGCTCTTTCTGCGCACCACCGAGTTCGGTGACGACAAGGATCGCGTGATGAAGAAGAGCGCGGCCAAGGGTGGTGACTACACGTACTTCGTGCCCGACGTCGCGTATCACGTGACCAAGTGGGAGCGCGGGTATCACCGCGCCATCAACGTGCAGGGGGCTGACCACCATAGCACGACCACGCGCGTGCGTGCCGGTCTGCAGGCACTCAAGGTCGGTATCCCTCAGGGCTATCCCGACTACGTGCTGCACCAGATGGTCACCGTCATGCGCAGCGGCGAAGAGGTCAAGATCTCCAAGCGCGCCGGCTCGTACGTCACGGTGCGCGATCTCATCGACGAAGTCGGGCGCGATGCCGTGCGCTACTTCTACCTCATGCGCAAAGGCGATTCGCAGCTCGTGTTCGATATCGATCTCGCGCGCAGCCAGTCGGAAGAAAATCCGGTGTACTACGTCCAGATGGCGCACGCGCGGATGTGCGGCATCTTCCGTGTTGGTGAAATCGACGCGACGACGGTCACGGGAGATGGAGTCGACCTCGGCGTGCTCAGCGAGCCCGCCGAACAGGAGCTGGTCAAGCAGTTGCTCGACTTCCCGTCGATGGTGAAGGGCGCCGCCGACACGCTCGAGCCACACCGCATCGCCGGCTGGCTGCTCGAGACCGCGCGGGCCGCGCACACGTGGTATCACAAGCATCACGTCCTCGGCGAACCCGAGGCCATCACGCAGGCGCGCCTGGTTCTCGCGCGCGCCACGCAGCTCGGCATCGCCGCCGGCCTGCGCATTCTTGGACTGACCGCGCCGGAGCGCATGTGAGTGCAGCCGCAAGCAGCAGCAAGAACCCCGTCCTCGTGGTCGGGTCCGTGGCACTCGACTCCGTCGAGACCCCGTTCGGCAAGGCGGACGAAGTGCTCGGTGGCTCCGGGACCTACTTTTCGTCGTCGGCGTCGCACTTCACGCCGGTCCAGCTTGTCGGCGTCGTTGGCGATGACTATCCCGTCGAAAAGCTCGAGCCGCTCCGTGCGCGCGGCGTCGATCTCGCGGGGCTCGAAAAAGTCAGTGGGTCGAGCTTCCGCTGGCGTGGCCGCTACCGCCACGATCTGAACTCCGCCGAGACGCTCGAGACGCACCTTGGCGTGTTCTCGCATTTCCGGCCGAACATTCCCGAGCAGTTCCGCTCGGCGCCTTTCGTGTTCCTCGCGAACATCGATCCGCGGTTGCAGCTGCAGGTGCTCGAGCAGGTCAACAAGCCGCGCCTCGTCGCGTGCGACACGATGAACTTCTGGATCGAATCGCGCCGCCCCGAACTTGTGGAGTTGCTGGGCCACGTCGATCTCATCACGCTCAACGATGCCGAAGCACGCCAGCTCACCGAGCATACCAATCTCGTGAAGGCGGCGCGCTGGATCATGGACAAGGGCCCCAAGCACGTGCTCATCAAGAAGGGCGAGCACGGCGCGTTCATGTTCACGCGCGACAGCATCTTCTTTGCGCCGGCTTATCCGCTCGAAAGTGTGTTCGACCCCACGGGCGCTGGCGATTCGTTTGCCGGCGGTTTCATTGGCTACCTCGCCGCCACCGGTGACCTGAGCGAGCAGAACATGCGCCGCGCCGTCGTCGTCGGTTCGGCCATGGGCTCGTTCGCCGTCGAGAAGTTCTCCAACGCGCGACTGCTCGAAATCACGCGCGCCGAAATCGACAGCCGCGTGCAGGAATTCCGTCAGCTGGTCGCCTTCGACGCGGAGCTTGGCGCATGACCGGGACGCCACTCGATTATCGCTCGGCCGGCGTCGATATCGACGCCGCAGACGACGCCAAGAATCGCCTCGCGAAGCTCGTGCAGAGCACCATGACCTCCGGCGCGCGCGGCGCGTTCGGTGGCTTTGGTGGCATGTTCCGCGTACCCGAGGGGTACAAGGCGCCGCTGCTCGTAGCGAGCGCCGACGGCGTGGGTACCAAGATCAAGATCGCCATCGAGGCCGATCGGCACGACACCATCGGCCATTGCCTCGTCAATCACTGCACGAACGACATCCTCGTGCAGGGCGCCATTCCACTGTATTTCCTCGACTACGTCGCCTTCGGCAAGCTCGAGCCGCCCGTTGTGGAAGGGGTCGTGGCTGGTGTCGCCGCCGGCTGCCGCGAGAACTCGTGCGCGCTCATCGGTGGTGAGACGGCCGAGATGCCTGGCGTGTATACACCGCCCGATTACGACCTCGCCGGGTTCATCACGGGCATCGTCGAAGAAGACCAGGTGCTCGGCAGTGCGCGCGTGCAGCAGGGCGACGTGCTCGTCGCGCTCGCCGGCGACGGCCTGCACACCAACGGTTACTCGCTGGCGCGTCGCATCATCAGCGAGCGCCTGAAGCTGGGTGTCCACGATGCGTTTCCTGGCGCCAACGGCGCGAGCGTGGCTGACGTCATGCTCAAGGTGCATCGCTCGTATTTGCAGTGTCTCAAGCCCGTGCTCGGCCATATCCACGCCATGGCACACATCACCGGCGGCGGCCTTCCCGGCAACCTCAATCGTGCGCTCCCCGAGTCGCTCGACGCCGACGTCGATACGGGCACATGGACCATCCCCAATGAGTTCCGGGTACTCGCGGAGGCGGGGCAGGTGGCCTCGCTCGAGATGTTCCGCGCGTTCAACATGGGGGTGGGTATGGTCGTCGTCACATCGAAGGACAACGTGTCGCACATCACGTCGCGCGCCGCAGCGTGCGGCATTGCGGCGTGGGAGTTGGGCCAGGTCATTCCCGGCACCGGTCGCGTTCGCCTCGACGGGCAGGTCACGTGAGTGTGGGCGTGCGACGGATCGGCGCCGCCGCGCTCGTCGCCGCGGCGGTGACCGCGCTGCCGACCGCCACGCTCCCCGCTCAGACGACCTCGGGCAACTGCGCGACCGTCGTCACGGGGTTCAATCCGTTCGCGGGCCCCGATGCCTGCACCAAAGCGCGTGATCTCTTCGCCTTCGTCATGCCCCAGGCGGGCGTCGCGTTGTCGGGGGGCAACCCCGTATTGGGTGAAGGCGGCACGATGGGCGGGTGGGGCAAGCGCGCCATCTCGCTCTGCGTGACGGCGGTCGATGGTCGCCTGCCGAAGAACGTGGTACCCGTGTCACTCGGCGCGGCCACATCGTCCAACTTCGGCGCCGCGCGCGTACCCGTACCGGTACCATCGCTCGATGCCGCCATCGGCGTGTTCGCGGGACTTCCCGCCGGACTCACCAACATCGGCGGCGTTGACGTCCTGCTTGGCGCCACATATCTCCCGAACGTCGACGAAGACGAGTTCTCCATCGCTCCCCAGACGTCGAGCGTCGCGCTGTCGTATGGCGTGCGCATCGGAGCGCTGCAGGAGTCCTCGCTCATCCCCGGGCTCAGCATCAGCTACATGCGGCGCAAACTGCCCACGGTGTCGCTAGGGTACGCGTCCAACAACGACACCATCAGCGTGCGCAATCTGGCCGCGACGTCCAACAGTCTGCGGCTGGTTGCCAGCAAGCGCGTCGCCATCTTCGGTTTTGCCGCGGGCATCGGCCGGGACCAGATCGAGAACACGGCTGGTGTCTCGGCCGTCGTGAACGAAACCGTGCAAGGCCTGCCGCAGCGTGGGCAAGTGCAGCTCTTCGATCTGCGCAATGCGGTCACGCGCAACACGGCGTTCGTCAACGCGAGCCTCGGGTTGCTCGCGGCACGCATCGTCGGTGAGCTGGGCTGGTCGGCGGCCGGCGACAAGGATCCGACCACCAACACCTTCGATGGTCGCATGGCCAACGATGGATATCGATACGGGTCTCTTGGCGTCACACTCAGGTTCTGACCCGTCGCCGTTGGGCGACCCCGAAGCGCACGCGCCGGGCTCATCGCCTGACGACGTGCGCTTCATGCGTCGTGCCCTGGCGTTGGCCGAACTTGGCGCGGGGCAGGTGGCGCCCAATCCCAAAGTCGGCGCCGTGATCGTCCGCGACGGGACCATTGTTGGCGAAGGATGGCACCAGCAGTTCGGTGGGCCGCACGCCGAGGTGCATGCCCTCGCGATGGCGGGATCGACGGCCGTCGGCGCGACGGCGTATGTAAGCCTCGAGCCGTGTAACCACAACGGGAAAACCGGTCCGTGTACCGACGCGCTCATCGCCGCGCGGGTGTCGCGCGTGGTGTGCGCCATGCGCGATCCCAACCCCGTGGCCGCCGGCGGCATCGAACGACTGCGATCGGCCGGCATCGAGGTCGTAACCGGCGTGTGTG
>JAIXTI010000203.1 GCA_027484025.1 bacterium
CGATACCGTGCTGGCCGGAGCCGCCTGCTATCCGGCAGTCAACGAGCTGGTGGTCGCCGCACCGGGTGAAGGATGCTGGTGGAACGGCAACCGCGCACAGGTCTCCACGGTGTCCACGCTGCGTGAGGCCACGCTGCTGACCACCGACGATCGTTTTTTGGAGCGTAAGCACCGTCGCGAGCCCTGGCGTGCACTCGCCTCCGAAGTAGCGGTCTGCCGCACGTGGGGAGACTGCTACGGCTACCTGCTCGTCGCCACGGGGCGCGCCGAAATCATGGTCGACGACATCGTCAATCCATGGGACGCCGCCGCGATGTATCCGCTCATCACCGAGGCAGGCGGACGCTTCAGCGACTGGAAGGGCTACCCCACGGCCTTCGGTGGCGACGTGATTGCCACGAATGGTGCACTCGCCAACGCGACACGCCGCATTCTGCTCGAATCCGACGTCCCTCCAACGCCCGCCATCGCATGACCGCCACTCTCGATCTCGACACGCTCGACTTTACCAAGGGCAATGGGCTCGTCACGGTCGTCACGCAGGATGCGCACAGTGGTGCGGTGCTCATGGTGGCGCACGCCGACCGTGAAGCGCTCGAGCATACGCTGCGCACGGGGGAAATGCACTACCGCTCGCGCAGCCGTGGCCTGTGGCATAAGGGTGGGACCAGTGGCAACGTGCAGCGTGTCGTTTCGCTCACCGCCGACTGCGATGCCGATGCGGTGTTGGCGCTCGTCGTGCCCGCAGGCCCCGCGTGCCACAATGGGACCACCTCGTGCTTTCGCGAAGACGCCCTACGCAGCGACGTGTTCTCGTCACTCGACGCGACCATTGCATCGCGCCAGGCACTCGCCGCTCGAGACGGCGAGAAGGTGAGCTACACGCAGAAGCTGCTGGGTGATCGCAACCTGCGTCTCAAGAAGCTTGGTGAGGAGGCGGTTGAGCTTGCGACCGCGTGCGTGGACGGCGACCGCGAGCGGGCGGCCGAAGAGACCGCCGACCTGGTGTACCATGCGCTCGTGGCGTTGCGCGCCGTTGGTGGCACACTCGATGACGTGCGTGCAGTATTGGCGGCCCGTCAGCGTTGAGGTGAGGGTCGCCTGAGCTTTTCATGACGGGCGTCACCATTCGATGGCGGGTTTGCGACGAATGGTGACGACCGCCTGAATCCGGCACAATGAATGCAATACCGTCTTCGTACACTTTTGCGGAGACACCGAATGAGAACATCGCTACTGGCACTCTCGCTGGCGGCTGCAGCGAGCGCGGCCGCCTGCAAGGGCGAACGCACCGCCGACACGGCAGTACAGACGACAACCGCCGAGGGAAAGCTGGCGTCGCCCAGTGAAGCCACGGCCGAGATGCGGGGGACGTCACTGGTGCGCATGATCAACGCGCTCCCCGCCGGCGGCGGCGCCACGGTGAACGCCGACGATCGCGAACTCTTCTCGAGCGTCGACTATCGCACTGTGACTCCCTATACCGAGATCAAGGACAACTTCAGCCGCTTCCGGCTGCAGGGCACCAGCCTCGATACCACGATCGCGAGCAACAACGAGATCATGCTCGATGGCTCGCGCTATACCATGCTCGCCCTCCCCGAGAAAGACGGCGGCGTGCGACTCCGTGTGCTGCACGATGACTTCGATACCGATAGTACCAAGGCGCGTCTGCGCGTCGTGCACGGACTCAGCGGCATCGGCGAAATCGATGTCGCGCTGCTGGGACGCGATGGCGATCTCTTCGACAACGTGAACCCGACCTCCGACGCGGGCTTCCAGGACGTCGACTCCGGTGCGACCTCGGTGATCGTGAAGGTCGATGGCAGCGGAAAGCAGCTCATCAAGAAGGAGATGCGCTTCGAGCGCGGGCACTCCTACACCTTGGTGCTCACCGGTGGTAGCACCATCGGCCGCGCGCAGCGCGTGGAAGCCATCGTCGTCGACGACAAGGTCTCCACGACGAACGCCAACCGAACCATGCGATGATCCGGCACAGCATGGGTAAGCGTCGAAACGTCGGCAGCGGTGAGCGCGTCCTGTCGGCGGTGGCAGGGAGCCTGCTCACACTTTGGGGACTCAAGCGCCGCGGTGGCCTCGGCTTCGGCGCGGCAGCGCTCGGCGCCGAGTTGGTGTACCGCGGGGCGTCCGGACACTGCAAGGCCTATTCGGCACTCGGTCTTTCGACCAAAGAAGCGGTTCGTGACGGAGAGCCCGCCGAAGTGGACCACGACCACTCGGTGGATGTACGACACAGCGTATTCATCAGTCGTCCGCGCGAAGAGCTGTACGCCATCTGGCGCGACTTCTCGAAGCTGCCGCAGTTCATGACGCATCTCGAACGGGTAGACGTGCTGAGCCCGACGAAGTCGCACTGGGTGACCAAGGGACCCGCCGGCTTCTCCGTAGAGTGGGACGCCGAGATCGTCGATGAACGCGAAGGCGAGTGGATTGCCTGGCGCTCCATCGAACCCGCCGAAGTGCCGAACAACGGCACCGTCATGTTCCGCGAGGCGCATGGTGGCGGCACCGAAGTGTTCGTCACGCTCGAGGCGCAGCCGCCCGCCGGCAAGTTCGGCGACATGGTGGCTCGCATGTTTGGGCGCTCACCAGACCGTCAGGTGCGCATGGGGCTCGAACGGTTCAAGCGGATGATCGAGAGTGGCCACTCGTTTCCGAGCGCACCATCGATGTCGGCAAGCGATCGCGAAGTGGCGCTGTCGAACGCGGGGCTCTCCGACGTGGCGCCGCGTGAGGCCACCACGTCTGTGCGACGTGGTCCGTCCATCGCGCGGAAGGGCGATGAGCCTCCTGCGATGACCACGGAGTAAACGACGGGCGGTTTTCAGTTCGATGTCGCTACCGCAGTCATTATCTGGATGCCGGTCCACCGTGCTCCGGGAGCAAGCGATACGGGTGTCCCAATGGCACCGGCCTCGAGACACACCATGTCGTATTCATCGCCCTCCGCGAAGTCGGCACGGCTCGAGGTGCCCGCCCTCCCGGGGTTCCAGAGAACCGCATCGGGGAAGCCGCGCTTCTCCACGCGGAGGGTGCGGTGTGGCTCGACCATTTCCAGGACGTCGGGCGTATCGAAGTACACCCGGTCTACCATCCCGAGCACGGACACGTCACCGGGTGCCTCCTGGAAGGTGGCGCCACCCTGCAGCGCGTCGCGATAACGCGTTTCGCCGAGACCGCGCACGCATGTGGCATACGCGTCGCGCACCCGGAAGTATGGATGAAGCGCCGCCGTGAAGGCGAATGGCTGACCGCCGGTATTGGTCACCGACAGTTCGACCGCAAGCGATGCACCCGCCACATGCACTGACAGCTCAGCAAGGAAGGCGAACGGCCACATGGCGCGCGTGGCGTCGTTGTCTGTCAGTTCGAGCGCGGCACGTGCGCCGTCAGCGCCGTTGGATTCGCGTGCGACACGCCAGCGACTGTTGCGCGCAAAACCGTGTTGCTGCAGTGCACCTGTCGCACCGAACTGCGGAAAACAAATCGGGATGCCGCCGCGGATACTTTGGCCCGCACCGTAGCGCGCGTTCCGACTCACGAACAAGCGGTCGTCGGTCGAGCCCGCCGGTATCCACGACGCCACCTGCGCGCCGTCGAGGTATACGCGAGCGAGGGCTCCGTCGTTTGCCTGAAGCACAAGGTGTTCGGCCTGCACCCCCGACTGTTCTGCGCTATCGCTCATGACGTATACGGTGAAATCACGTGTTCAGCGAGCCGTAACGCGCTCGAGCGTTCGATACAGAAATTCCGCCGCCCAGCCCAGCGCCTGCACCGGCACCCGCTCGTTGTCGCCGTGCATGCGCAACTCGTCGACCATCGGCAGCGGCATTGGCAGAATGCCGTATGTGGGAATACCCTTGGCGCGCAACGCCGCGCCGTCCGTGGCGCCGGTGCTCATGAACGGAATGACCGTGGTGCCCGGCACCATCGCCACCGCGGCCTGCTCCATGGCCTGATACAGCGCCGTGCTCACCGGTGACACCGGCGGCGATGTGCGCGGCGCACCGTCGAGCACGAAGGTGACCTGCTTCTCGGCACCCACACGATTGAACTGCGCCACAATGCCCGTCACATCATCGTTGGGAAGCACGCGCACGTTGAACGTCGCGGTCGCCTCACTGGGAATGACGTTGTTGCGAATACCGCCGTTCATGATGGTGAGCGATTGGCCGGTACGCAGCACCGCGTTGTGCAACGGTTCGCGCGACAGCACCAGTGCCGCCGCATTGATCTGCGCGCTGCTGGCACCAACCGCCGAGACACGCAGCATGGCGGCCTTCATGACGGGGTCCTTCTCGATGCGCGCCAGTCGTGCGAAGTACAGTCGCGTCGTCTCGTTGAGAATGACCGGCGCCTTCCAGCTGTGTACCCGCGAGACCGCTCGCGCGAGTGCCGCCAACACATTGTCGGACAACGGCACGCTGGCATGTCCACTCGTGCCGGTCGCCTTGGCCAGCACGTTGTACGACACCTTCTCGGTGGTCTGAATATTCACCGACTTCACCATGCCGTCGGCCACACGCACACGTCCGCCTTCGTTCAGGGCAAACTCGGCATCACGAATGAGCGCGTAGTGCGTGCTTACCATTTCGTCGATGCCGACTTCGGGCCCGCCTTCTTCGGCCGCCGTGGCCATGAAGATCACATCGCGATCGAGCTCGTCACGATGCAACGCCAGCTGCTGCATGGCCGCGGTGGCCGTGGCGAGCATGCCCTTGTCGTCGATGGCGCCGCGCCCGTACAGGTACTCCACGCCGTCTTCGTTGCGCCGCGTGGCCGTGAAGGGCGGAGTAATCCACTTGCTGCTGTCGACACCCACGACATCCATGTGCCCCATGATGAGCACCGGACGCTTGGTGGGCTTGGTCGCGCGCAACCGCGCCACGAAATTCGCGCGCCCATTCGCCACCGGCAGTACATGACGCTCAACGCCGGGAATAGCCGCAAAGACGCTGTCGAAATAGCGCGCCGTGAGCAGTTCATTGCCCGGTGGATTCTGCGTGTTGAGCGCAATCAACCGCGTGAGATGTTCGAGGGCGGCGCGCTGCGCGAGCGCACGGTCGAAGCCCTTGGGCGCGGCCGTCGAGACGGTCCATGGCGTGCTCTGCGCCGAGACGGCGCGGCTTCCCAGCAGGGAGGCAGCGATAAGTGCCGAGACAATCCCGGAAACGACACGCGCGCCCGGAGTCCGGGCGCGCGATACGCACAGCAGTGACATCAGAGTGCCCAACCTTTGCGATACGCGCGGGTGAGGTACTGGTTGGCCTCGGGCGCGTTGGTGAATTCCATCTTCTCGGCGTTGTACAGCACCTTGCGTCCCTGACCGGCCCGCAGCGCCGCAATGCCAAGCAACATCGTTTCCGTGAGCGGCGCCGCCTGCGAGAAGGGCGAGCTCGACTGGGTCAGCCCCTTCGAGGCCTGAATCCAGTTCTGCTCATGCGACACCGTGATGCGCGGAATGGATTGGGCAACCTGCTCCGCCTTCTTGGCGGTGCCTTCCGGATAGATGCGCGGATTGTTGCCGTACGTCTCGTGAATGAGGATGCCCTTCTCACCCACGATCATCGCACCACCACCATCGCTGCCGGGGTTGGAAATGGGGGCGTCAGTGGGGAGCATGTCAGGACGGGGCGGCAGCAGGCCACCGTCGTACCAATGCAGCTTGACGGGACCGCGCTTGCCCACCGCCGGATATTCGAACTGCGCCATCATTGCGAGCGGATACGTCGCAGGATTCTGCGCGCCGCCACCCCACGGGCTGGAGCTGGCCGTGATGCTCGTGGGGTACGTGAGTTCGAGCGCCGTGTACGCCTGATCGATGAGGTGCGCGCCCATATCGCCAATGGCGCCTACGCCGAAGTCGAGCCAGCCACGCCACGCGAACGGATGATAGGCCGGGTGATACGGAATCTCCGGCGCGGGGCCGAGATACAGATCCCAGTTGAAGCCTTCCGGCGGCGAATGATCGTTGCTCGCCATGAGGTTGCGCACGGCGTTGTCTACCGTGCCCATGTTCCACTGGGGACGCGGGTTGGCGTTCACGACCGCGGCACCTGCCGGACGCGGACGCGGAATGCCCTGCGCCCAGTAGCGCACGGGACGATCGGTCCACACGTGCACGTCGTGCACCTTACCGAGCACGCCGGAGCGCACGATTTCGGTGACGCGATGCGAGCCTGCCATCGAGTGCCCCTGATTACCCATCTGCGTGGCGATCTTGGGATTGTTCGCCGCCGCCTTCTGCAGCAGCCGCGCTTCGTACACCGAAAACGCGAGCGGCTTTTGCACGTACACATGCTTGCCGAGCGACATCGCCGCCAGCGCAATGGTGGCGTGCAGGTGGTCGGGCGTGGCAATCATCACCGCGTCGATGTCCTTCTGCTTCGCGAGCATCTCGCGGAAGTCGGCATACTTGGCCGCCTTCGTGTACTTCTCGCCAAGCAGCACATTCTGCGGCGTCGGCTGCCCTTCGCGCGGCTTGAGCCGCCCCTGCAGCGTGCGCTCCACGTACCCGAAGTCCACGTCGCACACGGCCACGATGTTTTCGGTGAGCATCTGCGACATGTTGCTCATGCCCATGCCGCCAATACCGACGCAGGCGATGTTGAGCGTGTCGCTGGGGGCGCGGAACCCTTGTCCGCCGAGGACGTGCCTCGGCACGATCATGGCGCCCATGGCCAGCGTGGCGCTGGTGCCGACGAAGTCGCGGCGTGATAACGAATCAGACATGGCAGGCGGGAGGAAAACGAGGAGGGCGTTGGTCGCGTGCGGTCACGCGGACGCAGCAACTGGGGCAGGCAACATGATATAGCCTTCGCGCCAGCATCCGTCGAGACGGTAGGGCGGTAATCCGGCAAGGTGTACGGCATCGCGCTCGCCGCCGGCCCATCGCAGCCCGGCAATACCGCCAACGACGGCTTGCAGTTGGTCGTGCGTGGTGTGCGCGGGCAGCTCGATGCCGGTGGCGATCGCCAGCCGCTCGCGCGCGGCGACCATGTCGGCGGGCTTCGTGGTCGCCTTGCCCGGCAGCGCCGAGAGCCCGAGCGCCCGCCACGCGGCCGTGGGGAACGTTTCGGTGACGAACAGTCCGTCGCCGCGCGTTTCGTCCCCGGGAAGCACGAAGCCTTCGTGCATGGTGAGCCGCTCGAAGAGCGCGATCGAGAATTGCGTGAACGCCAGATAGCCGCGCGGCTTCACCCCGTCGGGTGGGAGGCCGGTTTTTCCGGGGGCGCGCGCGATCTTTTCGCTCACGCGGCTGTGGACGGCATCGGTGTCGGGTCCTTTCCAGCCGAGCGGGCCGTCGATGCAGAGGCCGTCGGCGGCGTGTTGCGCGGCGATGGTGATCAGCCAGTCGCCGAGCGCGTCGGGGGTTGGCGGGCCGGTGAGCGGGATGTCAAGCAGGGTGACGGCCGTGCCGCTCTGAGTCGCGTCGAGCAATGCGACGCCGATGTCGCGGTAGTGCTTGTAGGCGAGATCGACGGAGATTATTCGCGGCACTGATGATTCGCTTTTGCTGGATGGGTATCGAACCGATGGTACGGGGAAGCCCTGGATGCGGCAGAACTGCATTCACAGAGACATCCGAGAAACAGAGCACACAGAGCGAACCGGCTGGATCTTTGGGTGTCGGCTCAGTGACCTCTGTTCCTCGGATGCCTCTGCGTGTGCAGTGCAGAAGTCTTCAGGCCGAATAACGGTTAGAAGCGGAGCAGCCGCGCACCCGTGACTTTCGCGGGATCACCCACGTACGCCCAGCGCACATTGCGCATGTACGTTCTCGCCGCGCGCTGAATCTCTTCCGGCGTCACCGCGCGCAGTTCCTGCACGAAGCGAGACGCGCGACGGAAGTCGCCCTGATACAGCTGCGCGCGCGCAAGCATGTTGGCCTGGTCGGCGTTCGTCTCGTTATCGAGGAAATACGTGACGATGAACTGCTGCACGAGCTGCTCGAGCCCTTCTGTGGTAATGATGCCTTCCTGCAGCGCTTTGATCTGCTGCAGCATGATGGAGAGCACTTCGTCGGGCTGCGTGGTGGTGACGTACAAGCCGCCCAACGAGAACGCGCGCTCCACAAACGGCGCGTTTACGGAGTACGACAGATTGCGGCGCTGGCGCACTTCACCGAACAACCGGCCGGAGAGCACCGCGCACGCCAACCGCAGCGCGGCGTAGTCGCTGCTCGACGCCTTGGGTCCGTGGAAGTAGCCCTGCAGATAATTGGTCGGGAGGGCGCGCTTCTCCACCACGTACGCACTGGGTAGATCGGCCGGCGGATCGGGAAGCGACCACGCGTAGGTGCCACGCGGCAACCGTCCGAGCGTTTCGCGTACGAGCTTCTCCACTTTGGTGCGCGATACGTTGCCCACCACGACGAGCATCATGCGCGACGTTACCATCTGCGTACGCTGATACTCGCGCAGCTGCGCGGCGGTAATGGTCTTGAGCGAGACGTCGGTGCCGGTGGGCTCGAGCGCGTAGGGATGCCCCGCGAACGCCATGCTGTCGGCAAGGAAGTCGAGTACGGCGTCGGGGCTGTCCTTGCGCTGACTCACCGCGGTGACGAACTGCTCGCGCACGAACTCCACGTCGGCTGTTTCGAGACGCGGCGCGATGATGCGGTCCGCCATGATGGCCCACGTGCTGTCGAGACCATCCGTCGTGGCACGCAGCCCCACGCTGGTCCAGTCGGCGCCGGCGTTCACACCAATGGCGCTGCCGAGTCGGGCCATGCGGCTGCGTAGCAGATCGCGCGGATACTTCTGCGTACCGCGTTCGCTGGCTTCGAGCAGCATGAGCTCGATGCCCTGCGTGGCCGGCGTGAGCTGACGAGCGCCACCCAGCAGATACAGATTGGCGGCCACCACATTGTTGGCGGTCACGCGACGCAGAATGACCGGAATGCCGCTCACCTCGAACTTCATGGTGAGCGAGTCGTCGCCCATAACGGCGGGTGACGACGGTGGCTCGGCGGGTGGTTTGGCGGGTGCTTTGGGCTGGGCCGTAGGCCGGCGCACCGGCGCACGGGTCGCCTGTGCTTCGAGTGCCGAGTGGGCAACGACCGACGACAGCGACAATGCTGCGGCAAACGCCGCACGAACTAAACGCGGGCTCACTGCTTCACCCCCGACTTGAATGGCGCCAGCAGTTCCTTCTCCGTGAGGCCAATGGCGCGTCGCGCATCGGGCGAGAGCAACACGTTGGTCACGCGCGGCTTGCCGACGATGTAGGTGCTCGTGTATCGCATGAGGTCGGTGATGCGCTGCTGTGCCATACGATCGGTGTAGCTCATGAAGTAGTCGAGACTGGCCACGCTCCACCAGAAGCCAATGGTGTGCGCAATTTCGGACGCCTTCTCGATACCGAACGCACTCGACACCGTGCGCTGCGCCTTCACGGCTTCGAGTTCGCGTACCGACACATAGGTGGGGTCGTTGAAGCGGGCGAGTTCACGTTCCAGCGCGGCCATCGCAGCGCGGAACTTGTCGGGAGTCGTTTGCCCACTCACCGAAATGGGGCCCACCTGGTTGAGCGTGTAGTAGTTCACGCCAACTGCGAGCCACAGGCCGGAATCGACAAGGTTCTTCTGAAAGGTGGAGCCCGGCGTGTTGAGCACGTCGCTGAACACGTCGGCGGCGAAGGTGGCACCCGGATCTTTGCCCACACTCGGTCCCTGCCACTGCAGCAACACGGCGACGGCGTTGATCGGCTCTTCGCTGATCGATGACTGATTCGCGGTGAGCGCCGGAATGGGCGGAATGGGATCGACCTTGAAGGGATCTTCACCGCGCGGCCACGACCCGAAGATCTGCTCGGCCAGCGTAAAGATCGCTTCCGGATTCACGTCACCGGTGACGATGAGCGCACAGTTGTTGGGCACATAGTACTTGCGCTGAATTTCGCGCATCTGTGCCGGCGTGACGTTCGCGATGACCTTGCGATCACCAATGGTGTTCTTGCGACTCGCCTGTCCCGGGTAGAGCAGTTCGTTGGCACGCTGTTGCCACTGAAATCCGGGCTGCGCTTCGTTGCGATCGTACTCGCCGAGTACGACTTCTTTTTCGCGCGCCAGTTCGTCGTCGCGAAAGCTCGGGTTGATGAGCGCACTCGCCAGGAAGCGCAGCCCGCCGCGCACCGAGTCGGCCGGGAGCGTGAGATAGTAGTTCACACGCTCTTCCTGCGTCGTGCCGTTGAACACCGCGCCCAATTCTGCCGCGCGATCGTTGAAGGCGTCGGCGTCGGGGAGGTCTTTGTTGGCCTTGAAGAACATGTGCTCGTACATGTGCGCGAGGCCGGCAAACTCCGGCGACTGCGTGAAGGCGCCGTTCCGCACATTGATTTCGAGCGTGGCAATGGGCACGCCGTGATTCTCCACCACGATCACTTCCATGCCGTTCGCCAGCACCTTGCGGCGGAGCACTTTGTCGAGCTCGGCGCGGGACTGGGCGTGCGCGGCTGCCGGGGCTGCAACCGCGGCAAGCGCAGTGAGCCCGCTGGCGCACCAGAACACGGCGGCGAGTAGGTGCGGACGCAGGCGCGGAATGGGCAACCCGCTGGCCCGATGGTGGCGTGAAGCGGTCACGTGGGAGGGAATCGACATACCGAGGGGACAAAGGGCGATGCGGGCAGCCAGTCGGGTAGGATGCCATGCGTCCTACCGGTGTCGCTAGCGGAAGGTGCCCTCTACTTTAATGTGTCTGGTTGTTAGACTTACTTTATGGAGCTCGCCGAATTCGCCCGTCTCGTAAATGCCCCCGCCAAGTGGGTACTGAACGCACTGGCGGTACTCGAGCCGGGCGCCCGTTACTCTGACGCCTTGGCGCGTCGCCTGGCAGTAACCCGCGCGATCCACCTAGATCGGAAGAGCGTCGTGTAGGGA
>JAIXTI010000210.1 GCA_027484025.1 bacterium
CACTTCGGGGCGCCAAGGCGCCCCTGCCAGATGCTCACGAATCCCGGCACTGGCCCGGGCTCGTTTCATCAGGTCACACTTGTCATGGCCGGCGCCTGGCGTTGATTGGGGGCTATGGCACGAGAACTTTCCCGACGTAGGTTTGTGCGTGATGCGGCAGCGGCGGCGCTGGTGCCGGTGCTGGGCACCGCGGGGCTCCTGCAGGCGCAGCCGCCTGCCTCGCCGGGGCGCGAGCGCACGCGGCGACTTCGGTCACGCGACTTTGTGGTGGAGGCCTCGTACGCGCTACTCTGGCGCAACGGACGCGCAGAGGTGGTGCCAGATGTGTATGTGCGAGTGCGAGGCAACGACATTGTCGCCATTGGCACGGGTCGCGTGCGCGGGACCGTAGACCGCATCAATGCAAGCGGGCAGGTGCTGCTGCCGGGCTTCATTTCGGGGCATACGCACGCGGCTTCCGGAAGCCCCACGCGTGGACTCATTGAGAGTGGGCGTTCGTATCAGCGGCCCATTGAGATCGTGGAGCAGCTCCCCGATGATCAACTCGACGCCCTCACGGCCTATAACGTCGCGGAACTGGTGCGTTCGGGATGCACCAGTCATGTGGAGATGAGTCTCAGTCTGCGTCAGGCCCAGAGCTACGTGCGCGTGGCCCGCCAATGGCACGTGCGCGGCTTCCCTGGCGGCATGGTGCCGGGCACGGCGCGCCTGTTTCCCATCTGGCGTCGCAGCAACGATGCAGTCCTTGCCGAGAGTGTCTCGGCAACGCTGGCCGAGATCGAAGCAAACCGACAGTACGCGCTCACCATTCGAGGAGCGGAGGACGGCCTCATCATGCCCATGATGACTCCGCACGCGGCTGACACGCACACGCCGGAGACGATGCGAGCCGTTGTGGCCGCGGCGAAGGAGCTCGGGACCGGCATACATACCCATCTGGCGCAGGGCAGTGGTGAAGTGCGTACGGTGCAGCGGTTGCACGGTGTGTCGCCGGCACAATGGTTGGCATCACTGGGCGCGCTCGATGGTCCATTCTTTGGGGCGCACATGACGGCGGCTACGGCCGAAGACTGGTCGCTGCTGCAGCAGCGTGGTGGTGTGTATTCGCACTGTCCGTCGGGCGGTGGCGCCGGCAATTCCAGTGGTTCGCAGCCGTATCCTGAGGCACTGGCTGCTGGCGTTGCAACGAATGTGGGGATCGATACCCACTCGAATGACTACGTGGAGAACCTCAAGCTGGCCGTGATTTGCGGCCGTGCGCGGGCGCGCCTGGTGAACCAGTTCTCCGGTACCAAACTCCCGCTGCCGAGCGTCATGCAGGCCGTATCCGGTGCCACACATGGTGCGGCCGATGGATTGCGCCGCCCCGATCTTGGGCGCCTTGCCGTAGGGGCCAAGGCCGATCTGTGCAGCATCGATGTGGGCGGTCTGCTGGTTGGCAGCGGCGCGGCGGGGCCAGAGCCATTGCACAATCTGCTTTACGCCAACGGTCACAGCGTGCGTCATGTGTTCACGCAGGGCTACGCGCAGGTCGTCGATGGACAGCTCGTGGTGGCCGATGAGCCGCAGCTTGTGCGCAACGGGGCCAGGGTCGCGCAGACCATTTGGGCGCAGCTGCGAGCTGAGGGGTGGTTCGCCTAGCGGCGGAAGTACCGGTCTGCGGCGGCGTCGGCTGGGTAGATGAGTTCCACGTGCATGCCTTCCACCGTCACGTCGCGCGCACTGCCAAAGTAGACAAAGGTGGAGAGCGTATTGATGACGCCTTCCGGTGTGCGCAGTTGCGTGAGGAGGACCGGAGACTCGGTTCGGGGATGCGCCCCGGCCTCAAATGGACCTGCGGCGCTGTCGACCCGCCGCAGTAAGTCCAGGAAACGTGCATCGCCCGTGCGCGTCGAGGCTTCACGCTGCATGCGGTGCTGTGTATCGCGCAGCACTTCGCGCCAATTCACGATGATCTGCTGATAGGGGCCCAGTAACAGCTCGATCAGGTTGTGACGCTCGCCGGGCTCGCCGGGCATAGGCGGCGGCAAGAGTTGCTGTGCGGCACCATTCACCTCAAGGACTGTGTACCACGCATCCAATACAAGGGCCGGGTACGGCTCGTGCGCGTGTAGCAGGCGATCAAGGACAAAGCGCACCTCAGCGAGCGCCACGTCGGTGAGGGGACGTTCGGCGTAGGCCGGCGCAAAACCCGCGGCGGTAAGCATGCGATTGCGTTCCGCCAACGGGACATCGAGTGCATGCGCCAGTCGCAGGACCATGTCCTGTGATGGACGTGCTCGGCCGGTCTCCAGAAACGAGACGTGGCGCGGCGGTGTGCCGGCCCTGCTGGCAAGGGCGAGTTGGCTGAGCCGACGCGTGGTGCGCCAGTGTTTGAGCGTCACGCCGAACGGCGTCGGTATCGGAGCAGCAGTTCGCTTGATCACCATGGTAGGGTAGCACGAAACCCGGCGCAGCGCGCTTCCCTGGGAGGGAATCGATTTGCGACGCGTTCGCCTCCATGGTGTACGCGTACGCGATTGTCCCATCACTCAGTCTGGAGTTCGTATGCGCTCAGCGGTCGGTCTGTCAGCCAATGTTCGTCCCGTAAATGAGCCTGCACGCCTGCAGTGGGTGGGCGGGCTGATGGTGTGCGTTGGCATGGCCTTGGTGCTGTTGGCCGTGGCCGCGCCCGGCACCCTTGGGGCACTGTACCAGTTGTACAGCACACTCCCTACCGATGCGGCCTTGAACGACGCCTCGCGATTTGGCGCTGGGCTATTTGGCGCACTGACGGTCGGGTGGGGTGTCACGCTGCACCAGCTGGGGCGAGGCATAGCCGTGTCGCGCGCGGCTGTGATTGGGGCTTTGGTGTGGTTCATCGTGGATAGTGCCGCCTCCATAGCGCTGGGCTTCCAATGGAATGCGCTTTCCAACGTGGGCTTCCTGGCCATGTTCCTTGTGTTGCTGCCGTGGCGCCGGCCGCGCTGAGCCGTGGAGGGGGACGGTCTACTCGCGGTGTAAGCCAGGCAGCTGCGCGGCGTGACTGGCGACATATTTGAGCATATGCCCATCTCACCCGACGACATCCGCATTCACACGAGACCGACAGTCCGCACCGCCCGCTACGCGGTACTGGGAACCGAGCCTGCCGAGGCGCAACGCGTGTGGTTCGTGCTGCACGGTTACGGGCAGATCGTGCCGCGTTTTCTTCGCCACTTCGAGGGCGTGGTGCCGGAAAACTGCTGCATCGTGGCGCCGGAAGGACTCTCGCGATTCTACACGGAGATGCCACGCACGGACGGGGCGCATGTGCAACGCGTTGGGGCCACGTGGATGACTCGCGAAGCGCGTGAGGACGACATTCACGACACGATGCACTGGCTCGACGGGTTGTACACCGACATTGTGCAACAGGCGCCGAATGCCACGGTTGGTGTGCTGGCCTTCTCGCAAGGCGTCGCCACCGCGACGCGCTGGATGGCGCAGGGCCGGGTGCGCCCGCGCGCATTCGTTGCGTGGGCTGGCGGCGTGGCACACGATGTCGATGCGCAGGCCATGACGACGGCGCTGCACGACACCGACGTCACGCTGGTCTCGGGTGACCAGGATCAGTTCGTCTCCGATGACACGCGCGCCGCGATGTTGTCATCGTTGCAGGCGTGGCAACCGGCGGCAACCTCGATCGTGTTTGCCGGTGCGCACCATCTCGAGCGCACCGTGCTGGGCCCGCTGCTGGCGCGGCTCTGACCGCGCCAGTCGGTTGCCGACCGACTAGCGACGTGCCGGTTCGTATCGCATACCCAGGTTTGCAATGTCACCGCGCACCGTCACCGTGACCACGGCCGTCCGCGTCGACGATTCATTGCGAACGACGGCCATGGCACCAGCCGGAAACGTGGCGTCGATGGCGCTCCCCGCTGGGACCGTGGTGATGCTGTCGCGTTTGCCGTTGCGCTCCACGAAGATGGTGACCGGGACGGTTCCCGAGTTACGACCGGTGACCTCGAATGCCCCGGGCTGACCGCCGCCGAGCAGGAAGCTCTTGTTGGGTTCGATGGAGGTTTCGCTCTTGAGCGACGAGAAGGAGGCGCAGCCGGTGACGGCGCACAGGGCGAGCAGGGCGATTCGCATGGGGAAGGGCTCAGAGGGGTGCGCGATTGGTGTCCGTAGAGTAGTTCGTCGCCGCGTCGTGTGTGGATGCACACGGGCCCATGTGCTCGTCAGCGATCCCGAAAGCGCTGCACGCGATCGCTGACCCACTCGGGGAGTAGCAGACGGTCGGCAATGGCGGCGATCTGTTCGGCATCCTTCCACGCGGCTTCGAGGGCGGCGAGGTCGCCTTCGAGGGCGACGCGTTCGGTGTCTTCGTGGAGCGCCATCTCGATGGCGAGGCGAACATCGAGGGCTTGGGCGCCGAGGTTCCCGATGACGCGTCCGGTGTTGGCCGCAGCGTGCTGCGCGAGAAATGCCGATGCGGAGCCGGCTTCGGCGAGACGGCGTGCGGCGGTGTCGACGGCGTCCTGCTTGCCGCCTTCGAAGTTCATGTGCGTGATGACACGCCCAAGGACCTGCTCGGCGTCGGTGCCGTGCAGAATGGAACGTCCGCGCCCGTGAAGCAGCGAGAGCCGCCACGGCCCGCCATCGGGGTCGGGCTCGACCTTGCTTTCGGACACGTCTTTGGCGCGCAGCGTGTAGGGCGTACCGTCGTGCAGTTGCAGCTTGGCCACGGGGCGCAGCCATTGCCGGTAATAGACGTAGTACTGGAATCCTTGGGGCAGCATGCCGACGAGCGGGACTGCCGAGAGCAGGCCGGGTGCGAAGTACTTCGCGCCCAAATAGCCGAACGCCATCGTGATCGCCGAGGCGCCCATGATGTGCGATCGCCTCCGACGTTTGGCGAACTCACGCCCGTATCGCCACGCCGCAAATTCGGGTTTGGTGGGCGCACCAATGCGTACCAGCTCGAGCCCTTCACGGAGTTTGGCGAGACCAATGTGGTCGGTGCTGGCCCGCAGTGGCGTACTGCGGAAGAGCCGCTCGCAGCTGTCGATGGCCTCCCACCGTTCGTCGAGCGGAGAAAGATTCCACCGACCGCACTTTTCGCACACGACCCAAAGCCGGCCGCGCGCGCTGTCAAACGCGAGGCGTCGACCGATGGCGAATTGCTCCACCACCTCGTTGGAGGCAAAGCGCGCATTGCAATACAGACAGGCGGAATACATGTGCGAAAAACTATGGCGCCGCAGCGGCCCCGACAACGCGGCGGAGCGGAGCAGTTCGCAGTAGGTTGGAGCATGCTTCCACTCCCTGCACATCGACCGACCATGACGAGACAGATCATCGGCTACACCCTGGGCGCCGCACTCTCGGCGGCGCTCGTCGCCTGCTCGCCGTCAGCGGATTCTGCACAGCCAGATTCGACCGCGGCAACGGCCGCCGCCGATACGCTCGTCTCGGAAGAGGGGATGATCGACGTGCCGGGTGGCAAGGTGTGGTACCGCAAGATCGGCAACGGTCCCGGTATCCCGCTGCTCGCGTTGCACGGCGGACCAGGTGGCACGTCGTGTCGCTTCGAGGTGCTTGCGCCATTGGCGGTAGACCGCCCGGTGATTTTCTACGATCAGCTTGGCTCGGGACGGTCGGAGCATCCCACCGACACGGCGCTGTGGACGCTGCCGCGATTTGTGGAGGAGCTGGCGGCGGTTCGCAAAGCGTTGCGCCTCGACACGCTGCATTTGCTGGGGCACTCGTGGGGCGGCGCGCTGGCGGCGGAATACATGGTGGCCGCAAAGCCCGCGGGCGTGGTGAGTGTGGTGTTCAGCAGTCCGCTCATCTCCACACCGCGATGGATTGCCGACGCCGACAGTCTGCGCGCAGAGCTGCCGGTGGCCATTCGCAACGTGCTCGACGCCGAAGAGAAGAGGGGCACGCTCGATTCTCCCGCCTACAAGGCGGCGACGGACTCGTTCTACGCGCGCCACGTGCGTCGATTGCCCGTGGCCGATATGCCGCGCTGCGCCGGCGTGGCGTCGAACGACACGATCTATCAGCAGATGTGGGGCCCGACGGAATTCAAGAGCACGGGATCGTTGCGCACGTGGACGCGTGCGGCCGAAATGGCGACCATCGCGCAGCCGTCGTTGTTCATTGCGGGAGAGTTCGACGAAGCGCGTCCCACGACGCTCGAGGAGTTCCGGCGCACGATGCCCAACGCGTCGCTGGTGGTGATTCCGGGCGCGGCGCATGCGGCGATGCGCGAGAAGCCGTCGGAGTATGTGAGCGCGGTGCGGGCGTTTCTGGCGCGGGTGGAAGGCGCGCCGAAACCGTGACGCAGGACACCGCGCCGACCAACCTGTCGCGACTCACGGTGCCGGTGCTGGTGGCACAGTGGGCGCGCATCGTGGATTACGTGGAGCGCCACGAGGTGGCGTCGCACGATTTTCGGACGGATGTGAACGTGCGGCACGAGATCTCGCTGCGCTTGCGCGCGAAGCCGACGACGGGGGAGACGCGCGAGATGCTGGCGGAGTTGGACGGGCACTTTCGGGCGGCCACGGTGGAGGTGCCGGAGTGCATTCACGGCATCGATCGCGCGGCGGCGGAGCAGTGGACGCCGGGGCGGGAGTGGTATTTCTGGCGGGCGCCGGTGGGGACGGCGGTTTAACAACGGGGGGCTGGTCCGGCGGTCAACCGGCGCCGGCACTAGCCCTCAGGAAAAAGAACGCAAGAGCACAGGGGAAAGCGCGGTGCTGTTCACGCGCGCTGCAACCGCGGTCCCACGTGGGCCGAACCGCGCTCTCTCCTTAGTTCTTGCGTTCTTTCCCCTGAGGGCTAGATCCGTCGGCCAGTTGACCGCCGGGACCAGAAACACCGCAGAGGCCGTCCACGGAGGCCTCGGGAGCATCACAAATCTGCTTTCGGCTATCACCGGCCCATCCTTGTGAAACTTTTCACAAGCTGGTTGCGTATGTACGGTGACCAGCCTCCGGAGCACACCAAATGCCGTTTCGCAATTCTGAGCCGTCGCCAACCGCCGCCCCTGACGCCGCCGTGCACCCACTGCGCGTGCGTGAGTCGCTTACGGCCACCACGGGCATGTACCCCGTCGACAGCCGACCCCATGTCGTCATCATCGGCGGCGGCTTTGCCGGCATCTCCGCGGCGCGCGAGCTCGCCGATGCGCCGGTGCGCATCACGCTGCTCGACCGGACCAATCACCACCTGTTCCAGCCGCTGCTCTACCAGGTGGCTACGGCGGTGCTCAACCCGTCCGACATCAGCGTGCCCATTCGCTGGCTGCTGCGGAATCAGGCGAACGCCACGGTGGTCATGGCCGATGTCGATCGCATCGATGCGGCGGCGAAGACCGTCTCGCTCGACAACGGCACCGTGCTCCTGTCCTTCGATTACCTCGTGCTGGCCACGGGCGCGCGCCACGCGTACTTCGGTCACCCGGAGTGGGAGCAGCACGCGCCGGGCCTCAAGAGCATCGAGGACGCGCTCGAAATGCGTCGCCGGTTCCTGTTGTCGTTCGAAGCGGCCGAGCGCGCCAGTGCAGCCGGTGAACGCGATGCGTTGCTGACGTTCGTGATCGTTGGTGGTGGACCCACGGGGGTCGAACTGGCGGGCATGATTCCCGAGATCACACACCAGGCGCTCAAGGGCGAGTTCCGTCGCATCGATCCCAGCAGCGCCCGGGTGTTGTTGCTCGAAGGCGGTCCGCGCATTCTGCCGTCGTTCCCCGACGAGCTCTCGGCGCGGGCGCAGCGCGACCTCGAAGCATTGGGTGTCGAGGTGCGCACCAACTGTGTGGTGACCGATGTCAGCGCCGAAGGCGTGGTCGCCAACGGCGAGCGCATTGATGCGCACACGGTCTTTTGGGGCGCAGGCAATCAGGCGTCGCCGCTGGCGAAGCAGTTGGGTGTGCCGGTCGATCGTGCCGGTCGGGTGCAGGTGGACGCGGACCTCAGCGTGCCAGGATTCCCCGATGTGTTCTGCGCCGGCGATATCGCCGCCACGGCGACCAAGGAGGGTACGCCGGTGCCCGCGGTCGCTCCGGCGGCAAATCAGATGGGCACGTTGGTGGGGCGCAACATCATGCGTACGCTGAGCGGTCGCCCGCGCGAGACGTTCCGGTACATCAACAAGGGCGACCTCGCGACGATCGGTCGCCACAAGGCGGTGGCCGTGATTGCCGGTGCCAGGTTGCACGGGACCTTTGCGTGGCTCACGTGGCTCTTCGTGCACATTCTGTATCTCGTCGGCATTCGCAACCGGCTCAGCGTCGTAGTGCAGTGGGCGTATCAGTACTTTACGTTTCAGCGTGGCGTGCGGCTGATTACGGGGACGACCGTGCACCGTTTGCTCAAGGCCAGCAAAGCCGCGAACGACAAGCGTCGGGCGGCGTAACTCTCGAGTCACCTTCCGCATGTCCAAACGCAATCTGCTGGCGCTCGCTTTGTCGTTGCTGTCACTCGCCTTGCTCTGGCCCGGGCTGGTCGAGCCGGCACTGACCATTCGGGCCACCATCGAGATGTTCGGCAGCGAGCGTGAACTCACCAACGAAACGCGCAGTGTGGTGGGGGCCATTCGCAGCTTGCACGCGTCGGGCAACGATTTTGTTGCCGGCCTCATTCTGCTCTTCAGCGTGATGGTCCCGCTCACCAAGGCGGCGCTGCTCGTGCCCATCGTGACACTGCGCCAGTCGCCCTGGTCGTATCGGTTGTATCGGGTGGTGCAGACGATCAGCAAATGGAGCATGGCCGACGTGTTTGCCGTCGGCATGCTCATTTCGCTCTTGGTGGCCAAGGGTACCGCCAATCTCTCGGCGGTTGCCGGCACCGGCTTCTACTACTTCGCCGCGTACTGCCTCGTGTCGAACGCTGCCTTTCAGCTGCTGCGCGTCGAGCCGACTACGCCCCCTTCGGCTTGACGGCTCCGGCGGGCTTTGGCGCCGCCTTGGCTGCTGGAAGGGTGCCAGGAGCAATCTTGAACTTGGCCACCGGCTTGTTGTCGAGATTGACGAACCCCTCGATCGAGCCGTCGGCGGCAATGACGCCGTCGTGCTCCAGCATGCGGTTCTCCGCAGCGGTCACGCGGAAGCGCAGCTTTTTCCCGTCGCGCACCACGTTGCTGATCGCGCCCGTCCCCTGACCCGGAACGATGGCCATGCCGGTAATGGTGGGGGCCGTGCCGGAGAACTGGTACGACACAGGGACGACGAGGGTACTGTCGCCGAGCGGGACGGTGGCGGTGCCGGCGTAGCTGCCACTGATGGTGCCGGCGGCGGCCTGCCCCTTGCTGGCTGCGGGTGCCTTGGGTTGGGCCTGCGCCGATGTCAGGGGGGACAGCGTCAGGAGTCCGAGCGCGACGCCATAGGGAACCAGCGGAATGAACCGGAGACGCATGGGGTGGCCGCAACGGCCGGGCTGAGGCTGATTAAAAGGCCGCAGCGAGCGCGGCTTTGGATCGCGGATAAAGTACACCCAAGGGGCCGGAGAGGTGCGTGGTGGCGGAGCCTTTCAAGAACTTCATCAACGGCGAGACGGTTCGCGTCGCGGCGGCCCACCTCGCGCGGCACGATGCTCGCTTTGACGCGACGCGGTTCTGCGACGAGGTCATTCCGCAGCTCGATGCGCTCGAGCTCAAAGCGCGCGCCATGTGTGTCGCCTCGGCGCTCGAACGCCATCTCGCCGCCGACTTTTTCGCGGCGGCCGATCATCTCGAGCGCGCGCTGGCGCCGGTGCCTGTGCACGGCACGGGTATCGTGGTCCGCAGCGACGAGGGGTTGACGGGGTGGTTTCTCTGGTCGGCGGGAGAGTATGTGGCGCGTCGGGGGCTCGTGCACCCGGAGCGGGCGCTGGAGTGCCTGCGTCAGCTGACGCAACGGTTCAGCGCCGAGTTTGCCATTCGCCCCTTTGTGGTGGCGCATGAGGCGCTGGTGTTCGAGACGCTGCGTGAGTGGACCAAAGACGACAGCGAGCACGTGCGCCGCCTCGTGAGCGAAGGCACCCGACCGCGACTGCCGTGGGGGATGCAGCTCCCGCGGCTGATCGCGGATCCGTCGCCCTCGCTGCCGTTACTGGCCGCGTTGCTCGACGACACGAGCGAATATGTCCGACGCAGCGTGGCGAATCACCTCAACGATATCGCGCGCGACCATCCCGAGCTGGTTGCGGACTGGGTGGAACGGCACCTGCCGGGCGCGTCCCCGGCGCGACAGAAGCTGCTCAAGCACGCCAGTCGCACGTTGATCAAGCGAGGGCATCCACGCATTCTGCAGTCGTGGGGGACGGGGGCGCCCTTTGCCGGTACGGTCGCCCTGACGGTGAGCCCCGGAACGATCCAGCTCGGCGAATACGTTCACCTCGCAGTGACGTTGACATCGACGGCGGCGGACGCACAGCGGCTGGCCGTCGATTACGTCGTGCACCATGTGAAGCAGGATGGCCGGACCACGCCCAAAGTGTTCAAGGGATGGGTGAGCACTATCGACGGCGGTGCGACGGTCACGTTGTCGAAACGGCACGCCATCAAGCCGATCACCACCCGCCGGTATTACGCGGGTGCGCACCATATTTCCATTCAGATCAACGGGACGCAGGTCGCCGATGCCGTGTTCGAGTTGCGGATGCATCGCGACTGACATGGCGTTGAACGTGCCGCTACGGCGATCCGATACCTCGCATTCTCCATACACTCCCAGAGCCATGCCTACGCTGTCCGATTTTTCGCTGGTTGCCCTCGATGGAACGCCGATGCCGCTCGCGCCGCTGGCCGGGCGCGTCGTCCTGTTCGTCAACGTGGCCAGCATGTGCGGATTCACGCCGCAGTACACGGGGCTTGAAGCGCTGTGGCGCAGCTATGGCGATCGCGGACTCACGATTGTGGGGTGCCCGTGCGATCAGTTCGGTCATCAGGAGCCTGGCAACGCCGACGAGATCGCGACGTTTTGCAGCACGAAGTACGACGTCACGTTTCCGTTGTCGGCCAAGCTCGAGGTCAACGGCGACCATGCCGATCCACTCTGGCAGTGGATGCGTGACGCCGAACCTGGGGTGTTGGGGACGACGGCTGTGAAGTGGAACTTCACGAAGTTCCTCGTGGGGCGTAACGGACAGGTGATTGCGCGCTATGCGCCGACGGCCACGCCGGAGTCGATGGCGAAGGACATCGAGGCGGCGCTCGCGGCGTCGTGAGGCTTGCTCGCATGAGGCGTTCCGTGAGGGGAATTCGAGTATTTCGGTACTGGCTGACGCTGGTGCTCTTGTCGTGGCTGCCTCTGCAGCGCAGTGCGGCGCAGGAGGCCACGTCCGGGGCGACGGGCGCGATCACCGGCCGTGTCATTGCGGCGGTCACCGAGGCGCCGGTGGTAGGCGCGACGATACGCGTGGTGGGACAGGCGCCCGGTGCGCAGAGTGACTCGGCAGGGCGCTTCGTGCTGCGCGGGGTGCGCGTGGGCATTGCAACGATCGAAGTGCGACGGTTGGGATACGCGCCCGTGTTGCGCGGGGACATTGCCGTCTCGCCCGCCAAGCCGGCGGAGGTGCTGGTGGTACTCCGCGACGTGGGTGTGCAACTGGAGAACGTGACGGTGCGTCCCGAAGCGTTTCCGGCGCAGATGCCGACCTCGACGCCCGTCTCCACGCAGCGCTACGACGCCGAAGAAGTGCGCCGGCAGCCCGGTGCGCAGGAAGACGTGCTGCGCGCCATCTCGATTGCGCCCGGTGTCGGTGTGACGAGTGCGGCCCGCAACGACATCGTCGTGCGCGGCGGCGCGCCGTTCGAGAATCTGTTCGTCGTGGACAACATCGAAGTGCCGAACATCAATCACTTCGGTTCGCAGGGGTCGACGGGCGGCCCCATCTCGCTGATCAACATCCGATTCATCGAGAGTGCACAGCTTTCGGCGGGCGGATTCGGCGCACGACTCGGTGATCGCACGTCATCGGCGACGACGCTCACGCTGCGCGAGGGGAATCGCGAGCGCATTGCGGGAGAGCTCAACGTGGCCGCGACGCAGGTGGGCGCAGTGCTCGAGGGGCCCATCGGCAAGAACGCGTCGTTCTTCGCGAATGTGCGCCAGAGCTATCTCGACCTGTTGTTCAAGGCGATCGGTTTGAGCTTCATACCGAGCTACACCGACGCCACCGTGAAGGGGACGTGGCGCCCCACGCGCCGCGACGCGTTCAGCGCGCTCACCATCGCCGCGCGCGGCACCATCTCCTTCGACAACACGACGGATTCGGCGCGCGTGAACAATTCGCAGGTGTTGGCCCCGACGCAGGACCAGTATTTCAGCGGACTCACGTGGAAGCGCCTGCTGTCGCGCGGGGTGGTGACGACCACGCTCGGGCGTGCGTGGACCCGCTATGTGACCGAGCAGCGCGACAGTCTCCTCGCACCGGTTTTTGCGAGCCGCTCGACCGAAGGGGAAAACTCACTCCGTACCGACGTGACACTGTTGGCTGGGCGCGGCGTGGAGATCGAAACGGGAACGATCTTCAAGTACGCCAGTAATCTGCGCTACGACGCCACGCTTGCCGGCTTTGCGCGTCGTGATGCCAATGGTACGCCGCGCCCGCTGCAGGTCGATACCAACTTCACGGCGCTGCGGAATGGCAGCTATGTGCAAGCCACGTGGCAGTGGCAGCCTCGTATTCGCGTTTCGGGTGGACTGCGCAGCGACTGGTACGGCTTCCTGAACAACGCCGTGCGTCTGGCGCCGCGCGCGAGCGTCAGCGCGCAGCTCACACCGTCGACCACGCTGTCGCTCGCCGGTGGGCGCTACTGGCAGGCGCCGAGTTATATCTGGCTGGTGGGTGATGCGGGCAACGCCAATCGTCTCACGCCGTTCCGTGCCGATCAGTTGGTTGGCGGCATCACGCGACTGCTTGGCAGCGATCTCAAGGTGCAGTTCGAAGTGTACGGTAAGCGCTACGCCAACTACCCGGCGCGTGTCTTCCGTCCACGCGCCGTGTTGAGCCCCAGCGGGTTCGATGACGTTACGACCGACATTCCGTTCGGTCTCGAGCCGCTGCAGAGCACCGGCACCGGCAGTGCGTATGGCGCTGAGTTATTCGTGCAGAAGAAACTTGGCGCGTCTCCGTGGTATGGGCAGTTGAGCGCGAGCCTCAACCGAACACGGTTCGAAGGGCTCGACGGTACGACGACGCGAGGCGCGTTTGACACGCCGCTGCTGACGAACGGCGTAATTGGCTGGCGCCCGAATGCGAAGTGGGAGTTGGCGCTCCGCGTGCGAGGGGCGTCGGGACTGCCATACACCCCATTCGTACTCAACGGCGCTTTGGCCGGTACGCTCGATTTTGCGCAATACAACGCGGAGCGCACGTCGGTCTTTTTTGCGGCAGATGTGCGGGCCGACCGCCGGTTCCTGCTCTTCAACCGGCAGTTGATTGCGTTCGTCGATCTGCAGAACGTGACCAACCGGGCAAACAACAGTGCACCGCAGTGGAATCCGCGGTTGCGTAGGCCAGACACGAATACCGGTATCGGTCTGTTGCCATCCATCGGTCTGAATTTCGAGTTCTGACCGAGAGTCCTAATGACGCGCGCCTGAGTGGCTCTGGCGCACTCTGGAAAATATGTCGTTACGGCATTTTAATGAAAGCTTCCAAGTATATGTAGTGCAATCATTTATGCGTATTCCTGCTAGAAGGTAAGCCCTTCGTCTTATCCCCCAAAATGCCGAAATACGCTCAAGAAAACGGACTGTTGAACCGAACCCTACCGAGTCGGCGCTCACAGAGGGCGCATTCTCAACAACGGCTCCTTCTCGGTAGAAACTCACGATGCAGTGGTTTTCAAATCAGTCCATTGGGCGGAAGCTTGCCATCGGGTTCGGTGTGCTGGCGATCCTCATGACGGTGGTTGGTGTGCGCGGCATTCTCGCGACGCGCGCTGTCAACCGCCTCATGACCAGTTCGCGGGACACGCATGTGCTGCCGGCGCTCCAGCTGAAGGAGGCGAACGTCGAGCTCTTGAAGATCTCTCGCGCCGTGCGAAACGCGCTGCTTGACGACGACGTGGCCGCCATCGACAAGCGTGCGCGCGATATCGTGAAATACGATTCGCTGTTTCGCGACTCGTTCGACCGCTACCGCCAACGTATCGTGCGCCCCCAACAAAAGGCGATGGCCGCCGACCTGCTTCGGGCATATGACATTCTGCGCCCGCAGCAGGATGCCATTGTGCAGTTGGCCCGCAGAGGGGACGTCGCGGCGGGAAAGGCCCAGTTGCCCGTCATTCGCGCGCAGGCGGACAGCATCGAGAATCTGCTGGCCTCACTGGTTGCCTCGAAGCTCGCACTAATGGATGAAGCCACGGCGGAGGCGGCGCGCGATTATGACCATACCATTCGGCTGCTGACGGCGTTGATGCTGCTGGGCGTGGCCATGGCCATTGTAGTGGCGGTGTCCATCACGCGACCCATCGTCAGCACGCTGCGCGACCTGTCGGTGGCCGCCGATGCCGCCGCCAAGGGCGACCTGGAACAGGACGTGCAAATTCACTCCCGCGATGAACTTGGCGCGCTCGCCGAGGCCATGCAGCGCATGTTGAAGGCGCAGCGCGAATTTGCGGCGTCGGCCGGTCAGCTCAGCGCCGGCGACATGTCGGCCAGGATTGCCGTTCGCTCGGAACGTGATGTGCTGGGGCAGTCTCTCGTGCAGCTGCGCGAGACGCTGCAGCAACTCACCGCGGAGACCACCACGCTGGCCAAGGCCGCGCAGGCAGGGAAACTCGCCGCGCGCGGCAACGACAAGCAGTTCAAAGGCGTCTACCGCGAGCTGGTCGTGGGCTTCAACAATGTGCTCGATGCAGTCGTACGTCCCATCGAAGAAGCGTCCGAGGTTCTCGGGGAACTCGCTGAGCGCCGCATGACGGCACGCGTCACCGGCCAGTACGCCGGCGATTTCGCCAAGATTTCCACGTCGATCAACGGCGCGGCAGAGACGCTGGAGAGCGCACTCGAAGAAGTACGACTCGCCAGTGAACAGGTCGCGTCGGCCGGCGATCAGATTGCCGCCGGGAGTCAGACGCTCGCCGAGGGGGCGTCACAGCAGGCCGCCTCGCTCGAAGAGATTGCCAGCAGCGTGCAAGAGCTGTCGGCATCGGCGGGACAGATGGCGAACCATGCGCAGCACGCGACGAACCTGGCCGGGGAATCACGCCAGCTGGTGGAAGCCGGTCGCGATCGCATGACGGCGCTGTCGCAGGCGATGGAGAAGATCCGCACCTCGAGCGATCAGACGGCGCGCATCGTGAAGACGATCGATGAGATCGCGTTCCAAACCAACTTGCTGGCGCTCAATGCCGCGGTCGAAGCCGCGCGTGCGGGCGACGCGGGACGTGGCTTTGCCGTCGTGGCAGAAGAAGTGCGCGCGCTCGCGATTCGCAGTGCGGCCGCGGCCCGCGAGACGGCCGCGCTCATCGAGGAATCGGTACAGCACACGCGCAGCGGTGTGGCGCTGAATAGCGAAGTCACCGGGCAGCTCGCGCAAATCGATGCGCATTCCACGACGGTGGCCGCCGTGATCGCCGAGATCGCGCACGCCGGTGTGCAGCAGCGCGATGGCGTGAATCAGATAACGGCGGCGGTGGAGCAACTCAACGCGGTCACGCAGCAGGTGGCGGCCAATGCTGAAGAATCCGCGAGTGCCTCCGAGGAGCTCGCCGGCCAGTCGCAGACCCTCAATGCGATGGTCGCGACGTTCGAACTGGCGTCGACGACGCAACTCAACAGTAAGCGTCAGCGGTTGCGCGCGGCGTAAAGCGAAGCCGTCTGCCATTTCGGTGCGACCTTGCGGGGTCGCGCCGAGACGGCAGACGGCGGTCACTCAGATGGCAGGTGCGCAGGGAGCTTCCTGGCCCCCCGCGGCTGCGTTCCCGATTACTTCAGATTGGGATTCGTCTGCAGTTCCGACAGCGGAATGGGGAAGCAGAGCGTCCGGCCGGTCATGTCGTCGGACACGCCGGGACGATTGAGCGCCGCCCAGCGACGCTGATCACCCATGCGACGGCCTTCAAGCCAGAGCTCGATGCCGCGCTCGCGCTTGAGTGCTTCCCACGCTTCGGTGGCGTTATTCGCCGTGAGCAGCGGCAGGCTCAGTGCCGTACGGCGAATGTTCATCCTGGCGAGCGCGCCAGAGATATCGTTGCCGACCAACAACGCTTCGGCCTCGATGAGACGCATTTCCCAGCCGCTCGTGAGGTTGATGGACGACTCACGCACCGGATACTTCGTCTGGAAGTACCAACGGACCTGACCACCCAGGCTGGTGACGGCCGCATCACCAAAGCGGATGGTGAGGCTCGAGTCGAACGGGACGCGCGGATCACGCGTGGTGCGGCGATAGTTCTCGTAGAACGTGCCCCACACGGTGTGTGCGCGGTACGGCTGGTTGGCCGACGCCCAGTACAAACGGTTGTACTGGTCTACCGTATTCACGAAGTACGGCATGCGGTACACGAACGTGTTCGGCAGCAGTGCGGCATCGGCGGTGGCACCCGCAAGGTTGCCACGAAGCAAACGGACCGAGGCGCGACCCGCCGTGGCGGCATCGCGAATCGCTGCACTGTTCGCGGCGGTGGCTACCGTGATGGCTTCCGTGAACGCAGCTTCGGCACGCTCGAGATACACGGTATACGGCTGCTTTGGGCCACCATCGATGACGCCGTCGCAGAAGTTTTCCGCGAGGTGACGGTTGGAGTAACCCACCCACACGAGCGCCTGCGCCAACGTCGCGCTGTTCGACGACGACGTGCCAAGTACGGTCTTGATACGTGTGACGCCATTCTCGGCAGTCCAGCGCGCACGCTGCGCCTGGTTCCACCAATCATCGCCGTCATCGTTCGACAGTACGCCAAGCTGCTGGCGCACCGAAATGCCGAACGCTGCCGTCGAACCTGACGGGAGTACTTCCTTGGTCACCGCCGCGCCCGTGTACGACGTCCAGTTGAGCGCTTCGCCAAGGTCGCGTCCCGCGCCGTTCACCACGGCGGTGAGGGCAGCGGTGTTGTCGAGGAAGGTGGCCTGAATGGGGCCGGGGTTGGTGACCTTCAAATCGCAGCCGGCTGCCAGCGCCAGAGCCGCGACGGGAGCCGTGCGCGCAAAGGCGCGAAGATTCATCGTCATGGTCGTGGGCCTCAGAACGTGATGCGCAGGGAGGTCAGGAACAACGCAGGGGCAGGGATGTGCTCCGAGATGTACCGGACACCAACATTGAAGCCGTCGTTACCCGACATTTCGGGGTCGAAGAGCGGCATGCCGATGTTTTTGCGGAAGACGTTCTGGGCGGAGAGCACGAGCGAGCTGCTCGCGGTGTTCGGGATGAGCTTGCCGAGCGGCACCGTGACGGTGATGTCGCGGATCTTGAAGAAGTCGGCAGGGAAGATGAACATGTCCTGGCGTGCGTTAGCCGGCACGCACGTAAGGCGTTCACGCGGCGTGAGCGGCTGCGCTGCGGCAATGGCCGCATAGGCGCGCGTGCACGTCGGCCAGAGCACCGAGCGCGAGAGCGCCTGGAAGGAGGCGTCTTCGTTGATGAACGCGCCGCCCTGATACTCGCCACGGGCCGAGATGCTGATGCCCTTCCACGTCGTGATGTTGAGCATCGGCGACAGGATGAGCGTCGGCTGCGCGGGACCGAAGGTGTGATTGACCGTCGTGTCGATCGGAGCGCCGATCTCGTCTTCGTTCTTGATCAGACGGCCACGAAGCACTGGCGCGGGCTGGCCCGGAATGACCCAGCCGAAGTTGCCGATGCTGAACTCCGGCGCGCCGCCGAGGCTGAGCACTTTGCTCTGGTTGGTGCTGACGTTGAGGCCGACCTTCACGCCAAGGTTCTGCTTGTCGAGCAGCGTCGCGTTGATCGCGGCTTCGATACCGCTCTTCTGGATCTTGCCGGCGTTGCCGAGTGAGCTGGCGAGGAAGCCCTGCGAGGGCACGTTGCGCACGAAGAATAGCGCGTCGGAGGTCACCGCTTTGAACCAGGTGAAATCGACGGTGAATCGATCCTTGAACAGCGACTGGTCGAAGCCGAACTCCGTTTCGACGGTACGTTCGGGGCCGAGGTTGGGGTCACCGAGGTTGAGCGGGCGAACGGCAGGCGCCGTGCCCCAGCCCACCGGGTTCCAGGTCTGCACGGCGGCAAAGGCCGTCGGAGCACGACCGGCGGCGCCGTACGCAGCACGAGCCTTGAGCGTACCGAACTTCTCCGACCAGAAGCCTTCGTCGGAGACGACCCACGAGGCGCTGGCCTTGGGGTAGGTCTGGAAGCCGAAGTCCTTACCGAAGGCGCTGTTGCCGTCGACGCGCGCGCCTACGGTGACGAAGTACTTGTCCTTGAAACCGAAGAGCGCCTGGCTGAACGCGCCGCCCGTGATGTTCTTGAGGCGGTTTTCGTCGGCGTTGCGGAGCGAACCCGAGGCCACCGTGGGGTTGGTGGGCGCCGGGTAGTTTTCGGAGTAGGCGACGACGTCACCCACCATGGAGTTGATGTACTGCGAACCGGCCGAGAGGGTGGCCTTGAAGTCGCCCTTCGACATTTCGTAATTGTTGGCCCAGTCGAGGCTGATGATCTTGTTCGACCAGACCTGATTCTGAATGATGCCGAGGACGGCGCCCGGGAAACCGTAGGGACGTACGTTGCGGTTTTCGATCGCGGAGCGGTCGAAGCCCACGACGAGGCGGCTCGAGAAGCGCTCGAACGGCGTCCAGGTGGTGGTGGCACCGAGGAGCAGGCGATCGATGTTGCTGGTGAGCTGCTGGCCGTACACGAGCTTGATCGTGTCCGCGTTCGCGTTGCCGAAGTAGTTGCGGTTCTGGCGGAACGCGTTCAGCGTGACACCCTGCGCGTTGTTACCGGCCGGCGTCTGCGTAATGAGCGAGTTGTTGTAGGCCGTGTTCCAGCTGAACTGCATGTTCTTCATCGGGCTGAAATCGACGTTCGCGCGCAGCTGATACTTGCGCTCGTTGTCGAGCTGCAGCACGCCGTCGCTGTTGTCGGCGCCGAAGGAGAAGAGATAGCGCACGTTGTTGTTGGTGCCGCCGGCGACCTGCGCCTGCATGCCGAGACGGCCACCATCACGCACGAACGGATCCATGTTGAGGAGCGGCACGGAGTCGGTGCCGAACTTCTGCAACCGCTGGAAGCCGGAGTTGATCTGCGTGTTCCACTTGGCCGCGCCCTGCGAGCCGCGCTTCGTGAAGATCTGAATGACGCCTGCCGCGGCATCGGTACCGAAGAGCGTGGTCGCGGCCGCGCCCTTCACGACTTCGATGCGCTCGATGTCGTCGGGATTGATGTCGTTGAGCGGGCTGCCGTACGAGTTGGCACCACGCTGCGTGGCGCCCTGGAAGATGCCGTTGCGCGGATACTCGTCGGAGCGCGTACGCACACCGTCCACGTAGATGAGCGGCTGATTGCTGAGGGCAATGGACGTGGCGCCGCGCAAGCGAATCGCGGAGCCGCTACCGGCGTTGCCCGTGCCGCCCGAGATCTGTACACCCGCCACACGGCCGGCGAGCAGGTTCGACACGTTGGTGGGGACTTCCGGAAGATTGGCCGTGGAGACCTGACCGATGGAGTTACCGACTTCGCGCTTACGCGCCGAACCGGCGGTACCCGTCACGACGACCTGGTCGAGGGAGACCGCCGACGTCTTGAGTACGAAGTCCACCGTGGTCGTGCCGTTGGCGGTGACCGTGGCGGCCTTCTCCGTGGGCTCGTAGCCGATCATGCGCACGCGAACGGTTGCTGCTCCGGCCGTCACGCGCGTGATGGTGAAGGTGCCGTCGGCGCCCGACTGTCCGCCGTTCTGCGTCCCGGCGATGAAGACCTGCGCGTTGGGGACCGGCGCACCGGCGGTGTTCGTCACCTTGCCGCGGACGGTACCGGTACCGGCCTGAGCGTGGAGCGGGCCCTGAGGCCCGAGCGGGGTAACGAGCAGGCTGGCAACGACGGCACATGCCGACATTGCCCGACTCCACGTTTGTGAACCAATCATCCGTACTCTCCTGGGGGGTCGTTCGTACAGCTGCACGGACCCGTCCGGACGGACGGGGAGAATCCAACGACACGGGTCAGGGAGGGACAGGCTCGACGCCTCCCTGCTGTCGCTTTGGAGCGACAGCGCCCGACATGACGTCCACGAAATGCGGAGGGGTGGGACGGGACGTTCACGGACGGGACTGACGGGAGAGACAATGCACCCCGGAATGTGCGGTGGCAAGTTTATGTCAGTTTCCGGCATTCGTACGGGGACATTCGGTGGTCGCCGCCTGCGTGTCGGTCGTTTTCCTTGCCGCGCCCCGCTCCGGCACGCAGAATCAGCCGGGTCTGGTACGCCCACCCCTCCGGAGATCTCGTGCGACTGCGCTCCCTCCCCCTCCTCGCCGTCGGTCTCGCGGCGCTTCCCTTGGGTGCGCAAGCGCCCACGACCCGTGCCGGCGGTCCCGCGGCCCGGCCGCTCCCGCTCGAAGCCACTCGGCGGTACGCGCTCGACACCCGCGAAGGCACGTGGCTCTCGCTCGATGTCAGCCCCGACGGCAAGTCGCTCGTGTTCGATATGCTGGGCGACCTCTACCTCATGCCGATCGCCGGCGGCGATGCCGTGCAGCTGACGAGCGGACTCGCGTTCGACACACAGCCGCGATTCAGCCCCGACGGCAAGACGATCGTGTTCATCTCCGATCGCCAGGGCGCGGACAACGTGCACACGCTCGACGTAGCGACCAAAGAGGTGAAAGAAATCACGCGCGGCCGCACGAACGTGTACCTGTCGCCCGAGTACTCACCCGACGGGAAGTACATCGTGGCGAGCAAAGGCGGGTTCCGCGGCGGCTTGCCCACGTTGTGGATGTATCACGTACAAGGAGGCAACGGCGTCGCGCTGTACACCGCCCCTGCGGCGGCGGCCCCCGGGACCGCGGTGCAGCAGGCCGGCGCGGCGTTCACGAGTGACGGACGCTTCGTGTACTACACGCAACGCACCGGCGCGTGGAACTACAACGCGCAGTTTCCGCAGTACCAGATCTGGTCGTACGATCGCGAATCGGGTGACCGCGAGCCGCTGTCGTCGCGCTATGGATCGGCGGTGCGCCCCACGCTGAGCCCCGACGGCAAGTGGCTCGTGTATGGCTCGCGCTACGAGAACAAGACCGGCTTGCGCGTGCGTGAGTTGGCGACCGGTGACGAGCGGTGGCTCGCGTATCCCACGCAGCGCGATGAAATGGAATCGCGCGCGCCCATGGACGCGCTACCGGGGATGAGCTTCACCCCCGACTCGAAGGAGTTGGTGGCGAGCTACGGCAACAAGATCTGGCGTGTGGCCATCGATGGCAGCGGCCAACAGGAAATTCCGTTCCGAGTGCAGGCGCAGCTGGATGTCGCCCCCGCGCTCGCGTTCACGTATCCCATCAGCGACAGCACGACGTTCAACGCGCGACAGATTCGCGACGCGGTGCCGAGTCCTGATGGCAAGCAGTTGGCGTTCGTGGCGATGGACAAGCTGTACGTCATGGACTGGCCGGGCAGTGCTCCGCGGCGCGTGTCGACGATGAACGCCATCGAAGCCGAGCCGGCGTGGTCGCCGGATGGCAAGTCGATCGCGTGGGTCACGTGGACGGAGCAAGGTGGGCGCTTGTACAAGGCCACGATGGTTGCCGGACGCGCCACGCGCATTGTTCCGGTGAGCAGCGGAATGGCCACGGTACGGCAGCCGGCGTTTTCCCCCAACGGTACGCGCATTGTCGCGCTGCGGACGCCCGCGCAGGGTCGTCGTGATCAGACCGGCGTGACGGGTACGTCGCAGTTGGTGTGGTACGCTGCAGCGCCAGCTGGTACCGACGGTGGTGCGGCCACGATGATTGCGCGCTCGTCGGGGCGGAGCAAGCCGCACTTCACCACCGACACGTCGCGCATTTATCTGTCGTCGAACAACGGGCTGGTCTCCATTCGCTGGGACGGCACCGATGAACAGCGGCATTTGCGCGTGGTGGGCGCGGGTACGGGCGGTCCTGGTGATGATGATGGGCATGGTCACAACGACCACACCTTCAACGAGTCGGAGTTGCAGGGCGACCACGAGGAGCCCGGGCTGCAGGGACCGCCGGCGCAGGTGGTGATGGCGTCGCCGAACGGTGACCTGGCGCTCGCGCAGATTGGCGGTGACTTCTATACCGTCGTGATTCCGCCGCGAGGCACGCAGGCCACCGTCAATGTGGCCGAGCCGAACACGGCGTCATTCCCTGCGCGCAAGCTCACCGACATCGGCGGCCAATTCCCCGCGTGGTCGGCCGACGGCAAGCGCGTGCACTGGTCGATCGGCAACGCGCACGTGGTGTACGATCTCGAGGCGGCATCGGCGCGTGACGCTGCGATTGCTGCCGCGCGTCGCGACAGCACGATTGCCGAAAGCGCGCGTCCACGGCCGTATGTGCCGGCGGAAACGCGTATCCTCGTGGCCGCCACGCGCGACCTGCCCACCGGTACCGTGGTGCTGCGCAACGCGAAGCTCGTCACCATGAAGGGCGACGAGATCATCGCCAAGGGCGACATCGTCGTGAAGAACAATCGCATCGTCGCGGTTGGTGCCTCGGGCACCGTGACGGTTCCGGCTGGCGCTACCGACATGGACCTCGCCGGAGCGACCGTGGTTCCCGGCTTCGTGGACACCCACGCGCACCTGCGCGCTGAACGCAACACGATTCACGAAACGCAGCCGTGGGCGTATCTCGCGAACCTCGCCTACGGTGTGACGACCACGCGCGATCCGCAGACGGCGACCACCGACATTCTCACCTACCAGGATATGGTGGATGCGGGGCAGATCATTGGCCCTCGCCTCTACAGCACCGGCCCCGGGGTGTTCAACACCGACAACATCCGCGATCAGGAGCATGCACGCAGCATGCTCAAGCGCTACAGCAGCTACTACGACACGAAGACGATCAAGATGTACGTGGCCGGTGTGCGGCAGGTGCGACAGTGGATCATTACCGCCGCGCGCGAACAGCAGCTCATGCCGACCACCGAAGGTTCGCTCGATGTGAAGCTCAATCTCACGGAAACGCTCGACGGCTATCCCGGCCTCGAACACTCCATGGGCATCACGCCGCTGGGCACCGACGTGACGGGCTTCATGGCGTGGTCCAAGCGGACCTACACGCCCACGTTGCTGGTGAACTACGGCGGGCCGTGGGCGGAGAACTACTTCTACACGAAGGAGAATCCGTGGGCGGATCCCAAGCTGCAGCGCTTCACGGCGTACGAAGAACTTGCCCTCAAGACGCGCCGCCGTATGGCCAGCATGCCGAACGGCGGGACCGCCGGCGGTTGGTTCCGCGACGAAGAGTACGTATTCCCGCAGCTCGCGGCCGACGCCACCAAAATTTTGCGCGCCGGCGGCCGGCTGGGCATTGGCAGCCACGGCCAGCTCCAGGGGCTCGGCTACCACTGGGAGCTCTGGGCCATGGCCAGTGGCGGCATGACCAATCACGAGGCGCTGCGCGTGGCGACGATCATCGGGGCGACCGCGATTGGGCTGAACACCGACCTCGGCTCCATCGAGACGGGCAAGCTGGCCGACCTGGTGATTCTCGACAAGGACCCGCTGAGTGACCTTCGCAACACGAACTCAGTTAAGTACGTGATGAAGAACGGCCGCCTGTACGACGGGAGCACGCTGGCCGAGCTGTACCCGACCAAGAAGGCGGGCCCGGAAGTCCCCAATCGTCCCATCATGCCCAGCACCAAGGCAGGCACCGGCCACTGACGCCTGCCGGAACCGGGCAGGTAAATTGTTCGCCATGCCTGAGACATCCACGCAGTCCCCGTCTACCAATACCGCCAGCGCCCATCTTGGGGCGCTGGCGGTCTGTCTTGCCGCCGCCCTGCTGCTGCTGTGGCCGTTGCTCACCGGACAGATCATGTTCGGCGGCGGCCGCTCGGACATGTTCATCGCCGGCTACTCGTTCCGCCTGTTCGGCGCCGAGTGGTTCAAGGAGACGGGGAGCATTCCGCAATGGAATCCGTACCTGTTTGGCGGGTTGCCGTACATCGGCGCCATGCACGGCGACATTTTCTATCCATCGGCGTGGCTGCGCTGGCTGATGCCGGTGGACTTGGCGATCACGTATGCGATGGCGCTGCATTTTGTCCTGGCCGGTTGGTTCATGTACCGGCTTGGTCGATCGATTGGTCTCGGTTGGAGCGCGGCCATCGTCGCGGGTGTTGCGTACGAGCTCACGGGCATCGTCGCATCGCAGATGAGTCCCGGACACGACGGCAAGCTCTTCGTCTCGGCGCTCACGCCGTTGTCGTTCTGGGTGCTGCTCAATGCCATACGTCATCAGAAGACGTGGGCGTTCGGGGCGTTTGCCATTGTCGTCGCGTTGATCATTCTGGGCCACTATCACATGGCCTATTTCCTGTTGCTCGCCCTCGGATTGTGGGCGCTGTATCTGGTCTTCTGGGACCCCGAGCGCCCGGCGGGTATCAAGCCCGTGCCGACACTGGGGCTCGCCGCAGGTGCCGTCGCGTTAGGGCTCGGCATTACGGCGCTGCAGGTCATGCCGTTCTTCGCGTACATCCCGTTCTCGCCGCGCGCGTCGGGCGGACCCGATCAGGGGTGGGAATTCGCGACGAGTTATGCGCTGCCACCCAGTGAGATCTTCACGTTCCTGTTGCCGCAGTTCAACGGCGTGCTCGATCACTACTGGGGCAGCAACCCCATCAAGTTCCACACCGAGTATGTCGGATTCCTGCCGTTGGTACTAGCGGCGTTCGCATTCGGTGACAAAACCAAGCGGACGCTCGCGCTCACGCTTGGCGGCTTCGCGTTGTTCTTTTTGCTTATGTCGTTCGCGGGCCATACGCCGTTCTATCGCCCATTCTACGAGTTCATGCCGCTGCTCAAGAAGATTCGCGCCATGGGCATGGTGTTCTACCTGCCGGCGTTCTTCTTCAGTCTCCTCGCGGGTATTGGCGCCGAGCGTGTATTTGCGCGCACGGTGCCCATGCGCACGCTGCTTGGGGTGAGTGGAGCGTTCATTCTGTTCGCGGTGCTCGGCGCGGTGGGGGCATTGCAGGGGCTCGCCGAGTCCATTGCCATCAACGAGCGCTACGAAGCGGTGGTGGCGAACGCGCCGTATCTGCAGAGTGGCGCGGTGCGCCTGTTGCTGTTTGCCGTGGCCGGAACGGCGGTGCTCTGGCTCACGGCGAGTGGGAAGCTGGCGCGCCCTGTGGCGACCGGGTTGCTGGCCGCAGTGGTGGCGCTCGATTTGTGGAGCGTGAACAAGGAGTTCTACACCTTCTCGCCGCGCGCGACCGAGTTGTTCGCCGATGATGCCATTACGACCAAGCTGCGCGCGGTCAAGCCGCCGTATCGTGTCCTCGACGCGGGCAACGCGTACGGCTGGTCGTTGATGATGGCGTACCGGATTCCCACGGCGTTGGGGTATCACGGATTCGAGCTCAAGCGCTACGACGAGCTGGGTGGCAAGAACGAAGGCTTCCGCAATCTGTTCTCGCCCAACTTGCTCGACCTGCTGGCCATCCGGTATCTCATTCTTCCCGAAGCGCAGCCGGTGCCGGGCTTCCACGAAGTTGTCCCCAAGATCACGACGACGTTCGGCACGCCGGCGGTGTTGTACGAGCGTGACTCGCTGCCTGCGTACGCGCGCGTCCTGCCCATGTCGGCCAAGCTCAAGGAAGATCAGGCGGTGGGTACGCTCGTCGACGAGCGCTTCCCGGTGAACCGCGTCGCGATCTTCGATGACACCGCCACGGTCGCGTCACCCGCTGCCGCGCAGCCGTTCGCTGTTCCGACGGCGAGTGCGCAGGTGACGAGCTGGAAACCCGGCGCCATGGAGATTGCGGTGACCGGCAGCGAAGCCGCGCCGTCGCATCTGGTGGTGAGCGAAAACTGGTACAAGGATTGGACCGCAGTGGTCGACGGCAAGCCAGGCGTGGTGCGCCGTGCTGATCATTCGCTGCTCAGTGTGGATTTGCCGCCGGGCGCGAAGCAGGTGACGCTGACCTTCGACTCGCCGGAGTATGCGACGGGCAAGATGGTGAGCCTCGTGTCGTTGCTTTTGGCGCTCGCGTTGGCCGGTGCTGGATTCGTGCTCGATCGTCGTCGTCCGACCACTCAGGCCGCGGCCTGACCATTCATGCGGAAGGTCACTGTGTACAAGCACACGTCGTTGCTCGTTGTCGCTTCGCTTGCGGTTGCCGCGTGCGGCGGCGACAAGGCGCCTGCCGCTGATACTGCTGCCGCGGTCGCAGCACCGGTGGCCGATAGCGCGGCTGCACCAGCGCTCGGCGCTGGCGAAGCGATGCTCGCGGTTCAGGGCGGCCGTATCTGGTACAAGGTGAGCGGCGCCGGCACCGGGACGCCCATGATCCTCATTCACGGTGGTCCGGGAATGGGAAGCTTCTACATGAAGTCGATGGAAGCGTTGGGTGATGATCGGCCGGTGGTGCGATACGACCAGTTGGGCACCGGCAAGTCCGATCGCATGACCGACACGGCGCTCATGAAGATTCCGCGCTACGTGGAGGAGCTCGACTCACTGCGTCGGGCGCTCAAGTACGACAAGGTGTTTCTCAACGGCAACTCGTGGGGCACGATCGTCGCCATCGAGTACTACAAGGCACATCCTGATCATGTCGCCGGCATTCTCTTCAGCGGCGAAGCGTTCGACATCGCGGCCGCCGAAAAGGAAATCAACGCGGCCGTCGCCAAGTTGTCGCCAGCGGCGCAAAAGGCGTTCGCGCAATACAACGTCGACAAGAATCTCGAAGCGCCGGCGTACAAGGCCGCGGTGGACGAGTTCTACGCGCAGAATGTGTGGCGCCATCCGGTGGCGGCCGATGTGGACTCGACGATGCGCCTGATGGGCGCCGAGCAGTATCGCTACTTCCAGGGTGAGAACGAGACGATGATCGTGGGCGCGCTCAAGGGGTACAGCGCGATCAAGGATTTGCCCAACATCAAGGTGCCGGTGCTCATGACGACCGGAGAGTTCGACGAACTCGGCCCCAAGCTCATCGAGCAGCACGCGAAGCTCATACCCGGCGCCAAGTTCATCGTGTACAAGGATGCGGCGCACGTCACGCAGTGGGATGCGGCGGAGCAGAGTGTGAAGGACGCGCGCGAGTTCTTCCGGTCCGTCGACACGAAGAAGTGAGTCAGCGGCACTTCGGATTCTCCGCGGCAACCTCGGTGCTCATCGCCAACATGGTGGGCACCGGGGTTTTTACGTCGCTGGGGTTTCAGGCGCTCGACCTGCACACGGGCGGCGCACTCCTGAGCTTGTGGGTCGTCGGTGGTGTTACGGCATTGTGTGGCGCCATCGCCTACGCTGAGCTGGGGGCGATGTTGCCGCGTTCCGGCGGGGAGTTCGTGTACCTCGGGAAGGCGTGGCACCCGGTAGCCGGGTTTCTTGGCGGATGGGTGTCGATGACGGTGGGCTTTGCGGCGCCGATTGCGCTGTCGAGCATGGCGTTCGGGCGATATCTGTCGGCGATCGTGCCGGTGAGTCCGCGAATCGCCTCGCTGGCGATGCTCGTGGTGGTGGTGGGCGTGCATCTGGCGGGGCTCAAAGCGGCCAAGCGCTTTCAGGTGGCGATCACCGGCACTCAGCTGTTCCTGGTGAGCGCGTTCATCATTGCCGGGCTGCTGTACGCGACGCCGGTGGCGCTCCCAATGGGGTGGGGCACTGGCGAGGCGGTGCGGGAGATTTTTTCGGCGCCGTATGCCGTTTCGCTGGTGTACGTGTCGTTCGCCTTTACGGGGTGGAACGCCGCGGGCTACATCGCCGGCGAGATTGTCGAGCCGGAGCGGACGATTCCGCGGTC
>JAIXTI010000268.1 GCA_027484025.1 bacterium
CACGATCGCCCGCAAGCGCGTGCAGGTGTTCAAGTCGCATCTCGATGACCGCTACGCCGGATTATGGGCGGTCTCGAGTCACGACCGGCGCACCTTCGATGCGACCCCGGTCGATTCGTCGTCGCAGATCCTATTGCGCCTCGACCCGATGGCCCAGGTCATTGCCATCGACGAGGTGCAGTTCCTCGATGCCGGTATCGTGCGTGTGGTCTCGAGTCTGGCCGAACGTGGACGTCGTGTGATCATGGCCGGCATCGATACCGATTTCCGCGGCGAGCCCTTTGGCCCCATGCCGCAGCTCATGGCAATGGCCGAGGTGATCGACAAACTGCACGCGATCTGCGTGCTGTGCGGATCACCGGCGAGTCGCACCCAGCGACTCATCGAGGGACAGCCGGCCTCGTACGATTCGCCCACGATCATGGTGGGCGCCGCCGACTCGTACGAAGCGCGCTGCCGCGCCTGTCACCAGGTGCCGCGGCGCGACGAAGGACAGCAAAGCCTGTTGTGAATGCGGTCTGCGCCCCTGCCGTCTAGAACCCTGCCGTCTGCCAACTCGGCGCGAACTCGCGGAATCGCGCCGAGACGGCGGACGGCAGCAACTACAGACAGCAGGGACGCAGGAATTGCGGATTAACGCCGAGTGGCCCGTGCTGCGGCCATCGCCTTCTGCAGATCCTGCATGGTGAATGGCTTGGCGACGAACGGGACCTGCCGCGCGGCCAGTTCGGCGCGCGCGTCGAGATTGACGGCGAAACCACTCACGGCCACGATCGGCAGCAATGCGTAGTCGATCGCGAGCTTCTCGATGAGCTCGAGCCCTGACATGCCGGGCATGGTGAGGTCGGTCATCACCAACGATACGTCTGCAGCACGCGCTGTCAGGAACTCCAGAGCCTCGGCTCCGGACTCCACGACGTACACCGTTTCGTTGAGCCGGTCGAGCATTCGCTTGCCGAGATCGCGCAACATGGGATCGTCGTCAACGAGCAGCACACCGCCGGTTCGCGCGTCCTGCTCGATAGCGGCATGAGACAACGCCGGAGTCTTTGGCGCGCCCGTGAGCGGGAAGAACAACCGGAGCGTCGTCCCTTCCCCCGGGGCAGACTCGCACTCGAGAAAGCCGCGACTCTGGTGCACCATGCCGTGCACCGACGCGAGCCCCATACCGCGACTGGTTCCGAAGGGCTGCGTCGAGAAGAACGGTTCGAAGAGACGCGTGCGGATGTCCTCGCTCATCCCGAGTCCGGTATCGCGCACTTCCAGCATGGCAAAGAATTGCGGGCGCGACGTCTTGGGTTCGTGCGGGTGACGACGCATGACCTCTGCCGTTCGGAGCTCGAGGTTACCACCGTCGGGCATCGCCGTGCGGGCATTGTCGATCAACGCGCGAATGGCGTCGAGCAAGCGCGATCGGTCGAGCGTGGCGGTCACCGGAGTCGGCGAAAGCTCGAGCCGGACCTTCACCGAAACCGGCACTTCGTCACGGATGACCGGGAGCTGTGCCGACAGCAGTCCATTGAGCTCCACCGGTTCCGCGCGCAGCATCTGCCGGCGTCCCACCGCGAGCAGTCGGCGCGTCAGCTCTTCTGCGCGTTCGGTCGCGCGTTCGATCGCGGCGATATCCTCGAGATGCGGCGAGGTATCCCCCACCCCTTCTCGCAGAAACCCAGCGGCTCCGCGAATGACCGTCAGCAGATTGTTGAAGTCGTGACCAATACCGCCGGCGAGCTGCGCGACCGCTTCGAGCTTCTGTGCCTGCCGCAACCGTTCTTCAGACGCGCGCGTCTCGGTCACGTCGGTGAACACCGCCACCGACGCGTATGGACGCGATTCGCCGGCACGCACGAGCGGGTCGGCGGCGACACTCAACCACGCCGGTTCGTCATCGCCGCGACGGATGCCCATGAGCTGTCGCGGCTGAGATGCCCCGGTCCGCAACGCCAGCATGGCCGGATGTTCCTCGGGCGGCCACGGTGTCCCGTCCTCACGAACAGACTGCCAGTCACGATCGATGGGTACGAGGCCAAGCAACTGCTCAGCAGACAAGCCGAGGATGCGCTCCGCACTGGGATTGTGCACGCGAATGGCACCGGCATCGTCATGCAGCACGACCCCTTCGCGCATACCCGCAATCACGGCGCGGAACCGTGCCTCGGACTCACGCAGCTGGCGTTCGGCGCGAACACGATCCGTGATGTCCTGAATGATGATGTGCAGCAGTCGACGTTCGGTGATCTCCGCCACGCCGATGAACGCTTCGATCTGCCGCAGTTCACCGGTGGCAATGCGATGATCACGCTGCAAGTGCAAACCACTGCCGGTGGCAATACCGGAGGTCATGTCACGCCAGTGATCGAGCGCGATGCTTTCGAGATCGGTGATGTACATCTCGCGCATTGTGGCGCGCGGCCAGCCATAGAACGCCTCGGCCGCGGGATTCACATCGACGATGCGCGCCGTGTCGAGTTCGGCCAGCAGCTGGATTGCGCCGTTGGCTTCGAAGAGTTGTCGGTGCCGTGACTCGCTCGACTCCAGCGCGATTCGCTCCAGCTGCTGCTGCGTGACATCGCGCGAGCTGATGGCAATGGCGTGACCGTCGACCGGCACCAGCTGTCGCTGCAACCAGCGGGCCGGTTCCTCGACGGTAGGGGCAAACTGCGTGGTTTCGAGCGGCTGATTGGTAATGACCACCATACAGCACTGCTCCCACAGTCCCCATTCCCGGCTGCGCGGAAACACCTCGAGGAGCGAGTGCCCCACGATCTGCTCGCGCTGGCGCGACACCATGGCACATGCGCGAGCGTTCGCGTCCATGATGACGAAGTCGGTAATGCGTCCATCGCGTGCGCGTTCGGCGCGTGCAATCACGACCGCATCGAAGCCGGCATCGAGCACTCCACGGAGTCGTGCTTCCGACGCGGAGAGCGCCATCGCCGTCTGTTCGACCTCCGTCATGTTCCGCGCCAACCCGACTATATGGGTGGGTTGCCCGTCGGCGCCACGGCGAACGGCCAGCCGCGTTTCGACGACCAGACGGCCGCGCTCGGTGACGACCTCTTCGCGGTAGGTGAGCGGCTCGGCAGCCAGCAGGGCCTGCTCATACCGGGCAATGGCCGCAGCCGCCTCGTCGGGGGGCAGCACATCCTGCGGGCGATGGCCGACCACATCGGCTTCACGAAGCCCGGTCACCGTGAGATACGCCTGGTTGACCGTCTCACAGATGAACTGACCGGGCCCCTCGACCCTGAGCAGAAACAGCATTTCGCGCATCTGCGCCGTGAGCAGACGGTAGTTCTGCACGGTCAATTCGGCATCGTCGGCACGAGCAACCGATTCGGTTTCCTCGTGGGCCCGCAGCACCACGATCTCCGAGTGGGCCGGCCACACGGCCACAGCGCAGTGCCACCAGCGGCGGGCGGACGAATCGGCACCGGCCGTCGGTACGCGTAGCGCGGACACGTCATCACCGGCCAGGGCGGCACGCAACCAGGCGGCGAATGCCCCTGGCACCCCGTCGGTCTCAGGCAGGACCGCACCGATGCCAGCGCCAAGGCCTCCCAGAAAGGCGTCCGCGTGCCGAGTGGCCGCAAGGAGCCGTCCATCCCGGTCGAGCAACACGAGGGGCTCGCCAAGGGAATCGTGCAGGGCAAGCAGCTCGGCGGAGGGTGCCGGGAGAGAGACGGTCACAGGCAGGACGGGGGAAGAGGATTGTGCATTCAAATGTGACGGAGACGGCGGCCGCTGTCAGGGGGCAGGAGCACGAAAGTCCGTCGATTTAGCGGGTTTGTGCCGTGGTCGTAACGACACGGGGTTGCGCGACCCGCCCGGGCACTGTGACGCTTTCCGGCCGTCCGGCGTCTTTTGCGTGATACCGCAGTTTTTTTCCTTCACTCACCCTGGACGGAATCGTCGCATGGGCGTAATCGCGACGTTGCTCGCACACGAACCCCGACTCGCACGGCTCAAAAGCGCCGCGCGGGATCGGTATCGTTTCGTGCCTTGCGACGATTGGACATCACTCACCCGGGCCTGCGAACGCGGACCGATCAACGTGGTCGTTTTCGACTTGTATGTCGACGGCCGCGCGGATTTCGAGCGGGTGCGCCAACTGCGCATTCGTGTCCCTCGTGCCGCACTGGTGGCGTATGTCGACGTGACGCGCGAGCGCGCGAAGGACATGTTCGACGCCGGCCGCTGTGGCATCGATGTCCTCATCGTTGCCGACGAGACGGACACGCCGCAGATGCTCGCGACGTTGCTCGATCAGGCCGAAGCGCGCAGCGTGTCGAGTCTGCTCAAGCCACACCTTGCCGGCCTGCGCAGCGTCGTACGCGACGCCGTCATGCTGTCGGTGACCCGGGCGCACGAGCGACTCACTCCCGACAGTCTTGCCCGCCTCATCGCGGTGTCGCGTCGTCTGCTGTCGAAGCGCCTCGAGGGCGCGCAGCTGCCACCGCCGCACCAGCTCCTCACCTGGGGTCGCCTCATTGTGGCGGCGAGCATGCTCGAAGACGGCTCCCGGAGCGCCGACGGCGTCGCAAGTGCCCTCGACTTCCCGTCCGGCTCCGCGTTCCGCAATACCTGCCAGCGCTACCTCGGCTGCACGCCGCACCAGATCCGCTTGCGTGGCGGCGCGAGCTGGGTGATTCAGGAGTTGCTCGTAAACCGCGAGAAGCGGCGTCAGGTGTCCGACATTGACGATGACATGACGGAGTCGGCGGCGGCGTAATTCGCCAGACGCGGTGCGACGGTCGGCATCGCTCCGAGACGGCGGACGGCAGGGTTCCAGACGGCAGGAGCGCGGGCACAGCGGGATGCCTGCGCACCTGCCGTCTGTGTTTTCTGCGTGCTGCCGTCTCGGCGCGATCTCGCGGGCATCGCGCCGAGAATGCAGACGGCAGCCACACAGACGGCAGGCGCGCAGGGGCTACTCCGCGGGTACCTTTTGGTCATGCGCGCTCTGCACCTCGCCCTTACGGGGAATATTGCTTCCGGGAAGTCTACCGTGGCGTCGCTGTTGGCCGCGCACGGGGCGACGATTGTCGATGCTGACCTGTTGGCCCGTGAGGCGGTCGCGCCGGGCACCGCAGGATTGGACGCCGTGGTGGAGCGCTTCGGTCCGCAGGTTTTGCAGGCCGACGGCACGCTCGACCGTGCGGCGTTGCGCCAGCGGGTCTTCAACGATGCGGCCGCACGCGAAGCGCTCAATGGCATCGTCCACCCGGCGGTACGCCGGCTGCGCGACGCGGCCGTTCAGACGGCACACGCGCGGGGTGATCGCGTCATCATCTCCGACATCCCGCTGCTGTTCGAAGTGGGACTCGAGCATGCGTTCGACGGCGTCATCGTCGTCGACGCCCCGCCGGCAGAGCGGCTCGCGCGGATGATGCGAGACCGCGGACTTTCCGAGGCGGACGCGCAGGCCATGATTGACGCCCAATGGCCGAGTGATCGGAAGCGTGCAGGGGCCACGTGGATCGTGGACAATACGGGGTCCCGCGACGCGCTGGCCGCGCAGGTCGAGGCGCTCTGGGAGTCGATTACGCAGCGGCTCGCATGAATCCCTCGGAACGAGGCTTCCGCAACGGCCGACATCAGGGGATACTTCGGCTGTTCGCGTTTCCCATTACCATCTGGAGTCATCGTGTCGACCATCCCCGCCGAGCTGCGCTACACCAAGGATCATGAGTACGTGAAGTCCACCGCGGAGGGCGACGTGGTGGCCATCGGCATCACCGATTATGCGCAGGGCGAGCTGGGCGACATCGTGTACGTCGAGCTGCCGAAGGTTGGCGCCACGTACGGCCCGCACGACGTGTTCGGAACGGTCGAAGCGGTGAAGGCCGTGTCGGAGCTGTTCATGCCCGTCGCCGGCGAAGTGGTCGAAGTGAACGGCCGTCTCGACGGCGAGCCGGCCCTCATCAACAACGACCCGTACGGCGACGGTTGGATGATCAAGGTGCGTCTCGCGCCGGGCGGCGACGAGGGGTTGATGACGGCCGACGCCTATCGCGCGCAGCTCGGCGAGTAAACGCGAATTGGGTTTTGGGTGGGGCCCCGGCGCTGGTTGTGGTCGGGGCCTTTTTTGTGTGTGCGATCGCCCGCCGGGGACCGTACGCCCCCTTCGCGCGTTGCTTCGGGGGCGCCGAGCGCTACGCGCCGGCTGCCCCCTCAGAGACGCGCGGCGGGGGGTACGGTCCCCGGCGGGCTGGCATCGCGCGGAATGGCCCTGTCGTGGTGCCGACACGCCGAGGCCACGGTGCAGGGCGCGCGCTTTGCCGCCACGACCCCGACCGCGACCCAACCCGCGACCAAGACCACACCCTCGACCCGACCACGACCAAGACCACGCGCGCGCAGCGCCGCGCCCCAGACCGCGACCCAGACTGTGATTCGGGACATCACGGAAGGCGAGCCCCGCGCCGGTCCGTACCCCCCGCCGCGCGTCTCTGAGGGGCGACGCCGGCGCGTAGCGCCCGGCCGCCCCGAAGCAACGCGCGAAGGGGGCGTACGGACCGGCGCGGGGCGGTCGAATACACCCCCGTTTTTCCCCAGCGGAAACGAGAACGGCGCGCCCACACGAGGTGAGCGCGCCGCTGTTCGCACGTTAGCCGCGATTACGACGCCGACGCCGCGTACGACTCGATCGGCGGACAGGCGCAGACGAGGTTGCGGTCGCCGAACGCGCTCTCGACGCGGCGGACCATGGGCCAGAACTTGCGTTCGCGCGTCCAGGTCGTGGGGTATGCCGCCTGCGAACGCGAGTACGGATGCGTCCACGCGTCGGCGGTGCAATGCCCCGCGGTGTGCGGCGCGTTCTTGAGGACGTTGTCCTCGCGATCGGATTCACCGCGCTCGATGGCCGCGATCTCGAGACGCATACCCACCATGGCTTCGATGAACCGATCGAGCTCCGCCTTCGACTCGCTTTCCGTCGGCTCGACCATGAGCGTCCCCGCCACCGGGAAGGAGAGCGTCGGCGCGTGGAAGCCGTAGTCCATGAGCCGCTTGGCCAGGTCTTCCGCTTCGATGCCCGCGACCGTCTTGAGGCCACGTGTGTCGAGAATGCACTCGTGCGCCACGAGACCGTTCTGCCCCTGATAGAGCACCGGGTAGTGCCCTTCGAGACGCTTCGCGATGTAGTTGGCATTGAGGATCGCCACCTTCGTCGCGTAGGCGAGCCCTTCGCCGCCCATCAGCTTGATGTACACGTACGAAATGGGGAGGATGCTCGCGCTTCCCCACGGCGCCGCCGACACCGGGCCAATCGCCGTGCTCACGTCGTGCGACGCGATCACCGGATGGGTGGGGAGGAACGGCACCAGCTGCGACGCGACGCCAATGGGCCCCATGCCCGGGCCGCCGCCGCCGTGCGGGATGCAGAACGTCTTGTGGAGATTGAGGTGACAGACGTCGGCACCCAGATCGCCCGGACGCGACACACCCACCATTGCGTTCATGTTCGCGCCGTCCATGTACACCTGGCCGCCGTGCTCATGGATGATCGCGGTGATTTCCTTGATGCGCGCTTCGAACACGCCGTGCGTACTCGGATACGTGACCATCAGCGCGCCGAGGTTGGCCGCGTGCTGCACCGCCTTCTCGCGCAGGTCGTCGACATCGATGTTGCCGTCGACGTCGGTCTTGACGACCACCACCGAGAAGCCCGCCATGACCGCCGACGCCGGATTGGTGCCGTGGGCCGACTGCGGAATGAGGCACACCGTCCGGTGTGCATCCCCGCGCGCGCGATGATACGCGCGAATCACGAGCAGACCCGCATACTCACCCTGCGAACCGGCGTTGGGCTGCAACGAGACGCCCGCAAAGCCCGTCACTTCGGCCAGATCGTGTTCGAGCTCACGGAACAGCTGCATGTACCCTTCAGCCTGCGCCGTCGGCGCAAACGGGTGCAATCCGCCGAACTCCGGCCACGTCACCGGAATCATTTCGGCGGTGGCGTTGAGCTTCATCGTGCACGAGCCCAGCGGGATCATGCCGTGCACCAGCGAGAAGTCCTTCGCTTGCAGCGAGTAGAGATAGCGCAGCATCTCGGTCTCGCTGTGATAGCGATGGAACGTCGGGTGCGTAAGGAACGGCGTCACGCGACGGAAGCGCTCGTCGTAGCGCACGTCGGTGCCGGCGGCGACGTCCGCATAGGCGAAGTCCACCGGCGTGCCGGTGTTGAACACCTGCCAGAGATCGACGATATCCTGCTCCGTCGTCGTTTCGTCGAGCGAGACCGTGAGGGTACCCGGCTCGAGCACGCGCAGGTTGAGCTGCTGTGCGTCGGCGGCGGCCAGAATATCCTGCTGGCCGTGCGCGCCGACTTCCACACGCACGGTGTCGAAGTACTGCTCGTGCGTGATGGCGAAGCCGAGCTTCTCGAGCCCGGCGGCCAGCGTGACGGCGCGGCCGTGCACGCGCTGGGCGATGCGCGACAGCCCGTCGGGGCCGTGGTAGACCGCGTACATGCCCGCCATGACCGAGAGCAACACCTGCGCGGTGCACACGTTGCTCGTCGCCTTCTCGCGACGGATGTGCTGTTCACGCGTCTGCAGCGCCATGCGCAGGGCCGGCGCACCTTCGACATCACGCGAAAGACCGATGATGCGTCCCGGCAACAGGCGCTTGTATTCGTCCTTGGTGGCGAAGAACGCGGCGTGCGGTCCGCCATAGCCCATCGGCACACCGAAACGCTGCGAGCTGCCCACGACGATATCCGCGCCCCATTCACCCGGCGGCGTGAGCAGGCACAGCGCCAGCAGATCGCTCGCCACGATCACCATCGCTCCGTGTGCATGCGCCGACTCGGTGAGCTCGCGGTAGTCCACCACCGCGCCATCGGTACCCGGATACTGCAGCAGCACACCGAACACCGTCTCGTCGATCGCGAAATCACGCGCGTCGGCCACCTTCACCGTCACGCCGCGCGCGGTCGCGCGTGCTTCGACCACCGCGATCGTCTGCGGATGGCAGTCGGCCGCCACCAGCAGCACATTGCGCGTCGCGCTGCCTTTCGAGGCGAACGCGAGCGCCATCGCTTCGGCGGCGGCAGTGCCTTCATCGAGGAGCGACGCATTGGCGATTTCGAGACCGGTGAGGTCGATCACCATGGTCTGGTAGTTCAACAACGCTTCGAGGCGCCCTTGCGCGATCTCGGCCTGGTACGGCGTGTAGGCCGTGTACCACGCCGGGTTCTCCATCACGTTGCGCAGGATGACGTTCGGCGTGTGCGTGCCGTAGTACCCCATGCCGATGAACGTGCGGTACACGCGGTTCTTCGCCGCAATCTGCCGCAGCGACGCCAGCACTTCGGCTTCGGAGCGCTCCGGCCCCGTATCGAGCGTCCCGCGAAAGCGGATCTGCTCCGGAACGACCGCGTCGATGAAGGCATCGAGCGAATCGTAGCCAAGCGCCGCGAGCATCTCCTGCTGTTCGGCAGGGCTCGGTCCAACGTGGCGCGGAATGAACGAATCGACCGCGACGGGCGCGGGCGAGATGGTGCGCGTAACCATGACCATCCTCGAAAAAAGCGGGCAACGCCAGGCGATCGACCCGCACTGGCGACAAAGAGCGAACAGGAACCGGAGCAGACGGCGAACAGCATGACGAACAGAACGACCGCAGCACTGATAATTTAACGCGAATGAGGCACCGCCGATCCCACCGATTTGCCAGCCGGACCACCGCCATCTCGCATGGGTGAGTCCGGACTGCAGTCCCCGCTCCCGCGCGTCTGGCGGTGGTGGGAAGACGGCGCGCACGGCGGCGCGACGAACATGGCCACCGATCAGGCGTTGCTGGCCACGGTACGCGCCGACGCCGGCACCTGGCGGTGGTACGGGTGGGCCCAGCCGACGGTCTCCTTCGGGCGAAATGAGCGAATCGTGGGCCGCTATACCCCCGAAGCGCTCGCCGTCGCCGGGGTGGACGCCGTACGCCGCCCGACCGGCGGGCGCGCCCTGTTCCATTGGCGGGAGCTCACCTACAGCGTGACAGTACCGCTGCCCGCCGCGGTGCCCTGGCGCCACGCCTACGACGCGATCAACCGGCTGCTGCTCGACACACTGCGCCGGGTGGGGGTCGACGCCCGCCTGTCCACGCGGCGCAACGCACATACGCCCGATGGGCCGGTGTGCTTCGACGCGCCCGCCGAGGGAGAAATCACCGTACAGGAGCGCAAACTCGTCGGCAGCGCGGTCTGGCGGCAGGGCGATGCCTACCTCCAGCACGGCAGCATTCTGCTGCACGACGATCAGCCGCGGCTCGCGACGATAGGCGCACCGGCCGACGCGGCCCTCCCACCGGCGGCCACTCTCGCGACGTGCCTGCCGGCGCACACCGACGACGCGCTGCGCCGACGCGTGATCGACAGCGCCCGGGAGGTCGTTGCCCAACAGGGGACGGTAACGTCCTTTGTCGCCGGTGACTCGTGGCATGACACGCTGGCGTTACAGCACCGGCACTTTGCCGACCACGCGTGGCTCTGGCGCCGATAGGCGCGCTTCCGCATCGTACTGTTGGCGTTTCACCTCTCCTCCCCATCAGCTGCAATGCTCTCTGCCTTTCCGCTTCGCTCGCGCCGTTCCATCGGCCGTCGCCTTCATGCCGGGGTCTCGTGGCTGACGTTCGCGCTGATCACGGCGTGCGCCGGTGGCGACAAGACGGCTCCTGATTCGGGCGACACCGGCGGAACACTGGTCGTCGTCTTGCCCGAGCCGAGCACGCTCTTCCCGCCGCAAGTGGTCGGCACGCAGGGCGGCGCGATCATCAGCACCCTCTTCGATCGGCTCGCCGATATCGGCCCCGGACTCAGCACGTTCGGCGACACGGACTTTGCGCCGCGGCTCGCCAGCCGCTGGAGCTGGTCGGCCGACTCGCTCTCCATCGCCTTCACACTCGATTCCGCCGCACGTTGGCACGACGGGGCACCGGTGCGCGCGGCCGATGTCGCGTACACGTTCGGCGTCTACACCAACGACGTCGTCGGATCCACGGTGGCGTCGCTGCTCTCCAACATCGACTCGGTGAGTGTGCGCGACGAACGCACGGCGGTGTTCTGGTTCAAGCGTCGCACGCCGCAGCAGTTCTACGACGCCACGTACCCCATGTACATTTTGCCGTCGCATCTTCTCGGCGGCATTCCCATGGACAGTGTGGGGCGCAGCGCGTTCGCTCGTCGTCCGGTGGGCACCGGACGCTTCCGGTTTGCACGCTGGGATGCCGGCGCCCGCATCGAGATTGTGGCCGATACGGCCAATGCCCGTGGACGGGCCAAGCTCGATCGCGTGATCTGGAGCTTCGTACCCGACATGGGCGCAGCGACGGTCCGCTTGTTCGCCGGTGACGCGGATTTCCTCGAGGCGGTGCGCCCGGAGAACCTTGCGCAACTGGAACAGGCGCCGACGTTGCGCATGGTGGTGAACCCGTCGTTCACCTACAACTATCTCGCGCTCAACCAGCGCGATCCAGCCGACAGCACCAAACCCCATCCGGTCTTCGGCGACTCGCTGGTGCGCCGCGCGCTGTCCTTGGCCGTCGATCGCGAACGCCTGGTGCGCAACGTGCTCGACACGCTGGGGGTCGTCTCGCTCGGGCCGGCGCCGCGCACCCTTATGCCCGACACCGCGGCGTTCAAGCAACTGCCGTACGACCCGAACGCCGCGAAGGCGCTGCTCGATTCCGCCGGCTGGCGCGACAGCAACAACGACGGCGTGCGCGAGAAGAACGGGCGCGAGCTCGCCTTCGAAATGATCGCCCCCAACAGCAGTCCCACACGCTCCCGTTTCGTGGTGCTGCTCCAAGAGCAGTATCGCACGATCGGCGTGAAGGCCTCGCCGCTGTTGCTCGATATCAACACGCTGCAGGAGCGCCTCCCGCAGAAGCGTTTCGACAGCTATCTGGGCGGCAACTCCGCGAACCCCGGCTTGGTGGGCATTCGCCAGTCGTGGATGTCGAACGGTGAAGACAACGACCTCAAGTATCGGAGCCCTGTCTTCGACGCCTATGCCGACAGCGCGTTGTCGACCTTCGATCTGGCAAAGAGCCGCGTCTATTGGGCGCGCGCCTTTCAGCAGGCCGTCAATGACGCGCCGGCGATCTGGCTGTTCGAGCAGCGCACACCGGCGGTGCTGCACCGTCGTGTCATCATCCCGCCACTGCGAGCGGATGGGTGGTACTACAATCTCGCGGACTGGCGCATCGATCCGGCACAACGCATCGACCGTGACAAAATCGGGCTGTCAGCGCCCGGAGGCGCGCGCTGAGCTCCATGCGCCGTCGGCTTGGCGTGCGGGTGCTGCAGGGCGTGCTCGCCACGTTCGCCGCGGCCACGTTCGCTTTCATCTGCATCCAGCTGGCTCCGGGCGATCCGGCGACGTCGCTCGGTGAAGGCGTGCCGGAATCCGTGCGCGTCAGCCGACGCGCGCTCTATGGCTACAACGATCCGATGCTCACGCAGTATGTGCGCTGGCTCGGGGCGGTCGTACACGGCGACTTGGGATGGTCGTCGGCGCAACAGCGTCCAGCAGCGGCGGTCGTGATGCAAGCCCTGCCCAACAGTGTCCTGCTGGTTCTGCCAGCGGTCGCGCTCGCGTTCGTCGCCGGATCGGCGCTGGGCACGTGGCAAGCCGTGCGCGCCCGCTCCGCCGGCGACCGCGTCACGTCGTCGATCGTCTTTGTGTTGTACGCCCTTCCAGAATTCTGGGTCGCGCTGTTGTTGCTGCTGCTGTTCAGCGGGATCTGGCGGGTCTTCCCCAGTGGCGGCATGGTGAGTGACTTGTATCCGTATTTCTCCCCGGGCAAGCAACTCGTCGATCGATTGCACCATTTGGTGCTGCCGTGTGTCGTCGTCGCACTGTTCGACTCGGCGGCCATCGCACGTTTTCAACGCGACAGCATGCGCGAGGCCCTGACCCAGCCATTCGTTCGCACCGCGTGGTCAAACGGGTTGCCGGCGTGGCGCGTGTACCGTCGCGCATGGCGGGCCTCACTCCTGCCAGTGATCACGGTGCTGGGACTGCTGCTGCCGCTGAACCTGCTCGGGGTCATCTTCGTCGAGCAGGTGTTCGCGTGGCCGGGCATGGGGCTGACGCTCTTCAACGCGATCAATGCGCGCGACTACGACGTCGTCAGCGCCTGTGTCGTTGTGGGGGGTGGCGTGATTGCCTTGGCGGCGCTCGTTACCGACGTGCTGCGCTTCGCCGCGGATCCGCGTCTCCAACCGCACAGCGATACGTCCGGCGTCTTGCCTCCGTCGGCTCGCGCCGCGTGAGCGTCGGCGGCAGCCCGGCGCCATCGTGGCGCGGCGGCGTGGTGCTCATGGCCGTTCTCCTGGCCGTCGCGATCGCGGCGCCGTGGTTGGCGCCGTACCCGCCGAACGAGATGCTCGACCTCATCGCCCTCAAGAGCCAGGCGCCGTCCGCATCACACCCGTTCGGTACCGATGCCTTCTCTCGCGATGTGCTCAGCCGCGTGTTGTACGGCGCGCGGGTGTCGCTCGGATTCGCGCTGTCCGCCGTGTCGATCGCGCTGACCGTCGGGACGATCTACGGGGCCGCGATCGCGTTCGCCCCGTCCGCGATCGCCACGGTGCTCCGCAGGGTGCTCGACATCATCCTTTCCGTTCCTCGTCTTCTGGTCCTGCTGGCAGTGGCCGGGGTGTCCGGCCCGCTCACGATCACCATGCTGGTGCTGCTCATGGGGCTGACCGGCTGGTATGCCGTCGCGCGACTCGTTGCCGATGAGCTGTCGTCGCTCGCGACGCGGGACTTTTCGCTCGCGGCGCGCGCCACTGGCGTGCAGACGGTTCGTCTTTTCACCTACCATCTGCTCCCGCATCTCGCGCCGATGCTGATGATCAGCGGCGCCTTCAGCGTGGCCAGCACCATCGGCCTCGAAGCCGGCCTCAGCTTCCTCGGACTCGGCATTCAGCCTCCTACCGCGAGTTGGGGAAACATCCTGCGTGACGGCGTTGGGGGCGGTACCGTACCGACCGAATGGTGGCTCACCGTTTTCCCCGGACTGGCCACGGTCCTGCCGGTGCTCGCCTGCAACGCCGTCGGTGACGCCTTGCGCGACCGCTTCGCGCCGGTCCAGTTTGCCGAGTCTGCGCCGCGGCCGTCCGTGGCCCCTTCCCCCTAGCAACGCCCGTGACGTCTCCTTCCTCGCATCAGAGTCTGCTCGACGTGCAGTCGTTGCAGGTGGCGTTTCCCGGCGCCGCCGGTGACGTGCGTGCCGTCGACGGCGTGTCGTTTACCGTCGAGCATGGGGAGACCGTGTGTCTGGTGGGCGAATCGGGGTGCGGCAAGTCACTCACGGCGCTCTCGCTGCTGCGCCTGGTCCCGCCGCCCGGGCGCATTGCCGCCGGCAGTCAGATCCACTTCGACGGACGTGATCTGCTCTCGCTCGATGAGCCGTCGCTGCGCAGTATTCGCGGCCGCCAGATGGCGATGATCTTTCAGGAACCGATGACGGCGCTCAACCCCGTACTGACCGTCGGCGATCAGATCGCCGAAGTCGTGCAGGTGCACACCAAGCGCTCGCGGCGCGAGTCGTGGGACGACGCGGTGGCCATGCTGGCCCAGGTGGGCATTGCCGATGCCCCGGCGCGCGCGAAGCAGTATCCGCACGAACTCTCCGGCGGGATGCGGCAGCGTGTCATGATCGCGATGGCATTGGTGCTGTCGCCGCGACTCGTCATCGCCGACGAGCCGACGACCGCCCTCGATGTCACCATTCAGGCACAGATCCTCGAGTTGCTGCGCGAGATGCGCGAGCGCACCGGCATGGCGCTGCTGCTCATTACGCACGATCTCGGGGTCGTCGCGGAGATGGCCTCACGAGTCATCGTGATGTACGCCGGTCGTGTGGTCGAGGAAGCGCCGGTCGACGCGCTCTTTGCCAATCCGTCGCATCCGTACACCGAAGGATTGCTTGCCGCGATGCCGCGCCTCGGCCAGGAGCAGGAGCGTCTCACCACCATTCGTGGTTCGGTGCCGCCACTTGGCGCCTTGCCCAGCGGCTGCACCTTTCGCGATCGCTGCCCGTCCGCGTTCGACCGGTGCGCCGCGGAAGAGCCGGTGCTGTATCAGGTCGGTCCCGCGCATCGCTCGCGCTGTCATCTCGTGCAGGAACCCGAGCGTCGCACTGACGTGAACGTGACAGCGAACCGTGTGGAGCGAGCCTCGTGAGCACCAATGGCGCACCACTGGTGTCGGTCCGCGGACTGACCAAGCATTTCCCCATTCGCAGCGGCATTCTGCAACGGGTCACCGGCGCCGTGAAAGCCGTGGACAACGTGTCGTTCGACGTAGCGCGTGGTGAAACGCTTGCGCTCGTCGGTGAATCGGGATGCGGCAAGACCACCACGGGACGCGCCCTGCTGCGCCTCGTCGAACCCACCAGCGGCTCCGTGCATTTCGACGGCACCGATGTCATGGCGCTCAAAGGTGAAGCGCTGCGGCGCATGCGGCGCCACATGCAGATCGTCTTTCAGGATCCCTACGGATCTCTGAATCCGCGCATGACCGTTGGCGCAGCGATCAAAGAAGGGCTCATCGTACACGAGCTCGCCGAAGGGGCCGAGGCGGATCGTCGTGTGGCGCAGTTGCTCGATGAGGTGGGGTTGCGCGCCGAGTACGCGGCGCGCTATCCGCACGAATTCTCGGGCGGACAGCGTCAACGGATTGGCATTGCGCGGGCGCTGGCGGTAGAACCGTCGTTCATCGTCTGCGACGAACCGGTTTCCGCTCTCGACGTCAGTGTGCAGGCGCAGGTGGTGAACCTCCTCCGCGATCTGCAGCGCGAGCGCGGACTTTCCTA
>JAIXTI010000233.1 GCA_027484025.1 bacterium
AGGTGGCCATCATGAGCATGTGGTAGGCGTCGAGCTCCTTCCACGCGGCGGCGTCGGCCTTGCCGCCTTACATCTGCTTCATATGCTCGGCGTGCATGGCGGCGTGATCCATGGCCGGCGCGGGCTTCTTGGCCGGGGGCGTCTTGTCCTGGGCGGACGCGGGGGCAGCGACGGCCAGCCCAAGGGCGGCGGCCAGGACGAGCGAATGACGAATTGACATGATTGGGGGAGGGTACGGGGTGAACGGCGGCCACTGGCCGCGTGACGTAGGCCTGCATCTTACCCAACGCCGGCCGCGGGCGCATCGTAGTCCTTGTGGTACCCCCGCGTCCCCTCCTGTTCCGGGGCGTCCGGCAGCCGGTTCCGGCTGCCCCTGCGCACTCTCCACCCGTCCCCCCGCAATGCCTCAGATGCCTCCCCTGCATCGCCTGGGTCGTGCAAGCCGGATGTCCGCCGCGATGTTGTTTGCGGCCGCCCTCCCGCTTTCACTGCCGGCCCAGCAGCGCACCACGCCCAAGCAGTTCTTCGGGCACGACATCGGTGCCGACTACGAGCTTCCCAACTACACGAAGCTCCATCAGTGGTTCATCACGGTGGCCAAGGAGAGCGACCGCGTCTCGCTCGACACCATCGGCTTCACCGAGGAAGGGCGCCCGCAGATCATGGCGATCGTGACGAGCCCCGAGAACCACAAGAAGCTCGCGCGCTACAAGGAAATCTCGACCAAGCTCGCGCGCGCCGAAAATGTCGATTCGGCGGCCGCCGCGGCGATGGCGAAAGAAGGCAAAGTCATCTTCTGGATTGACGGCGGCCTGCATGCCACCGAAGTGCTGGGCGCGCAGCAGCTCATGGAAACGTTGTGGCAGCTCTCGAGCCGCACCGACGACGAAACGCTCCGCATTCTGAACGACGTGGTCATTCTCATGGCGCACGCCAATCCCGACGGCATGGAGCTCGTCACCAACTGGTACATGAAGGAGCCGGACAAGCTCAAGCGCACCACGGCCACCATTCCGCGCCTGTACGAGAAGTACGCGGGACACGACAACAACCGTGACTCGTACATGAATGCGCTCGCGGAAACGCGCAACATGTCGCAGCAGCTGTTCGTCGAGTGGCATCCGCAGATCATGTACAACCACCACCAGACGGGCCCCACGGGCACCATCATGGCGGCGCCGCCTTACCGTGATCCGGCCAACTTCTGGTTCCATCCCGCGATGATCACGGGGCTCGACCTCGTGGGCGCCGCGCTCAATCACCGCTTCGTGCTCGAGCACAAGCCGGGCCTCACCTTCCGCGCCGGCTCCAACTACAGCACGTGGTGGAACGGTGGTCTGCGCACGACGGGCTACTACCACAATCAGATCGGCATTCTCACCGAAACGATCGGCAATCCCACGCCCATGCGCGTCGCGCTGGTGCCGGAGCGTCAGGTGCGGTCGGCCGGTCTGCCCATGCCCATCGAACCGCAAGTGTGGCACTTCCGGCAGTCCATCGACTATTCGGTGAGTGCCAACTACGCGTTCCTCGACCTCGCGTCGCGCTACCGCGAAACGTTCCTGTTCAACCGCTGGGTGATGGGGCAGGATCAGCTCAAGGCAGGCGGCAAGGACAACTGGACCATCTCGCCCAAGCGTGTGGCGGCGATGGTGGAGAAGATCACGAAGGATCGCGGCACCGAAAACACCGAAGTGCGTGCCGGCGGCCCGCGCGGCGGCGGTCAGGCTCCGAACGTTGCGAGCTCGGTGGTCAACGACCGCTACATGGCCGAGCTCAAGAAGCCGGAGAACCGTGATCCGCGCGCGTACGTCCTGAGCGCGTCACAGAACGACTTCCCCACCGCCACCAAGTTCGTGCGCGCCCTGCAGTACTCGGGCATCGACGTGCACAAGGCGACGTCGTCGTTCAGCGCGAACGGCAAGCAGTTCCCTGCCGGCTCGTGGGTCATCAAGACCGATCAGGCGTTCCGTTCGCACGTGCTCGACATGTTCGAACCGCAGGATCACCCGAATGACTTCCGCTACCCGGGTGGCCCGCCAATCCCGCCGTACGACAACGCCGGCTGGACGCTCGCCTACCAAATGGGCATTCAGTTCGACCGCGTGCTCGACGGCCTCACGGGGCCGTTCGAAAAGATCAACGGCATCACGGCCATGCCGGCCGGTACGGTGGCCAAGGGCAAGGCCGGCTACTTCATCCACGCCTCAGTGAACGACGCGGCGACGGTCGCCAACCGTCTCGCCAAGGTGAACGTGAAGGCGTCGCGCATTCCCACCGAGTTCAAGGACGGCAGCAACACGTGGCCCGTGGGTTCGTGGTTCATCCCCGCCGGTGGTGCCGCCGACAAGGTCATCGCCAAGGCGGCGACCGATCTCGGTGTGAACTTCGCGGCTGCCAACAGCAAGCCGTCGGCGGCGCAGCCGGTACAGCCGTTGCGTATTGGCCTCATCGATCGCTACGGCGGCAACATGCCGACGGGTTGGACGCGTCTCATTCTCGAGAAGTTCGAGTTCGGCTACACCACCGTGTACCCGCAGGAACTCGACGCGGGCAACCTGAAGGCCAAGTACGACGTGCTCGTCTTCACCGACGGCATGTTCAGCGAAGCGGGCGCAGGCCGCGGCTTCGGTGGCTCGCCCGACACGACGCTGATTCCCGCTGAATACCGCAAGGAACTCGGCCGCGTCTCAGCGGAGAAGTCGGTACCGTCGCTCAAGGCGTTCGTCGAAGCGGGTGGACGCATCGTCGCCATCGGCTCGTCGATCGGCCTCGGCAAGGCGATGGGGCTCCCCATCGAGAACTACATGGCCGAAGCCAACGGCCGCGCCTACGCCGGCGAGAAGTACTACATCCCGGGCTCGGTGCTCGAGGTGAAGCTCGACACGTCGGCCACGGTGGCGGCTGGCATGGCGCCGCGCCCGGCGATCATGTTCGACAACAGCCCCGTGATGAAGCTGGGTGCCGACGCCGCGGCCAAGGGCGTGAAGCCGCTCGCCGTCTTCGACAACGCGGCGCCGCTGCTCTCGGGCTGGGCTTGGGGCCAGGAGCTGCTCAAAGACGGCGTCGCCATGGCGGAAGCGAACATGGGCAAGGGTACGATGTGGCTCTTCGGCCCCGAGATCCTCTTCCGTTCGCAGTCGCACGGCACGTACAAGCTGTTCCTGAACGCACTCGACGGCGGCTTCAAGCGTCCGTCGAAGGCGATGCAGTAAGGGGGCGCTCGCCCCGCGAGACTGACAACTCGTCACGTGAACGCAGAACCCGGAACTGATCAGTTCCGGGTTTTGTGTTTGGGTAACGAGTCAGTGGTTTAAGTTTTTCGGCATGGCTCTCACACTTCGCAATGCGGCCTCAGGCGTGGCCAAGCTGGCGGGGATGCTCATCCCGGTCGGGCTTGGCCTCGGCGCCAGCAAGCTGGCGTCGCCCTACATGCCGGCCTTTACCGATTGGGTCAACACGCTCGGCGTGTGGGGGCCGGCGGTGTTCGTCGCCGGCTATGTCGTGGCAACCGTGTGCATGATGCCGGCGTTCCTGCTCACGATTGCGGGCGGCGCGGTGTTCGGCATGGCCAAAGGCTCGGTGCTGGTGTTCATCGGCTCGACCGTCGGCGCCGCCATCGCGTTCACGCTGGGGCGCACCGTGCTGCGCTCGTGGGTGGCCGCGCAGATCGCGAAGAATCAGACACTGCAGATCGTCGACCGGGTAGTCGGGCAGGAGGGGCTCAAGCTCATGTTCCTGCTGCGCCTCTCCGGCATCGCGCCGTTCGTGCTGACCAACTACGCCATGGGCGTCACATCGGTCTCGCTCGCGCATTTCCTGTTGGCACTGCTGGGAATGATTCCCACGATCGCGACGTATACCGCCGTCGGTCAGGCGGGCGCGCAAACGCCGGGCGCAGGCGCGATTCCGTCGTGGATGCTGTACATGGGCGTCACGGCCGCCATCGTACTCGCGGTGACGATCACCCGCATCGTCCAGAAGGCGTTGCGCGAAGCGCATATGCGTCAGGACATGGAGACGGTGGCGAAGCAGGGCGCATAGGGCGCGCGTGGCGTTCGTCATGCGAACGTCATGAACGCGTCATCGGGCCATCATGCAGGGCTCACGATTTTCTCACCGCCGCTGATCCAACGCGTAATGCATCGCCCATGACGGGTTAATCGAGCGGTGGCATGCTATCTCCACACTTCAATGCGGAGGTAGTTCATGTTCTCGACGTTACTCGAATCCCAGTCCAAGACGCCGCGGCGCACCGCCGGCAGTATCGCCTCGGTCCTCTTGCACGCGGGCGTTGTCGGCGCGCTCGTTGCAGCGACCGCCAATGCCGCAGTGCGCACCGTGGACGACCGGCTCGAAACGCGCGTGATCTTTCAGCCGACACCGCCCCCTGCCCCGACACCGCCGCCGGCGGTCAGCGCGAGTACGCCGCGCGTGTACACCAACAGTGCGCCTGCACTTGGCACGCCTTCCCTGAGTGTCGTCGTCGATATTCCTATTGGCATTCCGCCTATCGACTTGTCGCGGGCGCCCACCAACGAGAATGATTTCAGCGGCGCTCCGCGCGGCTCGCAAAACGGCATTCCCGGTGGCGACCGGTCGGTGCGAAGCGATGCCGACTACTACTTCGAAGGACAGGTCGAGAAGCCGGTGATGAGTCTCCCCGGCACTGCGGGCCCAGCCTTCCCCGACATGCTGCGATCGGCGGGTGTGGAGGGACAGGTGCTGGCCGAGTTCGTGGTGGACAGCTTGGGGCGCGCGAAGATGGAAACGTTCACGGTGCTCAAGAGTGATCACGCGCTGTTCACGAACGCCGTGAAGACGTCGTTGTCACGCATGCGCTTTCTCCCCGCCGAAGTCGGCGGTCGTCGCGTGCCGCAGCTGGTGCAGCAGACGTTCCAGTTCATGCTCAACCGATAGCTGACGGTGGGTTGATTGGGCGCGTTGGTTGAACTGCATACACAGAGGCATCCGAGGAACAGAGGCCACAGAGGAAGGCGCGCGATTGTGGCGTGGGGCGGCGGAGTACGCTCCGTGACCTCTGTTCCTCGGATGCCTCTGTGTGAGCAGTTCACGAGGCCAGCCCCAGCGAGACGCCCATTCGCGCCGTATGTTTGCCGACGGCAACACGTGGGATGTTGCCCAATTCAAGGCAGACCGCTCATGCGCATCACTACATCACTGGTCGTGTCGGCAATGGCGCTGACCGCCTGCGGAACCACTCAGGCACCGGCGACAGCCGCGAAGCCGAGCGCGATCAAGGTGGGGCCCGAGAAAGGATCGGTGCTGGTCGTTGGCGGCGGACAGCAAGGTCCCGAGATCTTCGCAAAATTCATCGAACTCGCTGGTGGCCCCGACGCGCTCATCGTGGAGGTGCCCACAGCCGGTGACGATTCGATTGATGTGCGCACCGTGGGACGCGGGTTGCGCGCGGCGGGCGCGAAGAACGTCGTGGTGTATCACACCACCAGCAAGGCGGTGGCCGATGCCGATACGTTCGTGGCGAAGATCGCGAACGCGCGCGGCGTATGGTTCGGTGGCGGGCGGCATTACCGCCTGGTGAATTCGTACATGGGGACCAAGAGCCAGCGCGCGTTCGAAGCGGTCCTCGCGCGCGGTGGCGTGGTGGGCGGGTCGTCGGCCGGCGCGAGCATTCTCGCCAGCTACCTCGTACGTGGTGCACCGTCGAGCAACAACCGCATCATGAATCACCCCGACTATCTCACGGGGTTCGGCTATTTGCGGAACACGGCGGTCGATCAACACGTGGTCGCCCGTGAGCGGCTCCCCGACTTGTATGACTCGCTCACGATTCGCCGTCGAGATCTGCTCGCGCTGTCGGAAGACGAAGGCACGGCGTGGCTGGTGCGCGGAGATACGGCGGAGGTGATGGGGCGCAACAAGGGCTTCGTGTACAACAGCCGAGAGCTCAACGATCAGGGGAAGCCGTTCATCACGTTGCTGCCGGGTGATCGCTTTGACCTGGGATCGCGCCGGGTGCTGTCGCGCGCCGCGTCGTCGTCGCGACTCGATGGCGCGTTCCTCGATGAGCTCTTCGGCGTGTACACGAACGGGGTGCGCGGAAGCGCGGCGGTACTGGTGGCGCGCAACGGTCAGGTGCTGCTCAACCGCGCCTACGGCATTCCCATACAGCCGCGCTTCACGCCGGAAACAGCGGTACCGTTGTTTGACCTCGGCCGGCTGAGCACGGTGCTCAACGCGTCGTTTGCGCTCGACAGCAGCGGGCGCATGTCGATGGCGTCGGTGCGTCGTGTTCAAGGCATCGGC
>JAIXTI010000168.1 GCA_027484025.1 bacterium
AATCGTTATGCGGCCGGAGCGATGATGCAGGCCGATACGACCAAGCCGGTGTTCGCCTTTCCGTTTCGCCGCGAGACCGACAGCTCATTGGTCTATGGTTCGCAGTTCATGGTGATTGATGAGCGGTACGTAGTGTACGCGAGTCAGCAGGGGGATCTGCAGGCCGCCCGCGTGGATCTCGCCAAGCGAACCATCGGGCGCCCGGTGCGCATGCTGTCGGGACTGTCGCTGCGCGACTACTCCGCTGCCGCGAGCTACCGCGTTGCCGACAACGGGACGCTGGTGTACGCCGTCGGGCCCAATCACGCGGTGGGGCAGCTAGTGCGGCAGAATGCGCAGTCGGTCGACACGCTGCCGGTGGGGCGCGCGGCGTTCAAGATGTGGAGCATGAGTCCAGACGGGAAGCGCCTGGCCGCGACGGTCGAGGTGCTCGAGGGACAGGAACTGCGCGTGTACGATCTGCAGACGGGCCGTTTCGACGTGCTCGCGAGTGCCCGGGACATTCGGCAACCCCTCTGGAGCCCAACCGGCGATCGCCTGGTGTACGCGCTGTTGCATGCCGATGGGACGGTCGAACTGTCTGTACGTCCGCTCAACACGAGGGAGGCGCCTCCACCTCTGGTGCGGGGGCGGGAGTTTTTCGAGCCACTCGAGTGGTTGCCGGATGGTCGGGTCATTCTGAGCGACTGGGCGACCAAAGTGGTCGCGATGAACCTCGGGCAGCGATCGACGAAAGAGGACACGCTGATTACCGACGCCCTCTACGGAGCGGTATCGCCTGATGGTAAGTGGATTGCGTACTCGCAGCTCGACGAGAACGCGATGTGGCTCGAGCCGCTGCCGCGTACGGGCAAGCGGTATCTGCTGCATAGCGGCTCCAGTGCCGACGATCCTCACTGGCTCTCGGCGACGGAACTCGTCTTCAAGAGCAACGAATCGTGGGGGTTCGATCGCGTTACGATCACCGCTTCGGCCGAGAGCCCCGTGGGTCCCGTGCGGCGTTGGTTTACGGCGCTACGCGCCCTCGACACACCCGGTGCGTCGTCGCAGTTGAGCGTGGACGGTCGGGTGATCTACCTGCAGGCAGATGTCGAGGTACCCGTGCGGTCGCTGCGTGTGGTGCCGAACTGGGTGGCCAAGATGAAGCAGGCTGTGGACTCGACGAGCAAGTGACCCCTTTCGCGAATGACTGATACCATGAGCCGTCTCGCTGCGGCGCTGTCCGACCGCTACCGCCTCGACCGCGAGCTTGGCGCCGGTGGTATGGCCACCGTGTACCTCGCGCACGACGTGAAGCACGATCGTGACGTCGCCATCAAGGTGCTGCACCCCGATCTGGGCGCGGCGCTCGGCGGTGAAAGGTTCCTGACCGAGATTCGCACCACGGCGCGGTTGCAGCATCCGCACATTCTGCCGCTGCTCGACAGCGGTGAGGCCGACGGGCTGCTGTACTACGTGATGCCGCTGGTGACGGGCGAGACGTTGCGCGCGCGTCTCGAACGCGAACGCCAGCTGCCCATTGCCGACGCTGTCCGCATCGCGCGCGAAGTAGCGAGTGCGCTCGACTACGCGCATCGGCAGAACGTGATTCATCGTGACATCAAGCCGGAGAATATTCTCCTGCACGATGGCAGCGCGCTTGTGGCGGACTTTGGCATTGCGCTCGCCGTGCAGAGTGCCGGCGGGCAGCGCATGACGCAGACGGGGCTGAGCCTCGGCACGCCACAGTACATGAGCCCCGAGCAGGCGATGGGCGAGCGCACCATCGATGCGCGCAGTGACATCTATGCGCTCGGCGCGGTGACGTACGAAATGCTCGCTGGCGATGCGCCGTTCCTGGGCAGCAACGTGCAGGCGATAGTGGCCAAGGTGTTGAGCGAAAAGCCGACGCCGTTGCACACGCTGCGTGATACGGTGCCGGAGCACATTGAAACGGCGGTACTCACGGCGCTCGCTAAGCTGCCGGCCGATCGGTTTGCCAGCGCGGCGGAGTTTGCGACGGCATTGGGCGCGACGGCGTCCACCACCACGGTCTCAGGTGCGCGTCGCGCGGCGCCGCCGTCACGCGCCGCACGTGTCGCGCGCATTGCGCCGTGGGCGCTGACGGTGGCTCTCGCCGCTGCTCTCGCGGCTGTCTATGCCCGTCAATCGGGCACCGGTGCGTCGAACAACGCACCCAGCCGTCAGCAGGTCACGCTCTGGCACTACCAGATGCCCTCACCGCTCGATGCCGGCGCCACGCGCCTTGGCAACGAAGCCGCCATTGCCCCCGACGGATCGGCCATCGTGTTCACCGACTCGACGCCCGCCGGTCGCATCCTCATGCGCAAGGCGCGTGATGCCACGGATGCCTCGCCGATTCCGGGCACCGAGGGGGGCATCGCGCCCTTCTATTCGCCCGATGGCAAATGGATTGCGTTCCTCACGCTCAAGGGACAGCTCCGGAAAGTCCCCGCCGCCGGCGGTGGAGCGGTCACCATCGTGGAGTCGAACACGACCAGCGCGTTTGGCGGGAGCGCCTGGCTGACCGATGGCAGCATCGTGTACAACATGGGGCGCGACCTCAAGCGCATCTCGGCCGATGGCGTAACGATGCCGTCGCTCAACATCTCGGCATCGGGCACGAGTGCAGGTGGCCAGAACGACGTGGTCTCCATCGACGCGCTCCCCGACGCGCGGGGATTTCTGTTTACCGTTTGCCGTAGCGCGTGCGCGGTAGGCTCGGATACGTGGGTGTACGACGCGAAGGCCGACAGCGCACACCTGTTGTTGCCGCGGGCGCTGGGCGCGTGGTACTCGCCAACGGGGCATGTGCTTTATACGAACCGCGAGAACGGGCTCTACGCGGTGCCCTTCGATGTCGCCACGCTCACGGTCACCGGCGGCGCGTTTGCGGTCATCGATGGCGTCCTCCCCACCAAGTTCGCGCTCTCGCCGTCCGGCGCCGCACTCTACTCCATCGATCGCACCACGGCCTCCGCGTCAGGGCTGGTGTGGGTGTCGCGCGACGGGCGAACGGAACCGGTCGATAGCTCGTGGCGAGTGCGCTTCGACTATCCGGCCATCAGTCCCGACGGTCGCTCGATTGCCGTGAGCGTGCGTGACAAGACGACTGACCTGTGGATGTGGCGAAGCAACGGCACCCGCACGAAGGTACAAAGCGCCGCCCCCACCAATTGGCGCCCGAGTTGGAGCGGCGACGGGCAGTCGTTGGCCTTCGTCAGCGTGCGCGATGTGAACGGGACCGACTCGCTGGCAGCGACTCCCATGATGACCCGCACCGATGGCACCGGCGGTGCGACGCCGATGGAGGGCGGTCGTGTCAATTACTTCGAGGTCGAACTGTCGCGCGACGGCCAGTGGATGGTGCTGCGTACCGATGCGGCGGGGACCAGTTCGGCGCGCGTGTCACGACTGTACACGCGCCGGCGCACCGGAGACACGACCTTGCGCCTGGTGCCCACCGGTGACGTCTCCGCGCTGCAACCCGCGCTCTCCCCTGATGGTCGATGGTTGGCCTACGGTTCTGGCGCCGTAGTTGGCAGTCGCGAAATCGTCGTGCAGTCGTTCCCCGATGCGCAGCAACGCGTGGTTGTTTCGGGCGCCGGGGGGTCGGAGCCCCGCTGGTCGAGCAACGGCCGCGAACTGTTCTACACGCTTGGCGGCCAGATGATGGCCGTGTCGGTGCCGCCCGGGCCCGTCTTCACTCCGGGGCCGCCGCGCGCGCTCTTCTCGGTCGCGGGGTACGTCGCCGCGCGTAACCGCGCGCAGTACGATGTGTCGCCGGACGGCCAGCGTTTTCTCATGATCCGCGCCAATTCGGCATCGCAGGTGGTCTACGTGGAGAACTGGTTCGCCGAGTTGCTGGCGAAGGCGAAGCAGTAGAATTAACTGACCACAGTCGTTGACTATGGTCAAAGTCGCGACAGCTTTCGATTTATGGCCACCAAACCCGCCCAAACCATCGCGATCTCAGAGTTCGCTGCCACCTGCCTGGCGGTCCTCGAGCGCGTGAAGCGTACCGGCACCTCGATTGTCGTCACGAAGCGCGGCGAGCCGGTGGCTGAGATCAACCCGCCGTCGTCGGCCAGCGCGGGCGACGGCTGGCTTGGGTCCATACGCGGCACCGCCACCATGGCGGACGATCTGATTGAACCGGTCAGTGCCACCCACGAGTGGGACGCGCACCCGCTGGCCGAATGCGGTCGCGTGCGCGTCGATACGGCGCAGGTGCTGGGGCTGACGTTGGCGACTGCCGACGCGCGGTTGACGGTGTCAACGGAGTATGCCGTGATGGCGAACGGATGACCGGCGTGTTCGGGCGTCTCGCCGCGGCACTCGAGGGCCATTATCGCGTGGCGAACACGTGATCTACGCGAGAAGGAGCTGTCTGTCGTGACCGATGCCGCACTCAAGGAGTTTGCCGCGCGCTATACCGCTGCCTGGTGCAGCCAGCAGGCCGCGAGCGTGGCGGCGCATTTTGCCGAGCAGGGCTCGTTGACGATCAATGCGGGGGTGCCCGCGGTTGGTCGTGACGCCATCACCGCCTCGGCGCAAGCGTTCATGACGGCGTTCCCCGACATGGTCGTCGCAATGGACTCGCTCGTCGAACGGGGTGGGCATCCCGTGTATCACTGGACCCTCACTGGCACCAACACCGGCCCGGGCGGCACGGGTCGGGCCGTACGCATCCACGGTTACGAAGAGTGGACGATCGGCGCCGACGGGCTGATCTCAGTGTCGTTAGGGCACTACGACGAAGCAGAGTAGGCCCGTCAGTTGCATGCAGGTGTCCGCTCGTGATGATCCGTGCGGCATTCGCACACGAGCCATTATGAGCGACGCGCATCGTCGAGGTAGGCGGAGCGCGCAGATTTTCCCCAGGCGACAGACCGTCGAAACGTTCGCCTCCGCACCCCGTAGGCAGTGGTGTTAGCCTTCAGCAGAGCTCCAACACGCTGATCGTCCGCCCCCTCGCCCGCGCATGACTGCCTCTCTCATTTCCGCCCGCGATCTCACGCGACGCTACGGCGCAGTGACAGCGCTCGATGCGCTCACGGTGACCATCGAGCCTGGAATTACCGGGCTCGTGGGCGCGAACGGCGCCGGCAAGAGTACCTTCGTCAAAATTCTCCTCGGCATTGTCGATCCGAGTGATGGCGCTGCCGACGTGATGGGGCATGACGTGGTACGCGACCGCGAACAGATCCGTGCGCTGGTGGGCTACATGCCTGAGCACGACTGTCTGCCGCCGGACATGAGTGCGACGGAGTTCGTGAGCTTCATGGCGCGCTGCAGTGGACTGCCGGTGACGGCCGCACGCGAACGCACCGCCGAGGTGTTGCGGCATGTGGGGCTCTTTGAAGAACGCTACCGCCCCATGGGTGGCTACAGCACCGGCATGGCGCAGCGCGTGAAACTCGCGCAGGCGCTCGTACACGACCCGCGCATTCTCATCCTCGACGAACCCACCAACGGGCTCGATCCCGAAGGGCGCGACGAGATGCTCGCGCTGGTGTCGCGCACGGGCAAGGAGTTCGGCATTTCGGTGCTGGTGTCGTCGCACCTGCTGGGTGAGCTCGAGCGCATCTGTGATCGTATCGTCCTCATCGAGCAAGGCCGACTCCTGCGCTCGGCGCAGGTTGGCGCGCTCACCACGCAGATGTCCACGCTGGTGGTGGAGCTCGATGGCGACGAGGCGGCGGTTGCATCGTTTGTCGCACAGGTCGCCGCCGCAGGACTTGCCGTCGAGCAGGAACGGCAGCGTGTGCTGGTGGAGATTCCGGACCAGGTCGACGCCGAGGCACTGCGGCATGTGCATGACGTCGTGCGCGATGCCGCCATGGCGTGTGACGTCGGACTCCTGCGGCTCGAGCGTCGCCGCGGGCATCTGCAAGACCTGTTTGCCGGGGCGGCTGCATGACCGACAACAGCACTTCCACCATTCACGATCTCGGCTACCGTCGTTACGACGGGGCACGCGAAGGGTCGCGCGGCGCATTCCGTGCGCTGTACTGGCAGGGTTTCCGCGCCATGTTCGGTGTGGGGCGTCCGTGGAAAACCAAAGCGGTGCCGGTGTTCGTCAGCGTCGTAACCATGCTGCCGGCGCTCGCATCGGTCGCCGCGAGTGGCGCGACACAGGGCCAGCTGCCCATCACGTACGCCAATGTCATTGGCGCGCAGTCGCTGCTCTTTTTGCTCTTCAGTGCGGCGCAGGCGCCGGAGATGCTCTGCCGTGATCAGCAGCATCGCGTACTGCCGCTGCTCTTTACGCGCGATGTCACACGCACGCACTACGCGCTGGCGCGATTGCTGGCACTGTTCACTGCCATGTTCTTCGTGGCGGCGGCGCCGTTGCTGATTTTGTATCTCGGTGAAATCGGTGTGGCGAAAGACCCTAGTGCGGTGTTCGACACCATGGGTGGCAAGATCGGGCCGGTGCTGCTGTTTGCCACGCTGCTGGCATGGGTGATGAGCACGGTGAGCGCATTTCTCGCGAGCCTGACGCCGCGTCGTGCGTATGCGACCGCCGCGATCATTGGCGTGTTTCTGTCCACCGTCGTGATCTCGCAGGGGCTTCAGGACTTGACGGGGATGTCGGAAGCCACCACCAAGCTCATCGACCCCATCGAGACGCTGCGCACCACGGCGATGCAGTTGTTCGGTGAGACCAAGCGGTGGATGGAACTCACGCCGCCGCCGTCGGTGTGGGTGCACGTCGCGTTGTTGGCCACGCTTGGTGCAGTGGCCACGGTGGGACTGGTATGGCGCATGCGCCGGGTAAGCGTATGAGCACACCCGTTGCAACCAAACAGGCATCGCTCACCGCCACGCCGTTGGTGTTCGACCACGTGTCGCACTGGTATGGCGACGTGGTCGCCGTCAACGATGTTACGGCCAGCGTCGAACCGGGTATCACTGGCCTCCTGGGCCCCAACGGTGCCGGCAAGACGACGTTGTTGCAGTTGGCCGCGGGACTGATGCCGCCAAGCGGCGGTACGGTGCGCGTGTTCGGCGCGTCGCCCGTGCGGAACCCCGAGATCTACCGGCACGTGGCGCTGGTGCCGGAACGTGAAGCACTGCCCGGCATGTTGTCGGCGCGCGCGTTCGTCGAGGCGCGTGCCACGCTGCTCGGGTTGCGTGACCCGCGCGGCGCCGCAAAAGCGGCGCTCGAGATGGTCGAAATGGATACCGTGGCCGACCGCGCGGTGTCGGGCTTCTCCAAAGGCATGCGGCAGCGCACCAAGCTGGCCGCAGCGCTCGTGCAGCAGCCCAAACTCGTGCTGCTCGACGAGCCATTCAACGGGCTCGACCCGAGGCAGCGATTGCAGATGATGCAATTGCTGGAGGCGCGCGCCGCCGAAGGCACCGCGGTTCTGCTGTCGAGCCATATCCTCGAGGAAATCGAAGGCGTGGCGTCGCGTATTCTGGTGATGATCGCGGGGCGGCTGGCCGCCAGCGGCGATCATCGCACGCTGCGCCGCATGATGACCGACCGTCCGCATACGGTGCGCATTCGCGCGAGTGATGTGCGCCTGTTGGCGTCGCGCCTGGTCACGGAGCCGGCGGTCATGGGTGTCGAGGTGGAAGGCTCCGATGCCATGCATGTGCGCACCACCGACTACACGGCGTTTTCGCGCGTGCTCGTGCGTGCGGCGCACGGTGGTGGGCAGGCTCCGGCCATCTCGCTCTTCGATGTGCAGCCAACTGACGAATCGTTGGAGCACGTGTTCGCTTACCTGGTGGAGCGGTGATGTCGGCCATGACGACCAACAATATGGCGGCTCCGGCGCACGGCCGCGTGTCGTTCGTGCGCACGGCGCTGGTGCTCATGCGTCTCGCGTGGGCGCGAACCGGCTCGTGGCTGCTCATTGCCGGCATCGTGGTGCTGTTGCTGCTCCCGATGCTCTTCTCGCTCATCTTTGCGAGTCGCGGCGCGCTGTCGGGTGACCCGGTGGACTTTCTGCTGGCGCGCTACGACACGATCGTGTCCGGACTCGCGACGCCGCTCATCGCGCTGCTGCTTGGCACGAGTGCGTTCAGCGCCGAAACCGACGACGGCACGTTGTTGTATCTCGTCACGACGACCACGCCACGCTGGTGGATTGTCTCGGCGCGATTGCTCTTCGCGAGTGTGCTCACGGGAGTGCTCGCGAGCTTGTCGGTCATTGGCGCCGGCTTCATTGCCGTGGGATGGAGTGATCCCGAGGGCGTCGTGAGTGCGTTTGCCGTGGCGGTGTTCTACGGCGGCGTGACGTACGCGGCGCTGTTCACGATGCTCGCGCTCATCACGCGTCGTTCGTTGGTGATCGGGCTCATTTACGTGCTCTTCTGGGAAGGCGCGTTGAGCGAGACGTTCCAGGCCATCCGCTTCCTGAGCGTGCGGAAGTGGATGACGGCGATTGCGGAGCCGATGATCGAGGGCGGCGGCGACAGTGTGGGGCCGTCGGCCACCTATGCGCTCGTTGCGGCGGCAGCCGTGGTGGCCATCACGGTGTACATTGGCGGCCGTCGACTGGATGAGCCGCGCATGGGCAAGATCGGCTCGTAGTCGTTCGTCGCGCCGTCAGCGGTTGTTCTGTGCGATGGCGGCGCGCAGTTCGAGATCGGGGAGCACGCGCTTGAGAATGCCGTCGACGCTGCTGAGGCGCGCGGCCGGACTGCGTTCGGCGAGCAGCTGATAACGCTGCGTGAGGTCGACGTCGATCATGGCGGCAATGCTCCAGGGAAGCTGTACCGGATCGTCGGGGAGTGTGGGCATGGTGCCCTGCTCGCCATTGAGGAGGTGCACCGCTTTCACGACTCGGCGGAAGTTGTGCGCCACGTCGTCGGAGGCGACCGCCAGCGCCACGGCGTTCGTGCCTGCCGTATCGGCGACGAATGACACGTCGGCGACATTGTAGGGCGCGTCGTCGTCGACGAAGCCGTCGAGTGCAAACCGTTCACGCCCGGTGACCACGATATTCGCGCGGCCATCGGGCATGACTTCGGCGTCGGTCACCTCAGCGACGCAGCCCATCCGTCCAACGGGAAGGTCACGTTCGGAAACACCGCTGATGCCGGTGAGAATGCCGAAGCGTGAATCGCCGTTCTGAATGTCCTTGAGCAGCTGACGATAGCGCGGCTCGAAGAGGTGCAACGGCATCGTCGTGCCCGGAAAGAGCACGACGTTGAGCGGGAAGATGGGCAGGCGCTGGTCAGGCATTACACAAATGTGGCGACACGCTCGATCGAATGCCGGTGGGAACGGAATCCGTCGTCGGCGCCGCGACCGAGTGCGACGAGCGCGGTGATCGTCGCCGTCGCGGGGACGCCCAGGATCTGCTTCACCTGGTCGGCCTGGAAGCCGAGCATGGGTGAGGTGTCGAACCCTTCGCTCTTGGCGATGAGCAGGAGGTAGCCGAGCGCGATGTTGGACTGCGCGTTGGCCCAGACGCCACGGGCTTCGGTGGTCATGCTGCCGAAGGTGTTGGTCAGCATGGCGATGGTGCCCGCCTTCTTGTCGGCCGGAAGGTCGGGGTGCACGACCTCGTCGAGGTGCGCCATGGTGTTTTCCATGTCGGCGTACATGGCGATGACGACCGGCGCTTCGCCCACCTGCTTCTGGCCGTAGGCCGCGGCGCGGAGCTGGTCTTTGATCTGCCGGTCGCGCACGACGACGAAGCGCCAGGGCTGGAGGTTGAACGCTGACGGGGCGCGGCCGGTGAGCTCGAGGAGGCGGTGGAGCTCGTCGTCGGTGACCGGCACGTCGCGGTAGCTGCGCACCGAATGACGGGCGAGGGCGGCGTCGGCGGCGGAGAGGCGGGGCGACGCGGTCTCGTGTTCACCGGTGAGGAGCGCGGCGGCGGCGATGTCGTTGGTAAGCATCTTAGTATTGTCCTGTTGTTGCGAGTGTGTTCGTGATAACAAATGTTGTGGCAAATGAACGGGTTCCCAGCGTGTTTTTGGCGGCCTCAGTTGCCGGGGCAGTTCCGGCGGATGCCGCGGAGGAGTGCGGTGAGCGTGTGTCGCTCTTCGTCGGCGAGCCCTTCGAAGACCGACGACTCCGCTTCGGCTACGCTCGGCGCGGCGCTCGCAAGCAGCTCGCGTCCCTTGTCGGTGAGGGAGGTGTGCACGATTCGACGGTCTTTTGCATCGCGTGATCGCGCCACCAACCCGGCAGTATCGAGGCGGTCGAGCATTCTGGTGACATCTGGGCCAGGAACGGCCAGATGGCGGCCGAGTTCGCTGCATCCCGCGCCGGACGCGGCGTGGCGGTCGATGACCACGAGCAACTCGAACTGTGCCGAGGTAATGCCAAAGGGATCGAGCGCCCGAGAGAGCGATCGCTCCACATGCGCGGCCGCCGCACGGAGGGCGAAGACGGAGCTGGACATACACTCCGATGCGGCAGTGGCGGTGGTGGCGCTCTCGGCTTCTATCATCTTAGTTCTAAGTATACTGTTGAAACGAATGTTGTCAAGCGACGTTGCTAAGTCGCCCGCCAGCCGGGTTTTGTCGCGGGGTACGCTACCAATGACTCCCGCCGCGCCATACATTGCCACCACTCGCTGTAGATGGCGAGTTCTCGTCGGCGCCGTGGCCAAGTGGTAAGGCAGGAGACTGCAAATCTCCCATTCGTCGGTTCGATTCCGACCGGCGCCTCTGCACAGCAAAAGCCCGCCGTCCCTGTCAGGGGCGGCGGGCTTTTGCTGTCTCCGGCAACGGTACTGCGGTTTGGGTCCTACGGGGGACTGGTCCGGCGGTTCACAAGCCGACGAATCGAGCCCTCAGGGGGAAGAACGCAAGGCTAGAGGAGAAAGCGCGGTTGTGTCCACGAAGACCCAACCCGCAGTTCGGTGCGGATGGCACCGCGCTTTTTCCTGTGCGCTTGCGTTCTTCCCCCTGAGGGCTAGTGCCGTAGCCAGTAAGTCGCCGGACCAACCCACCGTGGTTCTCCGCAGTTAGTGCCAGTACGCTCTCAGGTCGTAGAAATTCGCCCCGCCGGCCGGATCGTAGATCCGAATCACGGCAGTGTACCCGTTCCAGGCCGCCGGCTGCTGCACCACCTGCACACTGCCGCGGCCAGAGTTGCGGTCGACCGTGACGGTCACGTCGCGCGACGGCAGGCCGCTGCCGCGGATGTTGCTGTTCACGTCTTCGACGCGGTTGCCGCTGCGCGTGATGGCATCGACGCGGCGACCGCTGATGCGGAGCTCGACCACGTCGTCAACGCGGCCGCTCCAGCGCAGCTCGCCGCTGCCGTTGTTGTTGCGGTCATCGTAGCCGCCGCGGTCGTCGCGATCACGGTTGCCGTTGTTGTCACGGCCACGCCGATTGTCGCAGTCCTGTTGCCGGCTACCACGTCCCCAGATTCCACCGCGGCCCCAGATGCCACCACGCCCGTTGTTGTTGGGGCTACAATCCCCGTTGCGCCGGTCATCGCGGTCATCGCGCCGGTCGTCGGGTCGATCATCCCGATCGTCGCGGCGATCGCGCCGGTCGTCGAATCGATCATCGCCAGCCCAGAAGGCGGTGATGCGATAGTTGTCGGCGCCACTGCGCCGGTCGCGGATGCGGACCGTCGTGGTGTAGTTGTTTCGCGCCGACGGTTGCTCGACGACGTCCACCTCACCACGACCGTCGGCCAAGCGCACGATCACATCACCGCGACCCCGCGGGAGCGCGTCGTTGATGCGCGCCCGGTTGGGCATGCCGGCATCGGGGCCGGAAGTACGGAGATCGCGGCCGCGCATGGTGATGTACACCTCGCGGTCGACACGCCCCGCCCATGTGAACAGTTGGCGGTCGATGGGCGCCGCGTGCGCCACATTCGCGCCCACGATGCTCGCTACGAGCACACCGGTGGCGAGCGCCGCCGTCGTCAGCGCATCGCGGCGCGTAGGGGTTGCGGGAGCAGCAGGAGTACGGGCAATACGGGTCGGACGAAGCACAGTCATGGTGTCCTCTTGGTGACAGGTGCTCGTCAGTAGGGCATTGGCGGTGCCACGTCGCCGACGACACTCAGTCTCGGAGCTCCATGTCGGAGTGCGAGCAGCAAGTCGTTACCGGTGAATACTTTGGGAGTTCGTTCGGCGCACGGACCGCCGCTCGGGCACGCAACAACCATCGCCGCTGCTGTCCGAAATAGCGGACACCATATGTGAACGCCAGCGGACGATCAGATGCAGTGTCCCCTCAGCTCACCGAGGACGGGGCGCTCGTGGATTTGGCGTTGCGCACGAGGAGCAGAGCTCCGATGATGCCGGTAAGTACGGAGCCCGTGAGCACACCCACCTTGGCCGCGTCGAGCTGCACGCTTTCGCCGAACGCCAGGCTGGCAATGAACAGCGCCATCGTAAAGCCGATGCCACCAAGCACCGACACGCCGAAGAGACTGCTCCACGTGCACGCAGCTGGCAGCTCGGCAAATTTGACTTTCACCGCGAGCCATGCTGCACCAAAAATGCCCAACGGCTTGCCAATGAGGAGGCCAAGCATCGTCGCCGTCACGGCGGGCTGCGACGCGAACGAGGCGATATCGGACGGCAGCGTGACGCCGGCATTCGCCACGGCAAAGAGCGGCACGATGCCGAGATTGACCGGCTTCGACAGCGCCTCTTCGATGCGCTCCTGCACGCTGTGGGTACCGCGTGAGGGGATGGTGAATGCCAGCAGCACACCGGCAATGCTGGCATGCACGCCCGACTTGTACACCGCGATCCACAACAGCAGACCGCCAACGAGGTACGGCCACACGGTGTCGACCTGTCGTCGGTTGAGCACCAACAGCCCGCCCATGATGGCGATGATCGCCGCCAGCGCCAGCGTCACGACGCTTGGCGTGTAGAAAATGGCGATGACGACCACGGCGCCGATGTCGTCGGCAATGGCGAGGGCGGCCAGAAAAATTCGCAGTGGCGCGGGGACACGGTCGCCCAGCAGCGCCACGATGCCCAACGCGAAGGCGATGTCGGTGGCCATGGGAATGCCCCACCCCGGTGCCGCCGGGGTGCCGAACGCGACCGCCGAATAGATGAGCGCTGGCAGGAGCATGCCCCCCGCCGCGCCTACCACGGGGAGCGCTGCCTGTTTGAGCGACGACAGCGCCCCGTCCTGAATCTCGTGCTTGATCTCGAGGCCGACGAGCAGGAAGAACACGGCCATGAGACCGTCATTGATGATGTGCTGCGCCGACCACCCGGCGACCGTGGCATGAAGCACCGCGTGATAGCTCTCCTGCCAGGGCGAGTTGGCCCACCCGAGGGCAATAGCGGCACAGACCAGCAGCAACAGTCCGCTGAATGCCTGACTGGCGGGTGGCGCCTTTTCGGAGACGTAACCGTCTTCGACGAACTCTGCGGTGTCTTCAACCATACTCGAAAGATACGTGCAGGATTGGCGCTGGCGCATTGCGAGATGCAGCATTGACGGATCACCTCGTCGTTCGTGTTGTATGCAGAGGGATGGATTGGGTTGCGGCTTGTCCGCGACGACCCCCTGACTGGTCTCGCTTCTGCTATGGTCTCGTTTCGATCGTTCGCGCGTCCACATGTACTGGCACCGCTCACCGCGGTGGCCGTAGCAGCGGCGTTTGCCGGTGGTCGCTGGTACGAGCGGCTCGATACGGAGCGGCGGGACGAATGGGCCGATGCCAAGTTGTTGTCCACCGCCATCGACTCCGTGCGCGCCAACGCGCTCGACTCGTTGCCAAGCGAGGAGCTCATCCGCCGGGCCGTGTCGGGGATGCTGCGTGAGCTGCATGACCCGTATGCCGCGCTGCTGCGCCCCGACGGCTTCGAGAAGTACCGCGGGACGCTGAAGGGCGACGGGCAGGGGTTGGGGCTTACGCTGCGTCGTGAGCCGCGCGGCATTGGCGTCGCACGCGTCGCGCCCGGGTCGCCGGCGGAAGCTGCCGGCATTCGCGCGGGCGATCGTATTCTGGCCGAGAATGGCGTAGCGATGGGCGATGATGCGCGGCGTGCGTCGGCCCGCACCAACGGCAACGACAGCACGCATGCCGCCAACGCCGATGTGGTCCTCACGCTCTGGCGAGCGCCCATGGGGGACACGGTGCAGCTGTCGGTGAAGCGCACCAAGTGGCATCTGCCCGCGGTCTCCGATCAGGGCCTGCTGGCCGACTCGGTGGGATACGTGCGGTTGTCCACGATTTCGGCACGGTCGTCACACGAACTCGAGCGCGCGGTGGAAGGGGTGATTCAGCGTGGCGCCAAGGCGCTGGTGCTGGACCTGCGTGGCAATACCGGTGGACTGTTCGAGGAAGGGGTGCGTGCGGCCGGCCTGTTTCTGCCGCGCGGCGCCGTGGTGGCGTCGCTCGTCGGGCGCGGCGGGACCAACACGGAGCCGTATCGCACGCGCGATTCCCGGTGGAGCACATTGCCGCTCACGGTGCTTGTCGATGCGCGCACGGCGAGTGCGGCCGAGGTGATCGCGGCGGCGCTGCGTGATCATGGGCGGGCGCTGTTGGTGGGGACCCCGACCTACGGCAAAGGCCTGGTGCAGCGGGTGGTCCGCTTGTCCCCGGACTTGTCGTTGCGGTTGACGACGGCGCGCTGGCTGACGCCGCGTGGCGTATCGCTCGCACGTCGTGCCGGGAAGGGCGCGGCGGCGCATGGCGGCTTGCTTCCTGATGTGCTGCTGGACGAGGCGTCGCGCCGTGATCCGTACTCCATTCCCGACGGCTGGAGTGCACCGGCGGGGCGCGCGGTGGCGCTGATGGCCGATTCCCTGGCCATGCACGCGTTGCGTGAAGGGTGGGCGGTGCGGCCACTGCCGTTGCTCGAAGGACGACTGCGGACGCTCCTGGCGCAGTTGGCGCCGGCCACCGAGCGCGACCCGCTGCGCCGCGCCGAGTGGGTGACGACGGCCACGCGACTGGCCATGGTGCGCATGCTCGAAGTGGAGCGTGAGAGTGAAGCGTTGCTGCGCTATGCGGTGCGCGAAGACGCGGCACTCCGAGCAGGGCTCGATGTCGTGGCGCCGGGCGCCGAAGTGGCGCAACTCCATCCGGAGCCGCTGCCGCCGCTGCTGTCGCGTCGCGCGCTCGGGCTGCGTTCGCTCGTACGCTGACCTGAGGCGATAGCGTGCGTCGTGGCAGAGGACTTGGTGGGGTGCTGGCCGTCGCCTTGGTGTGCGCCCCACTGGTCTCGACGGCGTGGGCAGATGCCTCGAGCGTGCTCGACTCATGGGTGGTGACCCGCTATCGCGGTTCCCAGCTTTTTCCTGACGCCGAGTTCACCGCGACGTCGCTCGCGACGAGTGGTCCGCGCCCACGCATAGAGGCGGAGCGGCCCGGTGGCCGGTTCGATACGCTGTTGGCGGTGCATTTCAGCGCGATGTGGGCCGCGCCCGCGCTCGGCAAGAGCGCCAAGGTCTACCTCACCGGCCCCACCGGCACGATGACAGCGCTGACGGCGCGCATTGTGGAGCGCCGGGCGTTTCGCGCGCCCCGCACGCCGGGCCCCTCCACGCTGCGCCCCGACTCCAACTGGCGCTATGGATGGGCCTATCTTGCAGTGGTGCCGCACGATGACCGACGACCAGCGTCGCGCTTCCGCGGATGGCTGTTGCTCGACGCCACGACCCCTTAGCCGTTGCTCATGTTCCGTCCGCGAACGCGGTCCTTCACATACGCGCTGCAGATCGCCGGGTGGCTTGGTGCTTCCATGTTGCCGGTGCGGGGCGCACTGGCGCAAAGCGCCGATCCGACGCCCGTTCGTCGGGCCGGTGCCTGGCAGAGTGCGGCGGCGGACTCGCTCGTGCAACGCGCGATCGCGCGGCGCGGCCTACAGCTCGCCGACAGTTCGCTCCTCAGCTATCGCGCCGATGCCCGCGGCTTTCTGGCGTTTCTTGCCCAGCTGGGCGAGGGGGTGATCATCCCCCCTCGCGTGGTGCAGAGCGAAGAACTCGCGCTGAGTATTGCGTGGTGGCAACCAGGGCGAAGTGCGCAGCGGCTGGTAGGACGTCGCGACACCACGCTACTCCCCGCCGACGTGGGCTACTATCGCGACCGCTACGGCGTGGTGCTCGACAATCTTCCCGATCGCATTCGTCTGGGTGATGGGCAGGATGTGCGCGACGTGCCGCATCCGCTCGCGGCGACCGCGATGTCGCAGTACGAATACACCATGGGCAGCCCGGTGCGCATTCGCATTCCCGGACGAGAGATCCTCGTGGACGAAGTGAAGTTCCGTCCGCGCGACGGGACGCGCCCCGCCGCCATCGGCTCGGTGTATCTCGATCACGAAACCGCCGCCGTCGTGCGGCTATCGATGACCTTCACGCGTGCGGCCATTCTCGACCGGCGCATCGAGACGCTCGTCGTCACGCTCGAAAACGGATTGGTGCGCGAGAAATACTGGCTGCCGCGTCGTCAGGAAGTGGAGGTGTCGCGCGGGAGCACGTGGTTCGATATCCCGGCGCGTGGCATCGTACGCGGTCGGTGGGAGATTTCGAACTACGAGGTGAACGAACAGATTCCTCCCGCTACGATGGCCTTGCCGCGTTGGAGTTCGGTGTCGCGCGATTCGCTGCGGGCGCACCCGTTCGAAGGACGGGTGATCGATGCGCTACCGCCAGATATTCAGGTGGCGACGAGTGAAGACGTCGTCCGCGCGCGGGTGCAGGCCGAAGCCGCCGTGCGCGCGTCGCTGCTCGCGCGTCCGGCGTCGGCGTCCGTGACCGGACGTGGCGTCAGCGACCTGGTGCGCATGACGCGCGCTGAAGGCATCGCGGTTGGACTCGGCGGCGCGCATCGCAGCCCCACGGGGATCATGGTCAGTGCGCGTGGTCGATACGGCTTTGGCGATCAGCAGGTGAAGGGGCAGGTGGCGGTGGGTCGTGTGCCGGCGTTCGGTCGCGTGCCCACGCTGCAGCTCTTTGCGGAACGCGAATACCGCGACCTCGCGATGGCCGAACGCGCCGGTGTGACCAACACGCTCGCGTCGGCGCTCTTCTCCAGCGACTATACCACGCAGGTGGATACGCGCGCGCTTGGTGTGCTCTACAAGCGCTCACCCACCAGCGCGTTCACCTGGCGGTTGGCCGCAGAGCGTGATGCGCCCACCGTAGCCCACGCGAGTGGCATTATTCGCAGCTTCGCGCCCACACTCAATGCGTGGACGCTACGCGGTGGACGACTCGAGGTGAGCGGTGCTGGCGGGACCGTACCCGCGACCTCGACTTCGACGCGTGCATTCTGGACGCTGTCGGCGAGTGCTGGCGCCTACACGGGTAGCGTGGCGCCCGTTGGCGATCCGCTCGCACTGCCGGCGCCGGGCACGGTGTTGAGCACTCGCGACGTGCGGCCGCTGGTGGGGCGTGCGCACGGCATGCTGCAGCTGACGCGTCCGCTCGGTGGTGACCGTGCGTTGCTGCTGCAGACCGTTGCCGGCGTGGCCGGCGGTCGTGACCTGCCGCCGCAGTGGTTGGTGTTTGCCGGCGGACCGTGGAGTGCACCGGGCTACGACTGGCACGCCTTCGGGTCGCGTGCGCTGCTGTCGCAGCGTCTCGAGTTCCGCACGCCGGTTCCGGCGCCGTCCATTCCGCTCCGTCGCTTTGGCAAGTCGCCGCCACATGTCACGCTCGCGCCGTTCGTGCAGGTGCTCGGCACGGCCGCGGGGACCGCGGAGCGTCGAACCGTGTCGGGGGTGTATCCGTCGGCGGGTGTGGGCATGCTGTTCTTCTACGACCTGCTGCGCGCCGATGTCGCCCGCGGACTGCGCAATGGCACGTGGCGTTTTTCGATCGATATTGACCGCTCGTTCTGGGGGATTCTCTGAGTACAGCACCTGCGGCGGCGGCGTCGGAGGAGAAGCGCTACGACAAAGCGTACTTCGACAAGTGGTACCGGCATCCGCGGCATCGCGTGAAGTCGCCGGTGGAGTTGGCACGGCAGGCGGCGTTCGTATTGCGGACGGCCGAGTTCGTGCTCGGGCGCAACGTGCGGTCGGTGCTCGATGTAGGGTGCGGCGAGGGGCAGTGGCGTGCCGCCCTGCGCGCGCATCGCCCGCGGCTGCACTACGACGGTGTCGATCCCAGCGCCTATGCGGTGTCGCGCTATGGTCGCGCGCGTGGACTGCAGCTCGGCGGCATCGAACAGCTGGACACGCTCTCGTTGCGCGAGGAGTACGATCTCGTGGTATGCTGTGGGATGCTCAATTATCTCGAGGCACCGGCGTTGCAGCGCGGGCTGGCGCAGGTGGCGCGCCGCGTTGGCGGCATGGCGTATCTGGAGCTGTTCACCAGCGACGACCAGTTCGAAGGCGATACCAACTGGCCGGCGCCGCGTCCGGCGGCGTGGTATCGGCGCGCCATGCGCCGCGCGGGTCTCTGGCCCGTGGGGATGCAGTGCTATGTGGCGAGTAGCGCCCGTGACCGCGTATCCGCACTGGAGCGCTTGTAAACATGAACGACTCGTCGTGGGCGACCTTCCTCATGGCGCGCAAGGCGGAGCGGCAGGCGTGTGATGCGCCGCGTCCGTTGCGTGCCCTCGCCGAAGAATTCGCGTTTCGCGCGCTGGCGCTGATGTTTCCGCAGTTCGCGCATCCCGCACGCATGGGTGCCGAGGGCGTGGACGACGAAGCCATGCATCTTGAAGCGCTGTTGCGTGCGGCCATTGGGCCGCTCGTTGCCGAACCCGACCAGGTAGTGCGGACGTTCCTCTCACGCATGAACACGGTACACGCCGCGCTGGTGCTCGATGCGAACGCCATCATGGCCGGTGATCCGGCGGCGATGAGTCTCGAGGAAGTCATCGTGGCGTACCCGGGCTTTCTGGCCACCGCGGTACACCGCATTGCGCACGAGTTGTATCTGCTGCAGGTGCCGCTCTTTCCGCGGGTGCTGTCGGAGTGGTCGCACCGCGAAACGGGCATCGATATTCATCCCGGCGCGCGCATTGGCGCCGGTTTCGCCATCGATCATGGTACGGGTGTAGTGATCGGCGAGACGAGCGTGATTGGTGATCGCGTGCGCATTTATCAGGGAGTCACGCTGGGTGCGCTTGCGGTGAGCAAGAAGCTGGCGAACCGCAAGCGACATCCTACGATCGAGCACGACGTGGTGATCTATGCGAACGCCACCATTCTGGGTGGCATGACGGTCGTTGGCGCGGGGTCGGTGATTGGTGGCAACGTATGGCTGACGAACTCGGTGCCGCCGCGTAGCGTGGTCCAGTTCACCAGCAGGGTAGAGCAGCGTGATGGTGACGACGGCTTGGAGTTTCACATCTAGCGGGAGCGGCAATGAAGGCGGCAACTATTCTCGAGACCATCGGCGGCACGCCGCACGTGCGCATTCAGCGGCTGTTCGATGCGCGGTATGAAGTGTGGATGAAACTCGAGCGCGCGAATCCCGGTGGCAGCATCAAAGATCGCATTGCCCTCCGCATGATCGAAGACGCGGAGCAGGCAGGCGCGCTTACGCCTGAGAGCGTCATCATCGAGCCCACCTCCGGCAACACCGGTATTGGACTCGCCATGGTCGCGGCGGTGAAAGGCTACCGTCTACTGCTGGTCATGCCAGAGTCGATGAGCATCGAGCGCCGGCGCATCATGGCCGCGTACGGGGCCACGTTCGATCTCACGCCGCGTGAGAAGGGGATGAAGGGGGCCATTGCGCGTGCGCAGGAGCTGGTCGCATCGACCCCCAACGCGTGGATGCCGTCGCAGTTCGAGAACGCGTCCAACATCGCGGCGCACGTGGACACCACGGCGAACGAGATTCTCGAAGACTTCCCGCATGGTCTCGACTATCTCATTACCGGTGTGGGCACGGGCGGACACATCACGGCGGTGAGCGAGGTGCTCAAGCGGCACTGGCCGGCGCTCAAGACCTTCGCGGTGGAACCGGCCAAGTCGCCGGTCATCAGTGGCGGGGCGCCAAGCCCGCATCGCATTCAGGGCGTCGGCGCCGGATTCATTCCGACCAACCTGCATCTCGACACGCTCGACGGCACGATACAGGTGACGGAGGAAGACGCCTTCACGTACACGCAGCGTGCCGCACGCGAAGAGGGGCTGTTCATCGGCATCTCCAGCGGCGGCTCACTGGCGGCCGTGGCGCAGAAGCTCCCCGAACTGTCAGAGGGCGCGCGTATCCTCACCTTCTGCTACGACACGGGAGAGCGGTACCTATCCATCGACGGCCTTTTCCCCCTCACTGCTGAGAGCTGAGGGCTGAGATCGGAGAGCTCAGCGCTCCGATCTCAGGGCTCAGAACTCAGAGCTCAGCCTCTGATAGGTGTGAGAGTCCAGCAACGCAGAAGTGAGCGGCGAGGACCGGCGGTAGGGGTAACCGCCACCGCGGGGCCTGGCTGCTCACGCCTGCGTTACTGGACTCTCACACCTATCAGAGGCTGAGCTCTGCCCCGTCTTGTTTCTCAGATCTCAACTCGAATGCTCGACTCTCTCAGTCTCATCGCTGGCGTTGTTGCAGGGGCGGCGGTGTCGTGGCTCGTGGGCCGCTCGCTCTCGGCCGCGCACACCGCGCGCGCGCTGGGCGAGGCTGATGCGCGCGCACGGGCAACCGAGATGGCGTTGCGGGAGCAGGTCGCGCGTCATGAGGCCGAGTCGGCGTTGACGGCGCGGCATGGCAACGTGGCGGAGTTGCTGGCGCCCATTCGCGACACGCTGTCACGCTACGATGATGCGCTGGCGCAGTTGGGCCGGGCGCAGGCGCAGGTGGCGGGACAGATTGGCGAGCGGCTCGATGCAGTGGTGCTCTCGGGAGAATCGCTGCGACGCGAAACGCAGCAGCTGTCGCAGGCGCTGCGCGCGCCGACAGTGCGCGGGCAATGGGGCGAGCTGCAGCTGCGCCGCGTATGCGAACTCGCCGGCATGCTCGCGTACTGCGATTTCGAACCGCAGGTGTCGGTGCGTACCGACGACGGCGTGCAGCGTCCGGACCTCATCGTGCGGTTACCGGGCGACCGACGGCTGGTGGTCGACGCCAAGGCGCCGCTCTCGGGATATCTCGAAGCGATGGCCGCCCCTGACGATCGTCAGCGGAGCGCCCGCCTGGCCGATCACGCGGCGCAGGTGCGCGCGCATGTGCAGAAGCTGAGCGCCAAGCGCTACTGGTCGCAGTTCGACGACGCGCCGGATTTCGTCGTGCTCTTTCTTCCGGGTGAGGCGTTCTTTGCGGCGGCGCTCGATGCCGACCCGACGCTGCTCGAGAGCGCTCTTGGCGATCGGGTGCTCCTCGCCACACCCACCACCCTCATCGCGCTGCTCAAAGCCGCCGCGTACGGATGGCGGCAAGAGCGCGTGGCACAGGAAGCGGAGCAGGTGGCGCTACTCGGTCGTGAATTGCATGAGCGGTTGAGTGTCTTCGATGAGCAGCTCATCGAATTGGGGCGCGGGTTGCACCGGGCCGTCACCGCGTACAATCGAGCGCTGGGCAGCCTCGAGTCGCGCGTGCTCGTCACCGCGCGCAAGCTTGGTGAACTGAGCGGGGCCGATACCCCACTGGCGGACGTACCGGCGCTGGAGCTGTCGGTCAAAGGCGTCGAATGACCGCTCTGTCTGCCGGTCCTGTCGTCACGCGTGTCGTGAGACGCGAGCGCAAAGGCTCGTCGTTGCCCGTGGTGGCGGACACGACGGCGGGGCAGTGGTTTCTCAAGCTCAGCGGCGCGTCGCAAGGGGTGCTGCCACTGGTCGCGGAAATCATCGTTGGTACGCTTGCCGAGGCCATTGGGCTGCACGTGCCGGCACGCACGCTCGTGGCGCTGCCTGCGGGCGTCGCCAGTGACGATCCCAACGACGAGCTACGTGATCTGCTCAACGCGAGTGTCGGGTACAACCTGGGGTTCGAGCTGCTCGTCAACGCACGCGACCTGACGCCGCCGGAGTTCGCGCGCGTTGAGATAACGACCGCAGCTCGCGTGTTGTGGCTCGATGCGGTCGTCCAGAATCTCGATCGGACGATTCACAATCCCAATCTCATGATCCGTCGTGGCACCATCTGGTGCATCGATCACGGCGCCTGTCTTCCGTTTCACCACGATTGGGGTGCCGTTACGGAGCAGATGCCACACCGCCCGTACGATGTGCCATCGCACCTGTTCGCGTGGGCCGCCGATCTGCTGCCCGATGCGCACGCGCAGTACGTCCCCGTGCTGTCGCGCGATGTGCTGCGACAGGCTGCTGCCGCCGTTCCCGACGAATGGTTAGGCAGTGATCCGGCGCGGCGGCGCGAGGGATACGTCGCCTTTCTGTTCAAGCGATTGCAGGGCGGCTGGCGCTGACACAAACCAGTTTTTGGAATTGGCGGTCAGGACCTGCGACTGCCCACGGACGGTGGAACTTCCAGCCAACCGACCCATTTGGTAGCGATGGTGGCCATACGATCATGCATCCATTGGCCGCGCACCGGCGTACAGCTCTTGCCACGAAGCGAAAACGACGTGGTTTCCGCCTCACCTCTTCCGAAACTGTCTATGACTTTGCTTGCCCGACGTTCCCTTGCGGCATTGGCCCTCGCCGCCGCCACGGCCCTTAGCGCGTGCGGTGATGATGATGTGGCTGGTCCGTCGCTCGAGCGGTTCCGTGCGACGCTCGCGGGGAATGAAGAAGTGCCCCCCAATTCGTCAACGGCGACCGGCTCGGCCGAATTCACGCTGAGCAAGGGCGGCGACACGCTCTACGTGAACATCAACGTCAATGCGTTGGCGAACATCCGCTTCGGTCATTTCCACACCGGTGCGCGCGGTGCCAATGGCGCCGTCGTCACGGATCTCGTGCTGGCGCCGACGCTCGTCGGTCCGCAGTCGGGCCGCATTGGTCGCCAGTTCGTGACGGCCGGCAACCTCGTCGGTACACTCGCGGGGCAGCCCCTGTCCGCGCTCATCACGCAGATCAAGGCCGGCACGATTTACGTGAACCTGCATACGGACGCGTTCCCGGGTGGGGAGCTGCGTGGGCAAGTCGCCGTCCAATAACGACTCACGCTACGCGTGACCGATTGACGTGCAACAAAAAGACGCCGACCTGGCATCACCGGGTCGGCGTCTTTTTGTATGGGTGACCGGTCAGAGCGAGCCCAACAGGTCGTCAATCGCTTTCTTGTCGGCGTCTTCGAGCGACTCCGCGCCGTGAATGATGCGCTGCAGAATATCGACGGCTTCTTCGGCGAGGTTTTCCGGGTGCCGGCGATCCTTGTCGAAGCGGACGATGTGTCCGAGCAGGATCGTCTCGAACGGCGCCTCTTCCTCGTCGTCGTCCTCATCGTCGTCATCGTCGTCATCATCATCGTCGTCCGCGCCGAGGCTGGCCTCGTAGCTGGGAACGCTTTCCTTCCACGGCTCCGCGTTGTGCACGTCGGCCTGGAGCAACGAGCGCGGGACGAGCGCAAAGAGGCGGCATTGCAGCCCCGGCGCCTCTTCGTAAGCGAAGAGGCCCAACGACACCGGTTCGTCGAACAGGTGCAGCTCGACCAACCGGGCAATGGCTTCGGCGGGCATGGCGCTGCGCGCAACCATTCGCCCGTCGATGAACGCCGCGAGCGCCGACGAATCGGGCGCGCGCGGATCGTCGAGCTGGGTGATGGTCACGGTCACGGGCTCGCGCGTCGTGACGAAGACCGCGGGGCGGGCTTCGCCGTCCTCGTTCAGGGGGACGTCGTCGGGAGGATCGAATTCGTCTGCGGACATCGGGAAACCCTTCGAAGGCGCACGGAACAGGTGAGAACTCAGGTTAGGCACCTGCGTCGTCCCCCGGTAGGGGAGTGCCACGGCGGACCAGCAGCGGACGCGTGGCCGGTCAGGCGGAGCCAACGACCTCGTTCACGTCGGTGTCGTCGAAGACCGTGCCCAGCCAATGCAGGACAGGCCAAAGTTCAGCGATGATGATGCCGCTGGCGAGTAGGGTGGCCGCAAGCACGGACCACCCGCCCCAGTCGTTGGTGAGCCACAGCACCAACGCGGCCAAGCCGACGGGGAACACGAGCGCGACCGCCGCCACGAGTGTGGTGGCCCCGGTGGTGAGCAGATTCTGCCCCATGGTCTCGAAGCCGCGGGCTTCGGTTCCCAGGCGCACCCACGCGGGGAAGAGCAGCGCGGTGCCGTTCTGGATGGTGAACATGAGCGCGTTGAACGCCGGCACACCCACCACGATGGAGACCAGAATGGGGACGGTCGCGCCGCTGTCGAGAAAGAGCTGCGGGTCTTGAATGAACATCACCACCGGCACCGACATCAGCGACCAGACCGTGATGGAGTGCAGGAGCGTGACCGCCGCAATCTCGGCCAGCACGATGCGCCACCCCGGCAGCGGATAGGTCTTGAGCACCGCGAGCCTCGGCAAATCGAGGCGCAGGTCGAAGCGCATCCACAGCGGCCCCAAAAAGAGCAGCATGGCGCCCCAGCCGATGGTCACGCCGATGAACGCATCACCGGCGCGCGACGACGCTGAACGGGTGACGACGGCCAGGGTGGTGAGCCCCAGCACGAACATGATGAGCTGGCTCCTCCACGCGCCGCCGCGGAGTGCGGCTGCGAGGTTCTTCCACGCGATCGCCACTTCCGGGCGGCCGCTGAGCGAGAGCGATGGCACCTTGGCCAGCTTGCCCTTCTTGGAGCGCGCCTGACCCATTTGCGATGAGCGGACGCGCTGAATGCGCTCCACGCGCACGGCCGTCGCGTCCATGGCGGCTTCCTCGAACGACGCATCGAGGCGCACGACCCAGAAGTAGTGACCCACGACAATGAGCCCCGACCACAATGCGGACAGCGCCCACGCCGGGGTGCCGGAGTTGATGATGGGGTCGATGAGCACGCGCGCGGGGAGCAGGGCCGTGCGCGGAATCGGCGCGTCGAGCGCCAGGGTAATGGCCGCCACGAGCGACTTGATGCCACCGGTGGCAGCCGCGCGTAATGCGGGAATTTCGGTCACGATGCCGAAGACCACCGCGGCGATGAGGCTTCCGAAAATGACCACGGGCAACACGGCTTTGCGTCGGCCGCTGTTGCCATGCTCGACGGCGTTGGCGCGCACGATGGAGGCGCCGACCCGGTGCATGGCCAACGTGGAGAAGAGCATCCACCACCCCAGTCCGCGTTCCCACGTCGCCAATTGCGCCGCGTTCCCACGGAAGACGACGCTGAAGATGATGGTGTTGAAGAAGATCGCGAGCTGCATGCGCAGCAGCTTCGTCTGGATGAGGCCGCGCCGCGATATCGGTGCCGGGAAGAGGAACTGCACCTCAGGCGGCGTAAAGGCGAGCGCGCTCCGGTCGGCGCCGAAGATCCACCAGCGGGCCGACGATACGAGCAGCAGCGTACTGCCAACCACCATGGTGATGTTGGAGGTCAGGAAGCCGGCCAGGGGGGCTGCCCCCATGCGCGTGTTGCGGAAGAGCGCCCAATACAGATACAGCGCGCCGAGTGCGACGGCGATGAGGTAGCGCGGGCTGCGCACGCGGGCCGCTTGCGAACGGACGCGGTTGGCGAAGCTGTGCCAATACAGGAACAGCATGGCACGCGCTGGGGCCGGTGTCCGCACCACCGCGCTATTCACCCGTCAGCGCAATGAACATCTCCTCGAGCGAACGACCCGCGAGTTCGGGGCGCGCGCTGACGATCTCGTCGATGGTCCCCAGCGCGACCATTTCACCGCGCCGGATGACGAGCAAGCGGGTGCACAGTTCTTCGACCAAATGCAGCAGGTGGGAGCTGAGGATGACCGCCGTGCCTTCGCGGGCGCGCGCCGCGATCGTCTCCTTCATCCGCCGGATTCCTACGGGGTCGAGACCGGTCAGCGGTTCGTCGAGCAGGATGGCGGCAGGGCGATGCAGCAGGCCGCAGGCAATCGCGAGCTTCTGTTTCATGCCGCGCGAGAGCTCGGGCGGCAGCGCGTCTTTCTTGGCGGTGAGTTCGAGCTCTTCGAGCAACGTGGGAATGCGCGGCGCGGCGTCGGGGACGCCGTACAGGCGCGCGACGAACTGCAGATGTTCGGTAACCGTGAGGTAATCGAAGAGCTGCGGCTCGTCGGGCATGAAGGCGAGACGTGCCTTGGCCGCGACGGGATTGCTCTGCATGTCGACGCCGGCGACCTCGATGCGACCAGCCGTCGGACGCAGGATGCCCGCAATGGCGCGCAGCGTCGTCGTCTTGCCGGCGCCGTTCGGGCCGACCAGTCCGAGCACGTCACCGGGCGCCACCTGAAAGGAGAGCGACTGCACGGCAACGGTGTCGCCGTAGAGCTTGGTATATCCCGAAACTTCGATCACTGGGTGACGATCACGGTGAAGATGGCGAAAGCACGAGTGGCGCGGTCAGCGTGGTGGACAACGTGGCGCCGGCCGAAAGGCAACGCTCGATCGTGGAGTTCCGTGCCGCGGCGATCGTGCCCGCCGCCGCCCCACCAGCGGCGCCGATGATCGTCCCTTTCGCGCCGCCACCCATCACCCGTCCGAGAATCCCGCCAATCATGGCGCCGGTCGCGACCTTGCCTGCATCGCTGCCGCCCTTCGACACTTTCCGCTCGGTGATGGCGCCGTCGACGACCTTCACACTGCCTTCGGCCGGATAAAACTCCCCCTGTACCTGCACCCCACGCAACCGGAAGCTCATCTCTCCCGATGTGGAGTCGACGCGTGCCAGCTCGACCAGCACGGGGGTCCCCGCCGGGAGCCGGGCGCCGTCCGGGCTGCTCACCTCGCTGCTGAGCGACACGACGAACCGATCGCCGGGCCGGTTGGCCATGGAGCAGATCGGGGCATTGGTCGGCCCCGACAGCTGAACGCCAGCTCCCAGAGCACGCCGGGCCGCTGGCGCTTCGGCGGGCGCTGGGGCCGGCGCTGGCGTTGGGGAGGGTGCCACCGCGGCGGGTGCCGGCGCTGGGGCGGGGGCGGGGGCTGGAGCGGGGGTGGGCGCGGCACGCGGCGCCCGAGGGGCGGCGGCTCGCGCCGGCGTCGGTGCCGGGAGCTCCGCGCGCGGCGCAGGACGCGGGGATTCCGGCGGCGGCAAGGGCGCCGACGGCGCGCTCGTCACGGCGGTATCCCCGATGGCGATGTCGGGGGTGGCGGAGGCCGCGAGGGTCAAATCGCGCGATAACGCCGAGTCCAATCCGGCGGCGGCGGAGCGCTCCGACCGGCCACACGCAACCGTCAGGGACAGTACGCCGGCAAGGAGTACGCGTGCCGCCGGGACGCTCGCTGTTTTCTGAATCATTCGGTGAAGTTCCGCCATACTGTTGACGATAGTGGAACAGAGGAGGCTGCCGCTATCCGTTCGTGGTGGTCGCCGTCGATAACGCATGCCCAACGGCCCGGTAGTTCGTACGCCCCCGTCCGGCCTGCGTTCCCACGTCCTGTACCACCGCCATGCGTTCATCCGATGCCGCTGTGACACCGCCCCCCACGGCGCAGCACGTCTTCATTGCCCGTCAGCCCATTTTCGATCTGCGCGACAAGCGGATTGCCTATGAGCTGTTGTATCGGGCAACCCGCGAGGCGACGCACGCCTACGTGGGCGATGTGTCGGCATCACTGATGTGCGGTGACACGGCGCTGCATGCGCTGCTCTCCATCGGGCTCGATCGGCTGACGGGCGGAACGATCGCCTTCGTGAACGTCACCGAAGAGCATCTGCTCGGAGAGCTCTACAAGATCTTCGATCCGGCGGCCGTCGTCCTGGAGCTGTTGGAAACGGTCGATGCGACCCCTGCGGTCATCGATGCGTGCACGCGGGCCGTCGCCGACGGGTATACCCTGGCGCTCGATGATTACGACGGCCGCGAGTCGCTCGACCCGCTGCTCGACTTCGCCAAGGTCGTGAAGGTCGACGTGCTCTCTCTCAACGACATCGGTGCCCTCGCCCCCATGGTGCGTACGCTGCGTGCGCGAGGGATGGAAGTGCTCGCGGAACGTGTGGAAACCCCCGAAGCGCTCGCCGCGGCACGGGCCGCCGGCTTCACGATGTTTCAGGGCTACGTCTACAGCCGTCCCGAAACCGTCGACGGCCGCGCCGTCAATGTGCAACAGGCCACGGTCTTTCAGATCATGGCGCTCCTCAATGAACCGGATGCGAGCGAGCGGGAGCTCGAAGAGGCGTTCCGCAGCCATCCTTCATTGTCGCTGTCGCTGCTGCGCATCGTGAACTCCGCGTCGTTCGGCGGGCGCAATGTCGATTCGATTGCGCAAGCGTTGCGTCTGATTGGCCGCGAAGCGCTGTCGCGCTGGATGCTCATCATGCTCGTGGCGAGCGTGGGCTCGCGCAGTCCCGTGGCGCACGAAGCGGTGGTCGAAGCGCTGGTGCGCGGGCGCTTCTGCGAAACCGTGGCGATGCATGGGGCCGCGGCGGACGCCGGCGCGCGCTTCCTCGTCGGGCTCCTCTCGCGCATGGATGCGCTCCTCGGCCTGCCGATGGCGGAGGTTCTCGATCGCCTTCCCGTCAACGACGACATCAAAGCGGCGCTGCTCGAGGGCACGGGGCCGTATGCGACTCTGCTTGTGCTGGCCGATGCCTACGAAAGCGGCGACTGGGCGCTGGTGGACGCGCTCGCCGCCGATCTGGCGTTGCCTACGCTGTATGCCGACGCCGTGTCGTGGGCCAGCGAGCGCCTCAGCGCCGCTGGCTGATCCCACGTCGCGCTCAGTAGTTGCGCTTGATCGGCGTACTGATTTCGGAGATCATCGAATCGCTCTTCTGCGCCGCCATGTCCTGAGCGCTCGGTGGCGCATCCGGGGTGTTGGTGAACGGCAGCAGAATGGAAATGCGGCGATTGGCCGGCGAGAGCGGATCATCAGGGACACGCGGTTTGGTGTCGGCGTAGCCGCGCACTTCCACCACGCGCTCCGGTGCCACGCCGGTGCTCTGCAGCACGCGTCGTGCGGCATTCGCGCGATCGGCCGAGAGCTCCCAGTTGGTGTACGCCGCGTCGGCGCCGAATTTGGCACCATCCGTATGTCCTTCGAGCACGACCGACTGCGTGATCTGCGAGAGTTCGGCGCCGACGAGCTGCAACGTGAGCATCGTGGCGGCGTTCATGCGCGACGAGCCGTTGGGGAAGTACACGTCGCCGCGTCCCGACTCGACGAGCTCGATCCGCAATCCCTCACGGGTGACCTGCACGTCGACGACCGCATTCAGCTTCTGCAGCGAGTCGCTCGCGGCCAGCTTGTCGACGATCGTCTGGCGCAACTTCTCGAAGGTCTTCTGCTCGGTATTGCGCACCATCATGCGCATGGGGGTCTTCTGAATAGGCGACGGCACGCTGCCGGTGCTCAACGGGTTGTTGCCCGACCCGAAGCCCTTCTTGTAGCCGACAGGATTGGCGAAGTAGCCCTCGATGGCCTGCTTCGTCTTGTCGTCCATGCCCAGAATCCACATCACCATGAAGAAGGCCATCATGGCGGTCACGAAGTCGGCATACGCCACCTTCCACGACCCGCCGTGGTGTCCGCCGCCTCCGGCGACTTTTTTCTTGACGATGACGATCTTCTTGCCGCCGCGCGCTGCCATGCTTACGCCGCCTTCTTGCGCGTGAGCTCTTCGAGTTCGGTGAAGCTCGGGCGCTCGTGCGGTTCGATGTTGCGACGGGAGAACTCCACGGCCGTCATGGGCGCATCACCACGGGCAAAGCAGAGCAGGGCGGTGCGGATGCACATCATGTAATCGTGCTCGGCGTGCAGACGCGTTTCCATGGCCTTCGCAATCGGACCGAAGACGCCATAGGCCAACAAAATGCCGATGAAGGTACCGACGAGCGCCGCGGCCACCTTGTTGCCGATCTCTGACGCCGCGCCACCGATCGAGCCCATGGTGATGATAACGCCGAGCACGGCCGCCACGATGCCGAAACCGGGCATGGCGTCGCCGACGGTGGTCACGGCATGCGGCACCAGCATCTGCTCGTGATGGTGCTTATCGAGATCCACGTCCAGAATGTCGGCGAGGTTGTGGTCTTCGACAGTGCCCGTGAGGAGGACCTTCAGTGTGTCGCAGAGCAGCGACACCGCATGATGGTTCCCCATGAACGACGGGTACTTCTGGAAGATGTCGCTGCCTTCGGGATTCTCGATGTGCGACTCCAGTCCCACGAGGCCGTCCTTGCGGGCCTTCTGGAACACCTCGTAGAGTACCTGCAACAGTTCGGCGTAGGTTTTGGGACCATACGGGTTGGGCTTGAGCAAGCCGAGCAGCTGCTGGATACACCCCTTCAGCACCGGTGGCGGGTTGCCGATGACCAAGGTGCCGAGGCCGGCGCCACCGATGATGATGAACTCAGTGGGCTGCCAGAGCACGGCGACTTGGCCATGGTGCATGACATAGCCGCCGATGACTGAGCCAAACACGATGACCAATCCGATGATGACAAACACGCGAAACGTCCGGGGATTCGAGTGGAGAATTCAGTGACTGCCGAAACCGGAACGCCGCACGAAGCGGAGCGCTGGCTCGGGATTCAAGACGATCTGTTGCGCGGACTCGCGCACGCCATCAGCAACCGCCTGGCGACGATCACCGCCGCGGCGGGGGTGCTCGATGTGCACGAAACGCCCGACCCGCGATTCCTCGACGGGCTGCGCAGTGACGCCGATCGGCTCGACGGCTTGCTGACGCTCATGCGTCAGTTGCCCCGCCGTGCCGATGCCGGCCTCGAACCCATGTTGTTGAGCGACGCGCTCGAGACGGCGCGTCGACTGGTCGACGAGCATCCCACCCTGCGCGGCCGCACGATCACGCCGGTCTTCACCGGCGATGTGGTGCCCGCGCGCGCGGAGCCCACGGCGGTCCTGCATGCCATGATCGTCGCGCTGCTGGGGGCGTCGCGTGGTGGAGCGGGACCGATCACCGTCGTGATGGAGACCGTCGGCGACTGCGTGCGCGTCGCGGCGCGTGTGGACGGCGACGGCGAACAGGCCGGCAATGACACGATCGAGGACGACGCGCGGACGATCAGCTGGCTCCTGCGCAGCAGCAACGGCCGCGGGACCACCTTTGCGGGTGGTTGCGCGTTCGAAGTGCCCACGCTCCAGGCGTCGCGTCGTCGTCCGGGGTGACATCAGTGCTCCGTGCCCGAAACCGGGGACGCGGCACTCGGCACCGGCGCGGCCGCTGACGGCGCGCCGAGGGCCGCAAGCCAGTCGGCGGCATCAGACGCGCTCGCCGCCCGCTGGTTCTCCTGCTCGACCTGCTGCGCGATCTCGCCGCGCAGAATCTTCACATCGCTCGGCGCTTCGATGCCAATGCGCACGCCGCCGCGATCGCACGAGACGACCACGATGCGAATGCCACCGTCGATGAGAATGGAGTCGCCTTCGCGGCGTCCGAGAATAAGCATCGTCAGACCAGACCTATCAGGGTATCCAGCATTTCTTGAGCGGCCTTGATCATCTTCGTCGCGGCCTGATACGACTGCTGCACCCGAAGCATGTTCACGAGTTCTTCGTCGGTGTTCACGCCGCTGACCGACTGACGGCGCAGTTCCGCTTGATCCGTGAGTCCTTCCGCGACACTGGCGTCGTCTGTAGCGGACGACGTCTGGATACCCAGACGCGTCACGAGCCCGCGGAAGAAACCGATGAACGATCCGGTTTCGGTGGCGCCCGAGGGCGAATTCCACGTGACCGTGCCGTCGGTGGACCGCAGCAGTGAGAGTCCCTGCGCGACCGTGTTATCCGTCGGCGCACTGGCGGAACCGGACGCGGCAATCCTGGACGGGTCGGCCGCAATGGCGACGTCGAGCTTGATGCTCGCCGCGCTCACCGGCGCGCTGGCTGATCCCGGATCGAAGAAGTTGCCCGCCGCGGTACCGGGAATGGTGGACCCGGTAAACGTGAAGCCCGTCGTGTGCAGATTGTTGACGGCCGTGACGAGCTGACTCGCCATGGCGTCGAGACGACCGCGCACGTTCGGAATTTCGGTGTTGAGTACCGTGACCTGTGCCGAAAGCTCACCCGCGAGCGGCGCCAACCGGTCGGGCGAATTGCCCAATCGGATGCGCACGGGCACGTCGGTCAACGGCGTCGCCGGCAGCGGATTGGGCGTTTCGAACTGCACCGACAGCGGCGTGGCGGTATCGCCCTCCACCAGCATCGAGTTGCCGATCAGCACCGACGCCGACCCGTTGGGCTGCGATACGACGCGGGTACCGGCAATCTTGGAGAGCTCGTCGAGCTTGAGATCGCGGGCGTCGCGCAGATCGTTGGCGGTGTTACCGCTCGACTCGCTCCCCACGATGCGCACGTTCAGCTCGGCCACCTGCGAGGCGAGCGCATTGATGCGGTCGACGGTGTTGTCGAGACGCTCGAGGCTGCTGCTGCGAAGCGTGGTGAGCTGCGTGTCGTAATCGTTGAACAGCTGCCCAAGCTGCCGGCCGCGCTGCTGCACGACGGCGCGCGCCGCCAGACTGCTGGGCTGCGACGACAGATCGCTGAACGCGTTCCAGAACTGATCGAGCGCGTTCGCCATCCCCGCCTCACTCGGCTCGCCAAACACCGACTCGAGCTGCGACAACAGATCGCGGCGCATGCCGGCGTCACCCGCCAGGGTGTTGGCCGAACGGAACGAGTCGTCGAGCAGGACGTCGCGCTTGCGGATGATCGTCGTGACGCTGACGCCAGTGCCGACGGAGCCATACGAGAAACGGACCGGCGTGTTCGACTCCAACACCGCTTCCTGGCGCGAATAGCCGGGCGTCTGGGCGTTCGCGATGTTCTGCGACACCGTTTGCAGCGCGGTCTGGTGTGCGAGGAGTGCGGAGCGCGCAATGCTGAACAGGCCGGAGCTCATGGGTCAGACCGTCCGGTTGACGAGCACGCCGCGGGGCGCGCCGGTGCCTGGCGCGATGACGCCTTCATTGGCGTACGTGGAGGGCGCCGTGGGCGCCCCGACCAACGTGCGAACGTGCGTGTCGGTCGTGGTGAGCGCTTCGCGCAGCATCTTGCGGTTCATGCCCACTTCCCGCGTGAGCGTATCGGCGGCGAGCTGCAGGCGCGTGCGTGCCTCGCGGAAGCGATCGTCGACGAGATCGCCGAGGTGCTCCTCGAGTTCGCGCAGGGTGCACTCTTCGGTGCCGCCGAGCAGCACGTTGAGCTGACGGCGACGCGTCCGCGCCTGGCCCAGCGTGGCGAGAATGCGATGCGTGGCAAAGGTGCTGTCGTCGACGCCCTGGATATCGTCGGCGCTCACCGCACTGCGCTGACGACGCATCTGCGCAATGAGATCATCGAGCAGACGCCGCTCGCTGACCAACGCGTCATGCAACGCGTCGAGCAGCGCGGTCGATTGCAGGCCGACGCGTGGCGCAGATTCGGTGACGGACAGAGTCGAGGGCGACATCAGCGGATGGTGGTGCTGGAAGGCGAAGGGGAGGACGTGGCCGCAATGCGACCGCGCATCTGGCGGTACACGGATTCCGCGAGACCGCCCTCCCACTGGCTAGGAGTCTCGGCAGCGAGGTGCTGATCCAGTAGTCCGGTGAACATGTCTTCTCCGGCGCTGGCTGAAACGATCCCTTCCTGCTGTGGAACGGTTTCACGCATGGCCTTGAACAATTGCTGCACGAAGAGGCCTTCGAGCTGCTTGGCGGTGTCGCGCAGCTTCTGGTCGGTGGCGGCGTCAATGACTGGCGCCGCGACGGGCGCTGCGGTCACCGACATGCGGGCTCGGGCCGCGATGGGATCGATCACCGGACGATGATCTCCCCGGTCACTGCACCGACTTCACGCAGCGCGGCGAAGATGGCGGCGATTTCGCTGGGCGGCGTGCGCACGGCGTGCAGTGCCGAGGCGACACGCTGCACCGGGATCCCCGCGGGAAGGCGCACACTGCCCGGAATGGCGGCGGTGTCGTTGGGGGCGAGGTTGCCGATGGCGAGCGTAATGGCGCCATGGCTCACCGTTGCCGCGCCGACGACCATGTCGCCGCCGGCGACCACGGTGCCGTCGCGACCGTCGATGATGATGCGCGGCCGGGCTTCGGTGCTGATCGCCAGATCGCGGATTTTCGCCATCGCCACCGGCTTCTGTACGGAGTCGGGGATCGTCACCATGACCGAGCCTTCGTCTTCGACCGTAGCGGTCTTTTCGCCCATGGCCCCGTTGATCGCCGTCGCGATGCGCATGGCGGTACCGAGGTCGGGCTCACGCAGCAGGAGGCGTGACGTGGCGGCAATCGTGGGGCGCGGGAGGTCGGCTTCGAGCACGCCGCCGGTAGGAATGCGCGCGGCCGTTTCGTGCGACGGCTGAAAGCGCGTGGTCGAGCCGCCATCGCTTACGAGCATCGATCCCTGCGCCGACGCGAGTGGCGGCCCGTTGGGATCGGCCACCAGCGGCGTCATGAAGAGCGTGCCGCCACGAAGCGAGCGCGCATCGCCCATGCTGGAGACCTGCACTTCGAAGCGTCCACCGGCACGCAGGAACGGCGAGACTTCAGCCGTGACCAGCACCGCCGCCACGTTGCGCATGCGGATGAGATCTGCGGGCACTTCGACATTGAAGCGACGCAGAATGTTGATGACGCTCTGCACCGTGGGGCCGCCGGTCTGTCCACCAATGGCGCGATCGCCGGTGTTGTCGAGGCCTACCGCGAGGCCGTAGCCCACCAGGCGCACCGGCAGGGCGCCTTCGGCCGACGTGAGATCGCGGATCTTGATGTCGTTCTGCGCGCTCGCCGTCGTGGGCATGAGCAGCAACAGCGCCGTGGCGGCGACGATGACTCGCGCGCACACTTTCGCGACACGCGTGGCGTGGAACAGGATCATGGGTTTGACTAGCGAAAGCAAAAGAGAAGAGGTCACGGCCACAGTGCTCCAACCACCTTGGTGAGAATGCCCTGCTTGGGCTTGCCGAGTGGACCGGGCGAGGCGTAGCCCAGCTGCACATCCGCCACGCGGCTCGATTCGATGACATTGGAAACGGAGACGTCCTGCGCGCGCACCCAGCCGCTGAAGACGATGTCCTGCATCGCCTTGTCGACGTCGATCTTCTTGGTGCCCTTCACCTGCAGCAGTCCGTTGGGGCCAACGGCCACGACGCGCACGCTCATTTCGTTCTGGAAGCGATTCTCACGACGCGCCTGGCCACGCTGCGTCTGGTCGGCATTGTTGCGCGTGTCGATCCCGACGTTCTTGGATGAGGCGGGGAGTCGCGCGTTCAGCCCGAGTCCACGATTGCGCGTGTCCTGCGCAATGTTTTCCTTGACGGCCGTGCTGATGGTGTAGTCGTCGACCAGCACGGTGATGATGTCGCCCACGAGAAACTGGCGACGATCGGCGACCCACGACGCGCGCACCGGTGTGGCGGTGGCAGGCGCGGCAGCGGCCGCGGCCGCGGCAGCGGGTGCCGTCGTAGCGGCTCCGGTCGCACCGGCTGGCGGAGTGGGCTGCGCTGTGAGCGCGATAGGGCATAGCAGCGTGGCGAGCGGGGCCACGAGCAACGAGGCAAGACGCTGATGGGACATCAGAGGCTCAGCGGAGGCGGACAGTGTTCGGCGCAACGGCAATGCCGTCGAGCCGGCGAGTACGATCGATGCGGACGCCGACTGGGGCGCCCACGGCGGCGGTGTTCGTGGCGACGCCGCTCAGTACCAGCGTGAGCGGACCGTCCTGCCAGATGGCTTTCACGGTGGCGCCACCGGCAATGACCGGCGGTGCCGACACGGCGGGTGCACGGAGGACTTCGCCAGCCATGATCGGCCGACGCGTGACCCAGCCGGGCAGTGCGCGCGTGGTGTCGGGCGCGAGCCCGTTCCACCGCCAGGTGATGATCGTGTCGACGACGGCAATGTCGGCGGGCTGCAACGCTTCGCCGCGAGCCAAGGCCCGCGTCGCAACGGTGAGCGACACCCGACGCTGATCGCTCTTGAGCGGCGCGCTGACCGCTGCCGGCTGCGCGCAGAGCACGCACGGCAGCAGCAGCAACGCCACGAGGGCGACGAAATGCCGGGACACGAAAGACATCGTCAGTTCTTGATGTTGTTGGCGATCTGACCCATCTCGTCGGCCGTCTTGATGGACTTGGAGTTGATCTCGTACGCACGCTGGGCGGCGATCATCTCCACCATCTCCTGCACGATCTCGACGTTCGACCCTTCGAGGCTCCCCTGCTGCAGACGCCCCATGCCTTCGTCGTCAGGAAAGCCCACAACGGGCTGTCCTGAGGCGGTCGTCGGCGCGAGCAGGTTCTGTCCGAGGTTGAGCAGGCCGCTGGGATTGGCGAAACGCGCAATCTCGATGCGGCCGATTTCGGTCGGGTTGATGTCGTTGCCGCGACGGATGCTCACGACACCGGTTTTCGAAATCGTGAGTTCGGCGCCGTCCTGCGGAATGCGAATGGGCGGTTGGATGGTGTAGCCGGCGCCGGTCACGAGCACTCCCTGATCGCTGATCTGGAGACTGCCGTCACGCGTGTATCCGAGCTCGCCGTTGGGCAGCTGCACCTGGAAGAATCCTTCGCCCTCGATGGCGACGTCGAGATTCCGACCGGTCTGCTCGATGGGCCCCTGCTCGTGCAATCGCTGCACACCCGACAACCGCGTTCCGCGTCCCACCTGAATGGCGGGGAGCGTTTCCGCTTCGGTGCCACCGATGACCTGCGACCCCTGAATGGTCTGGTAGAGCAGGTCCTCGAACTGCGCACGGCTGCGCTTGAAGCCGGCCGTGTTCACGTTGGCGAGGTTGTTGGCGATGACTTCGGTGCGTGTCTGCTGCGCCATCATGCCGGTCGCGGCGGCGCGAAGTGCTGGATCCATGGTCAGGTCTCCTTAAACGGGCGTCGCGAGGTCGGTCACGGCGATGCCGCGGGCCTCGTCAATGGTGGTCAGCGTCTTCTGCGCGGCCTGGTAGCGATGCAGCACGCTCAGCATGTCGGTCATGGCCGTGAGGGCGTTCACGTTCGATTCTTCGACGAACCCCTGCATCACCTTCCGATCGCCGGGGGCGATGGCGACGCGCGTGGCGTCGGGGACGAACATCGTGCCGCCCTCGTGCTGGAGGTCCGTCCCGTCGGCGACGCGCTCGACCCGCAGAAGCGCGAGCGGCTTGCCGTTGACTTTGATCGACCCCGACTCATCGATCTCGACTTGGCCCGGCGGAATCGTGATCGGCCCGCCATCGGCGAGCACCGGATTGCCCTTGCCGTCCACCAGCTGGCGGTTGGCATTGAGCTCGAAGCTGCCGTTGCGGACGAATCGCTCCCCATTCGGGGTCTGCACCACGAAGAAGCCGTTCCCGCTGACCGCGAGGTCAAACGGGTTGTGCGTCTGCGTGAGCGTCCCGGGGGTGAGGTCGATGGCGGTATCGGTCGTCGCCAGCGCGTTGCCCATGAGACGGGAGAAGGCGGTTTCCGCCTTGAACCCACGGGTGGATGCGTTGGCGAGATTGTTGGCAAGGACGGCCTGTCGGCGCTCCAGCATCTGGAGGGCCGAAGCCGCACTGCTCATTCCGTTGGTTTGGACGGGACCTGGCATGTCGTGGTCTTGGAAATGGGGACACGAACTCACCAGGGGGAAAAGCAACGGTCGGGCCAAAGCTGGCCCGACCGGAAAGAAAATTGTAAGTTGTTGTTAAGTATGGCTTTACGGAGCGATCGGGAAATTTCTTCCGGCATGTCGCCGAGGATTTGGCACGGCAATTCGTGCCGGTACCCCCCTCGCCCGGACGCCTTTTCCGCGCGGTCCGTGTCGTCAGCGCCGGCCGCCGATCTCCAGCAGCATCGACACGGCGTCCAGTGGCAGCCCCGTCTTCCAGGCGATTTCTGCCGGGGCGGCGCCTGCCGCGGCCAGTGCCTGGACCGCCCGCGGCGTCTTGCTGCTGCGACCGGCCAACTTGATGGTGGGGGTCGCGGCCGCGGTCGGCCGGTTGACCCCGCTCAGGGTGGCGCGCCGGCTCCGCCCCTTTCGGAACTTGGCCAGTGCCCGCATCCCGACATCGTACAGCAGCACCAACCCCGCCGCGCCTCCCAACGCGACGAAGGCGATGATCCGCTGCTCACGCGAGACGCCAGGCGACATGAGGAACGCGCCAACGATCAACCCGACGATCGTGACCCCCACGCCCAACGCCGTCAGCTGCAGTACACCCTTCATGGTCTTCAACATCGTGCGATTCCCCGGTTCCCGTATCAGGCGTCGCGGAGCGGCTTGAGCTCCACGCGCAACTTGCTCAGCGCCTTGCTCCGAATCTGTGAGACGCGCGACTCGGTCAGTTCGAGCACCTTCGCGATCTCGTGCAGCTTGAGCTCCTCGAAGTAGTAGAGCGACAACACCACCCGCTCCTGCTCCTTGAGCCGCAGAATCGCTTCCTTGAGGTGCGACACTTCCTGTTCGTGCGTCATCGACTCTTCGACGTCGCCATCGAGTTCGCTCGTAAGCGTCTCCGCGGGCACCGGTGCGGTGTTCTCGCGATCACCGGGCGCCCGATCGAGCGGAATGTGATGCGCGCCTTCGACGTCCGCCTGCCAGCGCCACAGCGTCTCCATGTCCACGCCAAGCTGCGCCGCCAGTTCGCGATCTTCGGGCGCATGCCCGTGCGCGCGCTGATACGCTTCGCGGGCCGCCGTGATTTCGCGCGTCTTGCGACGGATGGAGCGCGGGACGTGGTCCTGCTTGCGCAGTTCGTCGAGAATGGCGCCGCGAATGCGCGGGGCCGCAAAGGTGCTGAACGCGAGTCCGCGTGTCGCGTCGAAACCTTCCAGCGCCGTCATGAGGCCGATCGTACCGGCGCTCACCAGCTCGTCGAAGTCCGCACGCACCGCAAGGGTGCGCGATACCTGACGCGCCACGTGGTGGACGAGCCCGAGGTGTTCTTCGAGCAGTCGGTCACGGGCGACTTGATTGCCGGCCTGAAACGATTGCCAGAGCGGGGCATTCATGGCGATGGAGGCGGAAGGAGTTGCAAGTGTCATGGTCAAGCACCGGAACGGGAGGGAGTTCGGGCGGCCAGTACGCGCATCACGACATCGTGAGCAGCGATGGCGGCCGGAGATCCGGCGGCCGCATCGGGGAACGGCATCCCCGCGCGGAGCGCAGCATCGAGAGTGGAATCGGCCGGAATTGCTCCGGCCAGGCGCAGCGTAAGCCCCAGGAACTGACGGGCACCGGCGTCGATGGCGTCGTAGCAGCGAGTAGCCTCGCTGCCTTCATGACGATTGACGAGTACATCCACCGGAAGGGCACTGTGCCGCTGCACCACGGCTTTGCACAGTGCGTACGTCGCTGCCAACCCCACCGGATCACTACCGGCGGAGACTGCAACGAGTCGTTCATCGGCGTGCGGGGTCACGGCGCCAAGCACCGTGTCGAGCCGCGCGCCACAGTCGAACACTACGAGATCCATCTGATCGGCCAACGCACTCACGCGACGCATGCACGCGCGACGCTCTGCCGCGGTCATGGGCGTCGCCGCGTGATCGGCGCCGACACGCGGCGCTCCACCGGCCACCAACGTGAGCGTCGCGCTCACCGGTGTCGCAACGTCCTGCGCCGTCACACGACCGCCACGCAGATCGGCCCAGCTGGCCCGCGGCGTGACACCCAAGGTCATCGCCAGGGGCCCGACAAAGTCATCGGCGTCGATGAGCAGCACACGCTTGCCTTCACCCGCAGCGCTGACCGCGAGCAAGGCCGATACGAGTGTCGTGCCCGAGCCACCGCGACCACTCGCCACCAGCAACGTGGGCACGCCGCCGCCTTCGCTACCGGCGCCCGTGCGCGCAGCGCGCACGGCATCGGCTTGCGAGAGCGCCGCGGTGCCACGCGGTGGAGACATGAGGAGGCTCGACATCAGGCGGGTATCCAGTCGGCTTCCGCATCAGCGGGAAGCCCCCAGCTGCGCAGCAACCGCTGCACGCCGGGCTTGAGGTCGGCGGGTACATCCTGCCCGTCGGTCACCCATCGCGTCGGCATCTCGAGCGAGAGTGCCATATCGGTCACCCCACGCTCGCGCGGGACTTCGTCGAGCTTGGAGATGAGCAGATGCGTGGCGCCACAATGCGCGCGCGACGTGGTGTACGCGCGTCCGATATCCACCGCGAGATCCGCCCGCAACGAGGCCGGCAGCACGAGGTGCACTTCGTCCGGTGCGATCGTGTCCAGCAGCGAACGCCACCGCTCGGTGAGCTCCGCACTCGCGGGACTGCGGCCCGGGGTGTCGATGATGATCACGTCGCAGTTCGGCGACAACCGCTTCATCGCGCCATCCACTTCGCGCGCATCGTACACGACTTCGAACGGAACGTCGGCCAGTTCAGCGTACGTGGCCAACTGCTCCATGCCGCCCACGCGATACGTGTCGATTGTGAGCAAGCCACAGCGCGCGGCGCCGAACATGCCGCGGCGCACCGCGAGCTTGGCGGCCGTCGTCGTCTTGCCTGCGCCCGTGGGCCCCACCAACGCAATGCAGAATGGACGGCCATCAGCCTTGCGCAACGTCGCCGGCAACGGACGCGGCTCGAGACGGCTGCGCACATGATCGATGGCGAAGCTCGGCGCGGCCAGGACTTCCACCATCGGCACGCCGCCATCACGTACGGTGCGGGTGTGCAGAATCATGACGTCGTCGCCGAGCGTGCGACGGGCACGATCGGACACGCGTGAGAGGTCGGCGCCGCGAAAACGCTCGGCCTGCGTGTGATTAGCCATTCGGCATCTCCCAGGTGGCAACACTGCTCAACGTGATCTGCGCTGGGAGCTCGGCGAGCGAGACCACCGGCAGGCTGGGCAGCACAGGTTCAATGAGACGGCGCACGCCGACCCGCAACGACGGCGGCGTGATGAGCGGCATGGGGCGACCATCGACCGCATACGTGGTCGCGAGGTTGTTCAGGTCGCGCAGCATGGCCGCAAGCGATTCCGGTGTGAGCACCGGCGCGTTGGGCTGCGACGCACGCGGCGAGAAGAGTCCCAGGAGCGCACTTTCGAGACGCGCGCCGATGGTGATGCCACGCACCGTACCCGTCTGGTCGGCGAAGAGCCGCGCAATGACGTTGGTGAGCGACTTGCGCACGACTTCGGTGAGCGCCTCGGGATCCTTCGTCGCCTCGGCGCCATCGCCGAGCGCTTCGAGAATCGTGACGAGATCGCGAATAGGCACGCGCTCGCGGAGCAGACGCTGCAGGACGCGATGCAGCACGCTGAGCGACACCTTGCCGGGAATGATTTCTTCCACGAGCGCGGGGTGCGACTTCTTGAGAGTCTCCACCATTTCCTGCACTTCCTGACGGCCAAGCAGTTCGGCCGCGCTGCCCTTGAGCGTTTCGAGCAGATGTGTCGCGACCACCGTGGTCGGCTCGACCACCACGTAGCCCAATGCCTCGGCTTCGGAGCGGCGCGCCGCCGCGACCCAACGTGCGGGCATGCCGAACGACGGGTCGATGGTTTCCATGCCGTCGATTTCCGCGACGACACCGCCGGTGTTGAGCGCCATCATGAAACGCGGGAGCACTTCGGCGCGCGCGACTTCCGAGCCGCGCAGCTTGATGACGTACTCGTTGGCCGGCAGACGGATGTCGTCGCGAATGCGAATGGGCGGCACGAGAATACCGAGTTCGAGCGCGGCCTGCTTGCGCAGGAGCGAAATGCGCTCGAGCAGATCGCCGCCCTGGCCTTCGTCGACGAGCGGAATGAGCGCATAGCCCACTTCGAGTTCGATGGGATCGATCTGCAGCAGATCCTGCATGGGATCGGCCGCGATGGGCGCGTCGCTGATGTCGCCGGTGGCGGGCGTGGTCACCGTTGCGAGTTCCATGCGGCGCTGCTCGGCCTTCTCCGATACCTTGGCCAGTGCGGCCGCGCCGGCGGCCATGGCAATGAACGGGAACATGGGGAGGCCGGGGATGAACGAGAACGCGCCGAGCACGCCGGCCACCATCCACATGACGCGCGGGTGCGAGCCGAGCTGCTTGCTCAGCGTGGTCCCCATCTTGTCGGTGCTGGTGGCGGCGGTGACCATGAGACCCGCCGCCGTCGAGATGATGAGCGCCGGCACCTGCGAGACGAGACCGTCACCAACCGTGAGGATGGTGTACGTGCTCGCGGCTTTGGCGATGTCCATGTTGCGCTGCACGACACCAATGAAGATGCCGCCAATGATGTTGACGACGACGACCATGATGCCGAGGATCGCGTCGCCCTTTACGTACTTGGAGGCACCGTCCATCGCGCCGTAGAAGTCGGCGGTGCGCGCAATCTCTTCGCGGCGGATGCGGGCGTCCTTCTCGTCGATGAGCCCCGCCGACAAGTCGGCGTCGATAGCCATCTGCTTGCCGGGCATGGCATCGAGGGTGAAGCGCGCCGCCACTTCGGCGATACGGCCGGCACCCTTGGTGATGACGATGAAGTTGATGCCGATCAGCATCAGGAAGATCACGATACCGACGGCGTAATTGCCGCCGATCACGAACTGTCCGAACGCTTCGATGACCTTGCCCGCGTGCGCCTCGGTGAGAATGAGGCGCGTGGACGAGACGTTCAGGCCAATGCGGAACAGCGTGAGCAGCAACAGCAACGACGGGAAGCTGCTGAAGTCGAGCGGGTTCGTGGTGTACAGCGCCACGAGCAGGACGACGAGCGACGAGCCGATGGAGGCGGCCAGGAACAGGTCGAGCAGCACCGGGGGCAGCGGTACGACGATGAGCGCGAGGATCGTGACGACGACGAGCGCCAGCGCGATTTCCGCGGACTTGCCCTTGTTCAAGTCCGGCATGGGGAGCGCCGTGCTGGTCATGCTGCCGCCGTGCCGCGCCAGCCGGCGCCATAACGGTTACGCTGACGCATGACGAAGGCGAGCACTTCGGCGACCGCCAGGTACATCTCCACCGGAATCATGGTTCCCACTTTGGCGACTTTGATCATGGCGCGGGCCAACGGTTTGTTCTCGATCACGGGGACGCCGTGCTGGAACGCGAGTTCCTTGATGCGCAACGCGATCTTGCGTTCGCCGAGCGCCACGATGTAGGGCGCGGGCGCGACACTGGGGTCGTACTTGATGGCGATCGCGATGTGCACGGGGTTCACGATCACGACGTCGGCGGTTTTCACGTTGGCGAACATCGCGCGACGGATACGCTCACGCGCCAGCGAACGGCGACGTCCCTTTACTTCGGCGTTGCCTTCCTGTGCCTTGCTTTCATCCTTCACTTCCTGCTTGGTCATCTTCAGGTCTTCGTGCGTCTTCCAACGCTGAAACCCATAGTCCGCGACCGCGAGGACGACGAACATCATGCCGGCATTCTTGAGCAGCGCGTAGCCGTACTTCTGCATGAGCTGCATGAGCGCCATCGGTGAGCTGTTCAGCGCGAGCCCCTGCACGTCGGGCCACGCATCGGCGAGCGTCGCATACACCGCGTAGCTCACGATGAACATCTTCAACAACGACTTGGCGAGATCGACATACGGCTGCGGGCCGAAGAACTTGCCCACGTTCGAGATCGGGTTCATGCGCTCGAACTTCGGTGCGAGCGGCTGCGTGGTGAGCAATCCACCGGTCTGCATGGCCTGCACGCCAATCGCGATCACCGACAGCGCGGCCATGGAACCGACGATGGCGACCATCATGCGGAAGCTCATGACCTGCAGATACGAGATCAGGCCGGCGCCTTCGTGCGACGCATCAGCCGCCTGCGCCAACGTGCCCCCCATGGTGTCCATGAGGAAACGCCACAGCGGCGGCCACGCGAACGAGAAGACCATGAGCGAGCCGAGGAGGAACGCAGCGGTGACGAACTCGGGGCTCTTCGCGACGTTGCCCTTCTCGCGCGCATCCTCGAGCTTTTTACCAGTAGGTTCCTCTGTTTTTTCGCCGGAGTCGTTCTCAGCCATGGTCAGCGCCTCCCCGCCGGTTCAGGGGCCAACTGCGCCGCCCGAACAAAGGATTCCACCGTCGTGCTGTAGCTGGACTGCCAATCGCCGAGCGCCTGCACGACGAGGCCGAGCGAACCGGCGAACGTGATGAGGCCCACGCCGATCTGCAGCGGAAAGGCCAGACTCATGATTTGGAGCTGCGGCGCTGCGCGGCCGAGGATGGCCAGCGCGAGGTTCGTGAGGAGCACGGCAGCAATCACGGGAGACGCGAACTGCAAACCGCTCGCGAAGACGGTGCTGCCGGCTTTGACGAGCGGCATGAACCCGAGATCGAGCGCGATCGGTGCTCCGAGTGGCAGTACCGCGAAGCTGCGCGCGACCGCTTGCAGCATGATGATGTGGCCGCCGGCCATGAGCAGCAGCGTGAGCATCATCAGCTGCATGAACGACGACAGCAGTGCGGTTTGCGTGTTGTTGATCGGATCGAAGATCGCGGCGCCGGAGAGACCGATCGTGTTGGTCGCGAGTTCACCGGCAAACTCGGCGCCGGCGACGACCAGCGCGGCCGCGAAGCCGAGGGCGAAGCCGATCGCCGTTTCGGTGAGGAACGTGGCGGGCGTAATGGCGAGCTGCGTGCGGTCGGCGCTTTCAAGCGCGCCCGGGAGCAGCATGACGGCGAAGATGACGAGCAGTGCGGTGCGCAGGCGCATCGGCACGGACTTGGCGGACCAGGCGGGCGCTACCAGCAACAACCCGCCCACGCGCAGCGCCGTCAGCACGAAGGCTGCAGCGACGCCGGGAGCGAAGAAGTCGGGGAGCCCGAAGATCAGCGAGTTCACGGGAGCGAGGCCGGTGTGGAGCGTTCGCTCAGGCGACCATCGCGGGAATGCCGCGAAGGATCTGGGTGGTGAACTTGATCAGGATCTGCAGGAGCCAGGGCATGCCGACGATGAAGGCGCCGCCGACGAGCACGAGCTTGGGAACGAAGACCAGCGTCTGCTCCTGGATCTGCGTGACCGACTGGAAGATCGCGATGACCAGACCGACGCCGAGCGCAATGAGCAGCAGGGGCGCGGCGATCATGAGGGCGGTCATGATCGCGTCGCGGGAAAGGTCGATGACGAGCTGATGAGTCACGGTCTTGGGCTTCAGGAATTGAGTGATGCTGCCGACACCGCTTAAAGCAGGGTTGGTGCCACAATGCTCGAGTCAGCTTATGGTGCGCTAAGTTATTCAATAGCAACGGTTTAAATGTTTATCCCCGCGCCGGCCGCTCACGGGTGCTTCGGGCACGAGCGGCAAAACATGCCGAGCCGAGTTGTGCGAGTTGGGTCACAGAACTCGCGGGCGGCAAATGCTGCACGATAGGTCGTTATGACCGAAAAGAGGGTGCCGCCAATACGAAACGGGCCAACCAGAGCAAGCGCCCCGGTCAGCCCGTGTTCGATGTCAGCGACAGATCCCCCCGGACCGCCTCTGACTCCCACAATCACGTACCCCTACTTGAAGCTCTGCACCAGGCTTGTAATGGTGAGGCTCCATCCATCGACCAGCACGAACAACAGCAGTTTGAACGGCAAGGAAATCATGGCCGGTGGCAGCATGAACATGCCCATACTCATGAGCACACTCGCGACAACGGTGTCGATGATGATGAACGGCAGATAGATCGCGAAGCCGATCTGAAACGCCGTACGCAGCTCGCTCGCGACGAACGCGGACATGAGCACATGCAGTGGCACATCATCGACCGTCGCCGGGCGCGGCATGCGACTGAGTTCGACGAACGCCTTCACATCCGATTCGCGCGTTTGCCGCAGCATGAATTCACGCATCGGCTTCACGCCTTCCTTCATCATGTCGACCTGCGTGATCTGGCCATCCAGCCATGGCGTGATGGCGGTGCGATTCATTTCGGCGAGCGTGGGGCCCATGACGAATCCCGTGAGCAAGAGTGCCATAGCCGCGAGCAGCTGCCCTGGTGGCGCGCTCTGGGTGCCCATGGCCTGCTTGAGGAACTGCAGCACGATCAGGATGCGGGTGAAGCCCGTCATCATGAGGATGAGCGTGGGGAGCAGCGTGAGCAGCCCCATCATCACCACGATGCCTACTGTGCCGTTGAGGCGCAGGCCACCGTCTTCGCCATTCCCCCCCAGCTTCACGTCCATCTGCGGCATCATGCGCATGATGGCATCGTCGGCGGCAATCGGGGCAGGGCTCGCGGCCTGCGCGTTGCGCGAGTCCTTGGCCGAGTCGACGACCATGGCGTTGGTCGGACGCTTGGCGGCGGCCGCCTGTGCGGTGAGATCGGCGCCGTTGCCGGGCCGCGGTGCGCGCGGCGGGACCGGGGCGCCCTTGTTGATGATCGGCGTCTGACGACCCACCGTGATGGGCGCGAGCGGCGGCAGATCGAGCTTGGGCAGGTCAATGACGACCGGCGTCTGCGCGGCGTTGGCCGGCGTGGTCGGTGTGGCGGCGGGCGCCGCCGTCGTCGCGGGCTGTGTGCGCTGTGCGGCGGGCTGAGCGACAGGCGGCGATGCTGGCGGCGCTGCCTGTGCGGAGAGCGACGATGCTCCCGCCAGTATGAGGAATCCAGCGAAGGCCGCGAGCCGCGTGGCACCGCTCAGCGAGACGCCAAGCATGCTGCGGAAGTCCCCGTCCTGCGGGGCGGCAGTGCGCCGGGCGGCCGCCGAATAGGTGACCGGCGCGCCATGGCTCGTCGTGATCGGCGCGGTGAGAAAGCCGGGAATTTCCGAACGTTCGTTGAGCGTGAACGGAACCACCTGCACGGCGGGCGCCGCGGGCGCTCCGGCCGGCAGGCTGATCTGCGTATCGACGACGTCGTCGGCGGCGTCAGCCGGTGACGCCGAGTGCGCGACCGCTTTGCCCAGCATCGCACCGAACTTGCCCGAGAGCGACGCGCCGGAGAAGGACGGCGAGAGTGCGGCAATCGCCGCCATGGCTTCTGCACTCGACGCCTGCGGTTGCGCGACGGTGCTGCTGGCGATCACGCGCTGCCGATCGGCCTCGTCGAGTTCGAAGAGCGTCGTCACCGCGCCATCGCTCACCGAGAGCGCCACGACCTTCTCGCCGACGCGCACGACGGTCAAGCCTGCCTTGGGGCCAAGCGGCACGCGCTGCACGACCTCGACGGCCACGCGGCTCTTCGCACCCAATGCGCCCGCACCCCAACGCTTGAGTGCCCACAGGCACACGGCGCCAAGTCCGAGAACGAATGCGAGGGCAGCCACCACCCCAAGTCCGGCGATCAACATGATAGCGTCTCAGTAGCTCAGGTCGTGGGCGGCACGTAATCAGTCATCGTGCAGCTCACGCGGCGTTCGCCGAACCGGCGGCGCCGGGGTTGGCCAGCACGCGCGTGATGCGCACGCCGAAGTGTTCGCCCAGCACCACCACTTCACCTTCGGCGAAGCGGCGCTCGCCGACATAGATCTCAATCGGCTCACCCGCGAGGCGGTCGAGCTGAATCACCGAGCCACGCCCGAGGCGCAGCAGTTCCTGCACCATCATGCTCGTGCGACCGAGCTCGATGGAGACCGGCAGCGTCAGATCGAGCAGCATGCCGATGGGGACTTCGGTGTTGCCGAGCATCGTCTGCTCGAAGTCGGTCAGCTGCGGCGCGCGAACGGCCGGAGCGGCTGCTGGTGCGGCCCCCGCTTCTTCCATGAGCGAAGAGATCGGTTGTCCGGCCGCTTTGGCGGCCTGGGCGCTGGCTACCAGGGCATCAATTTCAGCGGGATTCATGTGCGCGGAAGGTCAGGAGTCGAAGCAGTGGAAGGGAGCGCGTCAACGATGCGCACCGCGAGATTGCCGTTCACGCGTCCCGCGTGACCGATGAAGCGTTCCTGCGAACCGGCGCGCACGATGACGCGCGCGTCCTTCGGAATGCCGGTGGGGATGATCGTGCCCTCGACGATCTGCGCGATGTCGCGCATGGAGAGCGCAAAATCCGGAAGCCGTGCCGTGAGCGGAACCTTCGTCGCGCGCAGTGCGGCTTCGCTGCGCATGCGCGTCTGCTCACGCTCCTGCTCGTTCGTGGCGAGCAACGCCATACGCTGCTGACCGCTCGAGGTGAAGAACTTGTCGAGCACGGAGAACGGAAGACAGAGGAGCACCAGGCTGCTCACACTCCCCGTGCTGAACTCGACGTTCGCCACGAGCACGGGATCTTCGCGATTGACCACCTGCAGAATTTCCGGCGACGATTCGAAGCCCGTGATGTTGAGCTCCATCGGCACGTGGTCCTGCCAGATTTCCTGCAGCAGCGACGTGACCTTGTCGGCCACACTGCGCACCGCCATGCGCTCGATCGGCGTCAGCGCCCGCGTGAGCGGGCTCCCGGTGCCTTCGCCGCCAAACAGGCGATCGACCACATAGGTGCTGAACTCGGGACCGATATCGATGACTCCCTTCTGTCCAGTGCCTTGGATATCGAAAATGAACGACGAGCAAGGCATCGGCAGCGACAGCGTGAACTCGCCGAACGAAAACTGCTCCACACTTTGCAAGCGCACTTCGATCTGCCCGCGTACACGCGAGATGAGCCACGCTTCGAACCCCTTCACGAGACGCTCGTACATGGCCTCGAGCGTGCGCAGCCGCTCCTTGGAGACACGGTGCGGACGACGAAAGTCGTACACCTGGACATCGAGTGCTGCGGCCCCTGCTGGCGCGCCGACCGCCGCATTGCTGCGACTGCCGCCACCGCCGCCGCCGAGCAGCCGATCGATGTCTGTTTGAGAAAGCGTTTCCGAGCTCATCGCAGATTACCGGTGACTTACTGAACGACGAACTGGGGGAAGTACAGGCTCTTCACCGCTTTCTTGCCGAAGCGCGCGTTGATCGCGGTCTGCAGTTCGGTCTTGAACGTCTCGCGGTGTGTAATCTCGGTGAGGTCTTCGACCGTCTTCGTGCCGAGCGCGGTCAGGATGATGTCGCGCAGTTCGGCGTCGCGGGTCTTGAAGTCTTCGGCCGCTTTGGCATTGCCCACTTCGATGGCCACCGACAGCAGCAGGTAGCGCGCGCCACCGCTCGCGGCGGGATTGAGTACCAGATTTTCGAGCAGATGGACAGCCGCCGCTTCTGCAGCGCCACCTTCCGCCGGCTTGCCGTGGTCCTCGGCGGCTGCGGGGTCGGCATGCTCGCCATCCGCCGCCTCGGCATCGCCATGCTCACCATCGGCCGCGGCCGCGGCCACGATAGGGGTCGTCTTCCCCATCTTCTTGGCGACCATGGGGCCGATAAAGACGGCACCGGACGCCCCACCCACCAGGAGACCCACGGCGACCATGCCGATAAGGACCGGGAGCTTGGGTTTGGCGGGCGCGGGCGCGTCAGCTGCGGGAGTAGGTTCGTTGGCCATGACTGAGAACGGACAAGGGTGATTTCGACATGACCCCTAAAAGCAGTGTCCGTGCCAACAGTCGCGCTGGCTTGTTGTTCAGCGTTAAACCGTTCAAATATAACAGGTTACGCTATTGGCCGGCGATTTCTTCCGCCCACCGCCGGAGGTCCAGCCACCCGGCAAAAAACGCATTCGTCACCAACGACGGCAGAAACTGCCGGTGGGACACCAATATTCCAATAACAAGAACGCCTGCCGAGAAGCCGGGCGCGGAAGCCCCGAAGAGCCCCGCGCCCGTCCCTATCCCGCGGTTTAGCGCTTGATGCTCATGAGCTCCTGCAGCAGCTCATCGCTCGTGGAGACCACCTTGCCGTTCGCCTGGAAGGCACGCTGGGCCACGATCATGTTCGTGAATTCCTGCGCCAGGTCGACGTTGGACATTTCGAGCGCACCACTCGTGAGCTGCGACTGCGACCCTTCCAGGGCGAAGCCGAGCACGCCGCTGCCGGAGTTCGCCGACTCCTGATACATGTTGTCGCCGATACGGATGAGGCCCGACGGGTTGTTGAAGTCGGCCATCACGATGCGGGCGAGCGGCGACGTCGTGCCGTTCGTGAAGAAGCCCGTGATCAGACCGAAGCGGTCGATCGAGAAGTTCTGCAACGTACCGGCGGTGTAGCCGTTCTGATCGCGCAGCACGGCGGTCGACGCCGTCGACGCGAACTGCGTGATACCATTGACGCCGCCACCGAGCTTGAGGTCGATGCGCACGGGATTGGCGCCCGGCACCCCGAAGTTGAGCGACGCGATGACGTTCGTGTTGAGAATGCCGGCGTTGTCGAAAGTGAACGTGCCGCTGTTCTCGCTCGCCGTGGCTGCGGTGGGGCTCATGAAGTAGCCCACGCGGATCATCGAGTTCTGCGGCATGCTCGACGTGAACGTCACGGCCGGCGGCGGGCCCGCGTTGAAGCCATAGTCAGCAGGCGAGTTGTACTCGACGCCCGTGGTGCTGTAGACCTTCACGTTCGCCGGAAGAATCTCGTAGCCCGTCGGCGGCGTCGGAAGCGAAATGTCGCTCGGTGCGGGCGAGGTGCCGTCCGTCTCGACCTCGAACGTCTGCGCCGAGGCAATGGGATCGATCTTCCAATCCCACGTGTTCGGGCCCGTCTTCCACATCTGCAGCTTCACGTCGTGCTTCGTACCCTGTGAATCGAACACGCCGATCTGCGTTTCCGTCCACGCCCTCTCGTTGATGGGATCCGCGCGCACCAGGGGATCATTGAAGTCGCCCTGAAACACCGGTGACGAGGCGTTGAGGTTGCCCGCGAGCGTGGCTTCGGTAGTGGGCTTGGCCGACACCTTCTGTCCGAAGGGCAACTTGATGTCCTGAATACCATCGAGCTGCTGGCCGTTGTTGTACATGCGGCCCTGCACGATGAAACCGTTGGCCGGCGACACGAGCTGGCCTTCGGCGTCCACCTGGAAGTTGCCGGCGCGCGAGTAGAAGCTCTGGTTGCCCTTTCGCACCACGAAGAACGAGTCGCCCTGAATGGCCACGTCGGTGTTGAGACCGGTGGTTTCGAGGTTACCCTGATTGAAAATCTGGTCGATGGATCCGATCTGCATACCGAGACCGATCTGCACCGGGTTGATACCACCCTGATCGCCGGGCGGACGGCTCGCGCCCTGCAGGAGCTGCGCAAAGCCTTCCTTGAACGTCACGCGACCCGCCTTGAAGGCGACCGTGTTCACGTTGGCGATGTTGTTACCGATGACGTCCATGCGCACCTGGTTGTTGCGCAGGCCGGAGACGCCGGCATAGAGGGAACGAAGCATGTGTGGTGTATCCTCGGGTGGAAGGTCGCGGTCAGCCGCGAATCTGCGTGAGCTGTGACATCGGCAGATTGATGCTGTCGCCGATTGTCAGGATGGGGTTGCCCTGTTCGTACCGCATGCCGGTAATCCGACCAGCTGTGTACGTCTTGACTGCCTGGAACTGGCCGCCATCCGTTGCGACCTCGAACTTGTAGCTGTATCTGCCAGCAGCGAGCGGCGGATCGGTGAAGAGCGATCCAAGATCGAACGACTGCTGTCCTGCCTTGTTCACCGTCACGTTGGCGGTGCCGACGACTTCGCCTTTGCTGTTGGTAACGGTGACACGTCCCGCGCCCACTCGGGCGCCGGTGTCCACGACGATGGTGCCCTGTCCGGTGCGATCGACAAAGGTGCTGTTGCCGAGTGTCACGCCGATCTTGCCGACGGTGGCCATCGCCATCTGCCCTTCCATCAGCTGCGCGAGTTCGTCCGCGCGTTTGTTCTGTGACTCGTCGAGCTTCGTGATGGCGTCGGCGATCTTGTCGTCCTGGCCAGCCTGCGCCTCGAGCGTCTTGTTCATCTGGATCAGCTGCTCGACGGTCGAGAACTGCGCGAGCTGAGCCGCCATGTCCTTGCCGTCCATGGGATTGAGCGGATCCTGATTCTTGAGTTGCGCGACGAGCATTTTGAGGAACTCGTCACGCCCCATCGCCTTCGAATTCGTCGGCAGAGTACGTGGTGCCGACGGCTCAGCCGCGCCCTTCGGCGGCTCGGCGCCAGCTACGGGCGGTGTGCCTGTCGCGGGTGTCGTCGCCGGTGTCGTTGCTGGCGTCGTTGCCGGCGTCGTGTTGAACACCGGCGAGGCGAAGCTGTTGCGGGTGGAGGTAATCATCACAGGTTCTCGTAAAGGAATTCGGGGCGACGTGAACGCTGCTGGCGCTCCTGCTGCTCACGCTGGTCACGTGCGCGCGCCGCCTGCTCACGACGCTGTTCTTCCTGGGTCCATTCCCGCGACGGCGCGCGATCGCGCTGCCCGTCACGCGACGTGCCATCCTGCGCGGTGCCTTGCTGCGCCGCCGCAATCTTCGCGACATCACGCTCGCTGCCCATGGAACGGGCAGATTCACTCGCGTCTACCGGCTTGAGCCCGCTGATCTTCACCGAGTCCGACTCGAGGCCATGTCGGCCCAGCGCGTCCTGCAGATCGGCGGTGCGAAGACGCATGCGGTCGGCGGAGGAGGCGTCGGTGGTGATCTGTGTGCTCACCACGTTGCCGCGCAAATCGACGGTGACTTCCTGCTGCACGCCGTTTGCGCCATCCACCTTGAGTGTCATGCGATTGATCGACGTGACCGGTGCATCGGCGCGCATCTGCTGGATGTCCGACACACGCTGCGCCTGCTCGCTGCCCGCCGCGGGGCTCGCCTGTGCCGTACGCTCCACGCCCGGCACCGACGACGTCGTGCTGTTGTGCATCGCCCCAAAGGCCGGCGCATGGTCGCCATGTTCCTTCTCGTGGCCGAGCGCGCGTCCGTTGTTCAGCGGCTTCTCCTGTTCGTCGCGTTCACCGCGACCGAAGGCGTTGCCGTTGCCCTGATTACTCTGACCTCGCGCGGCCTGCTGCTGCGCGGCGTACGCTGCCACGCCCGTGCTGGCGGGTTCATTGGACATCGGTGCGGCCGACGCGGAATCTGCCACCTGCGCCACACCCGCGACCTGCGCGACGCCCGCGACCTGTGCCACGCTGGCGGTGGCTGCATTGCCAGTCGGGACGGCCATTTGCGTGGCGCGCGCCGCCTGCATACGCTGCGCGTCGACCTTGGCGGTCAAGTCGTTGGGCATGCCCTGACCCTTGGCGAGCTCCAGGTGGCCGGGATCCTTCATGCCGAGCGTGCGAAGCCCTTCCTCTCGGGCAATCCGCTGTAGACGGGCGAATCCGTCGGGATTGTCCCATGTGCCATCGATGATGACGTCGACCGCTTCACCGCGTGTGTGCGCGGAGTCGCGCGTCCACGTCACCACCGGGCCGCCGCGGGTGCGTCCCTGTTCGTACAGCCAGTCCTGACGTTCCTGTGACCGCGCGCTTTCCACGACTTTCACGTCGTGTCCGTATTCCTGCTTCATGCGGTCGATCACGCGCTCCACGCGTTCGCGCAGTTCGGGGGCGACGGCATTGAGATCGGAAATCGGCGTCGTGGGGTTTGCCGCGCTCGCGGCGTTGGCTGCGGCGAGTGCCGACGCATGCGCCGCGTGGGCCAGCGCATGACTGTTCGCGTGCGCCGCCGCGTTGGCAGCGCCCGTCAACTTCGTCAGCTCGTCCATCGCGTCCGACTTCTCGTCGGTACCGAGCGACATGGCGCTGGTGCTCGACATGATCATGCGCGCGGCCAGCTTGGCGTCAGCCAAACGCAGCCCACTCGGCGTCCCGGCCTGCGCAAGGAGAGCATCGAGCTTGGCGCGCGCGTCGGCACCCTTGATGTCACCCACGGCGAGCAACTGCTCCAGCGAGGCACCGCGGCGCGATGCTACGCGCGTCAGCGCCTCAATGGGCTGCTCGTTGGCGATGGTCGTCGCATTGCCGATGGCGCGGACGAGGCCGGCCATGCCGGGCATACCCGGTCCCTCCAACGCGCTCTGCAGCTTGGCATCGCGCGCTTTGGAGTACGCCGCGAGATCGATCACCGGTGTACCGACGGTGTCTTCAGGAGGCAGCACGCTCAGCATGCCATAGCGCAACGCCTCGCTCGCGGCTTCACTGTCGGCCGTCATGGGGGCCGCCGCGTCGCTGAGGAGCTGGTCCACGAGCCCGGCGCTTTCCGGCGGCAACTGCTTCACGAGGTCCGCGCGTCCCTGGTCGCTCTGGCCGGCGAGCAGCGCCAGCAACGCCGAGAACTCCGCCTTGCTCACCTTCCGCTTGTCGTCCACCGACGCAGAGTCATCCGCGTCACGGCTGTCCCGAACCGGTTCGTCGCGCACCACCTTGTCGGCCTTCACGGCCGGGCGTGGTGCAGGGCGCGAAACAGCATTCATGATGTTCATGGCGCTCATGGCGTGACGCTCCCGGCGGTCTTTACGACCCCTTTGGTAATCGACGCGGCGCGCGCGGCCGAGAACGCCGTGAGAATCGACGCGGCCTGACGGTCGTTCATCATCGCGAGAATCGCGCGGATGTCACCGTCGGTCATCTGCTCGAGCACCTTCGCCGCGTCCTTGGGCTGCATGGCGCCGAAGATCTTGGCGAGGCGCGCTTCGGGAAGCGCCGTCTGCAGCGCTTGGTCGCGTGCGTCCTTCACCGATGCCGCCGCCTTCGTCGTACTGGGCATCCCTGTCGTTTTCGCCGCGGGCGGCGTCGCGCTGGGAGCCTTGCTCTCGGGAAGCTTGGCCGGCGCGTCGGCGTGCGCAGCGCCCTTGGCGGACGCGCCAGCGGGCGCGTGCGAGTCCGGCGCGTGCGAGTCCGGCGCGTGCGACGTTCCTGCCTTTCGCGCGGCATCGACCGCACGAAGGCTGTCGGCGGGCGTCATGGGCGCCTGTTCGGCCAGGGAGGCACTGTCCGGGGTTTCCCCGTGCGCGGTACTGTCGGCGCCTTCGTGACCCGTGCTGTCGTGGGCCGCCGAATCGGCGTGGGTCTTCACGCTGTCGGCAATACGCGTGGAGTCGGCCACATACTTGGCCGATGCCTTCATGTACGAATAGCCCGATCCGCCGCCGATACCGGCCAGCAAACCAATGACTACGGGGATGATCATCGCCTTCATCAAATCATTCCGGTCGGAGAGGGGTCACCCGGCATTATCTGCCGCGCGGTTGTTCTTTTCTTCCTGCTTGCGCGCGAACTGTGTCAGCGCGACTTCGTCCATGTGCACACGGTCCTTCGCGGCTTCGTCCGTGCGCCATGCGTCTGTATGGCGCTCCTTCAGTCGGTCGAGCACTCGTCGGTCGCGTGCCGCTTCTTCCAGCATCGCTTTTGCCCGGTCAACACCGGCATCTGCTTCCCTGCAGATATCGCCGGCGACCACCAGTCGCTCATCAAGAGAAGCGAGAACTGTGCCAAGCTGATGCAGGTGGCCCACCCGTGGTGCAGACCGCGTCGTCTCGTGCATGTGCGCGTGCGAATTCGCGCGCAACGCCGCCAGCGTGTCCTGCGCCTGCGCCGCCTGATCGGCCGCTTCCTGCGCGGAGGCAAGCTGACGCGCCTGCGCCTGCTCGTGCTGTTCACGCAGTTCGAGAATGCGCTGCAAGCGGAACTTGAAACGCACTTAGTATCTCCGCACGGACGCTTCGATCGCTTCCGCGATCTGCGCCAGCTGCGTGTACGTGTCTCCGTACGGCGTGATCTCGTCGGGGCGTTGCTGCAGGAATTCGAGCACCTTGTGCCGGTAAGCGATCGCCGCGTCCACGTACGGGTCGCTCCCCTTCTGATAGGCGCCCACCATGATCAAGTCTTCCTTTTCGCGGAAGGCGGCTTCCAGTCGCAGCATGGCACTGCCCGATCGTCGTTGGACCTCATTGGTGATGTGGTCCTTCACACGACTCTTCGAGTCGAGTACGTCGATCGCGGGAAAGTGGTTCTGCGCCGCGAGACGGCGCGTAAGCACGATGTGGCCGTCGAGAATGGAGCGGGTGGCGTCGGCAACCGGTTCGTTGAAATCGTCGCCGTCGACGAGCACCGTATAAATGCCCGTGATACCACCGCGTTCACCATTGCCAGCGCGTTCGAGAAGCCGCGGCAGGTTGGCGAACACCGAGGGCGGATAGCCCTTGGTCGTCGGCGGCTCGCCCGTCGCCAATCCGATCTCGCGCCAGGCCATCGCCACACGCGTGACCGAGTCGACCATGAGCAGCACCTGCTTGCCCTGATCGCGGAAGTACTCGGCAATGGCGGTCGCCACCAGCGCGCCGCGGGCGCGCACGAGCGCGGCCTGATCACCGGTGGCCACAATGACGACGCTGCGCGCGAGTCCTTCTTCGCCGAGCGAATTCTCGAGGAACTCGCGCACCTCACGCCCACGCTCACCGAGGAGCGCGATGACGTTGACGTCGGCCTGCGCGTGACGCGCAATCATGCCGAGCATCGTACTCTTGCCCACGCCGGAGCCGGCGAAGATACCGACACGCTGACCGCGACCGATCGTGAGCAGGCCGTCGATGGCGCGGACGCCCGTCTCCATGGGACGGTCGATCGTTTCGCGCATGAGCGGATTGGGCGGTTCCGCCGACAGCGGCACCCGCTCGATGGTGTCGAGCTTGCCCTTGCCGTCGATGGGATGCCCCAGGCCATTGAGCACCCGCCCGAGGAGTCCGGGGCCAACATCGACGCCGAAGGTCCGGCCGAGCGGCTGCACGCTCGCGCCGGCGTGCAGACCATCGAGCTCGCCGAGTGGCATGAGCAGGACACTGCGTTCGTTGAAGCCGACGACTTCAGCGAGCACCGAGCGTTCGCGCGAGTGGCTCGTAATGCGGCACAGTGAGCCGAGGCCCACGTCGATGCCGGTGGCCTCGACGACGAGACCAACGACACGAGTGACGCGACCATATTCGCCGAAGCGATCCGTACGCTCGACGCGGTCGAGGAGCAGATCGATGGCGGTATCGCCGGGGCCGAACGCGGTCATCCCGAAGGCAGGCGTCTGCTGCGTGGGCGCCATCATGCCTGCACCTGCGAGATCGCGCGGTAGACACGCTCGAGCGCCGTATCCACGCGTCCGTCGATGATGCGCTCACGGCCTTCCGTCAGGCAACCGCCGCGCGCGATGCTGGCATCGCTGATCCAGCGCATCGTGCGCGCGCCGTTCATATCCTGCTCGATGACCTGTCGGCAGAGCGCGAGATCGTCGGGGCAGAGACGCACCGTGATTTCCTGATCGATCGGGTACTGCGCCAGCGCGTTCGCCACGAGTCCCGCCACGAACGACGGGTCGGCATCGATTTCACGCTGAACAATGTGTCTGGCGACACTCACCGCGAGCGCGGCGATATTCTCTTCGATGTTCGTCACCCAACGGGTTTCGTGCATCGTGACGGATTCCGTCGCGTCGCCCAACGCGCTCAGCGCGCTCTGCAGCGAATCCTGCAGCGTTGCCTGTGCCGACCGTTCGCCATCGGCGCGGCCGCGCGCATAGGCATCGGCCTCGACGCGGGCGCGCTCAGCGGCCAGGCGCTGCTCGAATTGTGCTTCGAGCGCGTGGGCATCGACGCCTGCTTCAGCGTGTGACTCCGCAGACGGTGACGGCGACGGCGACACGAACAGGTCGTGTGCCACGAACTCATCGAGGGACCAAGGCGTTGCGTTCATCTTGCGCGGCTCAGACGATGACATCGTCGGTGCCGGCACTCAGCACGATTTCGCCCGTCTCTTCCAGCGCGCGCACCTTCGATACGATGTCGGTTTGCGCCGCTTCGACGTCGCGCATCTTGACCGGACCGAGGAACTCCATCTCTTCCTTGAGGCCCGCCACGGCGCGCTGTGACATCGTGCCCATGATCTTGGCTTTGAGGTCTGGGCTGGCCGCCTTGAGGGCGAGCGCCAGCTGCTTGACGTCCACCTCGCGCAGCAAGCGCGAGAGTGACTTGTCGTCGAGCGATGAGAGATCTTCGAAGACGAACATGAGGTTCTTGATCTGATCGGAGAGATGCGGATCCTTCTCCGACACGAGATCGAGCACTTCCTTCTCGAGCGAACTGCTGACGAGGTTGAGCACCGCGGCCACCGCCGCCGGTCCACCAACGCTCGACATACCCTGCGAGAACGCGAGATCCGCTTCGTTGCCGATGGCGCGCTCCACGAGCGAAATCATCTCGGGGGAGACCTTCTCCATCTTGGCAATGCGGAACATCACTTCACCGCCGAGCGCGGGTTCGAACTCGCGAATGATGGCGGCGGTGTGTGCGGGATCGAGGTGTGCCAGGATGAGGGCAATGGTTTGCGGGTGTTCGCCGCGCAACGTATTGCCCAGCTGCTGGGGGTCGGCACGACGCAGTCGGCCGAACCGATCGCTGTCGGCAAGCTGTCCCTGAATACGCTTGAGGATCTGCTGCGCCTTGGCCGGCCCGAACGCCTTCTCGAGCACGTCCTTGGCGAACTCCACACCACCGGTGCTGAGTGAGTCCACGCCGAGCGTCAGTTCGAGCCACTCGTTGAGGACGTGATCGATCGTCGTTGGCGGCACGTTACTCAGCTGCGCCATTTCGAGCGCGACGATTTCTGCTTCCTCGGGGTGGAGCGAGGCGGTGAGCTTTCCAGCGGCTTCGGCGCCGACAGCCATACACAGAATGGCGACTTTCTGGCGTCCGGTCAGACGGTCCGGGGCAAAGCGATCGGAGGAGTTCTTGGCGACGGCAACCATGGTGCTCATTTACTGGCGGAGCCACTGACGGGTCACACGGAGCGCGGCATCAGGGCGCTGCTCCACGGTGGCAATAGCCTGTTCGCGTTCGGGAGTGGTGGGCAACGGCGGCAGCTTGATGGGCGCGCGCGGCGTGTCGATCTCACTCTGCTGATCGTACTCGTCCTGCTCTTCGTTCTGCATGCCCTGCATCGCCATCTCCATTTGCGTGCTCGACGGCAGTTCGGCGTACGCCGTCCCGGCCGGGAGCGCCTCAGGCTGCGCGGGTGCGGCGAGTGCCTTGACCTTCTTGGGACGCAACAGGAACACCGCCGCGAGTCCGAGAATGAGCAGCACGACGAGCGCGGCCAGCGCAACGACCGGCTTCGGGTTCGCCTGGATCTTCGCAATGATGTCCTGCGGCGCGGCGGCCGAATCGACCGCGCTCACGACCGGCAGCGGCATATCGAACGGCGCGCTCACCACCGAAATCATGTCGCCGCGCGTCGAGTCGACGCCGAGGGCGTTGCGCACGAGCGCTTCGATACGCGCGAGTTCTTCGGGGGTGCGCGCCGTCACCACCGGCGCCGCCGGAGCGGTCGCCGTGGTATCGGGCGCAGGCATCGTGACCTTGTCGGCAATGAGCACTGCGACGGTGAGCTTCTTCACGTTGCCGATGGCGCCGCTGAAGCTTTCCACGCTCTTGGTGTTTTCGTACGACGTGGCCGATGTGCTGTAGCCAGCGCCCTGCTGCGGCGAGCTGGGCGTGACTTCCGCCTTCTGCTCGGTCGTCATCGCCTGCTTCTCGGGATCGACGGCCTGCACCGTGCGCTCGACCTTGTCGAAGTTGATCGCCGCCGCCACCTGCACCCGCGCGTTACCACCACCCACAAGACTCGAGAGCAGCTTGTCCGCCTTCTGCTCCATATACGTTTCGACTTCCTTCTGCACCGTGAGCTGACGGCTCGTGAGGCCGGCGAGCGAGCCCTCGTCCTGCATCGTCAACGCCTGACCGCGCTCGTCGACGATCGTGACATGCTCCGGCTCGAGACCGCCCACGCTGCTCGCGACGAGCTGCGCAATACCCTGAACGGTCGACGGCGCAGGAGCATCACCGCTGTTCATCGTCAGCGTGACCGAGGCCTTGCTCGGGCGCTCGCTCTGCTTGAACGCCTTGTCCTCTTCGAGCGCGAGGTGGACCTTCACGGCCTTCACGTTCTTCATCTTGCTGATCGTGCGCTCGAGTTCTCCTTCGAGGGCGCGGCCGTAGTTCACCTTCTGCGTGAAGTCGGTCATGCCCCACGTGGGCTTGTCGAACAGCTCGAGACCGGGACGGCCGTTGTTCGGCACCTCTCCGGCGGCGAGGTCGACACGCGCGCGTGCGAGATCGGCGCTGCCCACCATGATGGTCGTGCCGGTGCGATCGAGTTCGTAGGTGATGCCCGCTTCCGTCAGCTTGTCGGTCATCGCCTTCACGTTTTCCACCGGCACGTCGGCGTACAACGGCACCATGGTGGGAGCCGTCGCCCAGCGGGAAACGCCAAAGACGAGCGCGGTGATGAGTACGCCGATCGCGCCGAAGGCGATCTGACGTCCACGGCCAGCAAACGATTCGAGGAGGGAGTTCATGGGCGGTAGTAACTCAGGACTGCATCGAGATCACTGAGCGATAGGCCTCGACGACCTTATTGCGCAGTTCGATCATCAGGTCGAGCGCGACGCCGGCTTCTTCACTTGCCGCCATCACCTGATGGAGTTCGACGTTCTCGCCGCTCGCGAAGCGCTGTACGAGATCACCCGCGCGATCGCGCGTGTCGGACACTTCGTTGATCACTTTGGTGAGTGTGTCGCCGAAGCTGTTGTTGCTCTCGCCCGTAATGGGGAGCTGGGTCGCAACCGCTTTGTCCTGTCCGGGAAGGGTCAGGCCGCGGGCGTAGAGATCGAGACGGGTCTGCATGGGCGGGTCCGGTCAGGAAGAAGACTTACGCGCGGACATCGAGCCGAACGCCGCGCGCCGCGGGCGGCGTCTGCGGATCGGAAGCGGCTTTGAAGCGGCTGTAGGTGAGCGGACCAAGGTTGGCGGTCTTCGCGAAGAAGTTCCGCTCTTCCGTGGTGAGCACACTCCAGAACGACGGATCGGTGCCTGCAGGCGCTTCGGCAGGCACGACCGACTGCGCCGCGCCTTGGCCGGCGATTGGCGTCTGCGGCTTGAGGGCGTTGGCATTGGCCGCCGTACGCGCCTGCTGTGTGGCCACGCCCGCGCGATCGAGGCCAGTCTGGCCAGCGTTCTGCGTGCGCGCCTGCTCGGCGCGCGTCGCGCCGAGGTTGGGAAGCAGAGGCGAGTTGGTAATGCCGTTGATGCTCATAAGCCTGATCGGGTGCAGCGAGGAGTGGGGCGAAAACGGAGCGGCGGGCCGGGATTCGATGCGGTGTCGGAGAGGAGGAGGAGGAGGAAGTGACCTCGTACCGAACCCCGGACCCGCCGCAACACAGAGGGTTTACTGGTGATCGTTGGTGCTGTCGTCAGATGTCGAGCGCGGCGCGGAGCATCGACTTGGCGGTGGTGAACACCGCAGCGTTGGCTTCGTAC
>JAIXTI010000133.1 GCA_027484025.1 bacterium
CACGCTGAGCGGATCGCGCGGCGCCGTGAGCAGCACGGGGAGCTTGAGCCCGGCGGCGTCGGCGCTGCTGACGGTGACCACCTTCGTATCGCCCTCGCGTCCACGCGCGAGACGTTTTTCGTCGACCAAGGTGGAGAGCGCGGCGCCGAGGAACGGTCCGCCCTCGTTGCGCACACTGACGGTGGGCGGCGACGCCACACGCACCGCAAACCAGCGCGTATCGTCGGCGCGCAGCGCATCGGCCTCGAGCTCCACGCTGCCGCGCACCCAGCCCGTGCTCGCGCTGGCGAGTCGTGAGGTGACGCGCGAGGGGGCGTCGAGCGTGGCCGGCGGCACGGTGCCGCGAGCGACGGTACGACCGTCGAGCGTGAGTCGCCACGCGGCGGAGTCGGGCGCGGTGATGCCAAGCGTGACGGCGCCGCCCGGCGTCCACCGCACGGGCTCTGCGAGCGCCTGCACCACCGCGCGATTGCGTGGCAGCGAGACGCCGTGGCGCAGCATGACGACGGGGACTTCGTCGACGTTGACCACGGAATCGCTGACGAACGTGCTGCGCTGTCCGTCGCTCACGAGGGCGACGACAGGCGTGCGCGGTGCTCCGCTGCGGGCGAGCCCGACGGCGCGACGCGTGGCCTCCGCGAGGTTGCCACGACCGCCAAGCGGCGTGAGGGCGTCAAGACCGGCCTGCAACGCGGCGGGAGCGCCCCCAATGACGCGGCCGTCGGCGGTGACGATCCACGCGCGGTCGTCGCTCGTGAGTTCGCTGACCAGGCGTTTGGTGTCGGCGCGTAAACTGTCGAAGTGCATGCGGCCATCCTGCACGACGCCGGCGCTGAGCGAATTGTCGAGGACAACGGCAACAGCAATGGGCGCGTGCCCCACGCCCACCAGACGCGCGATGGGGCGCGCCGCCGCGAGCGCCACCGCAACGACGGCGAGCAATCGCAACAGCAGGAGCAAGCGGTTGCGCAGCTTGAGATCCTTGCTGTGCTCCTGCTCCATGCGCTCGAGATAGCGCACGGCGGGGAAGTCGATGACGCGACCGACCCGCCGACGCAGCAGGTGCACCAGCAGCGGGACACCGGCGAGCGCGGCGAGGGCAAGGAATGCGGGGGCTAAAAACGCCATATCAGCGGCTGGGGCAAATCAGGAAAAGGCGCGTCACACCATGGCCCCGCGGCCGTTCACGCCAATGAGATGGCGCAGCGGGCGGCCGAATGGTTCGTCGGTATAGGCGAGCGCATAGCGCGCGCCGGCGCGGCCGAGTGCGGCGCGCCATTCGTCGAGCGCCTCGGTAACAGTGGTGCGATAGGTGGCGCGCACATCGCCGGGACTCGCGGGCACCTGCGCGCCCGATTCGGGATCGCGGTACAGCGCTTCGCCCCCCTCGGGAAAATCGCGCTCGGCAGGGTCCATGATGTGGAGCACGAGTACTTCGTGCCCCCGCGCGCGCAGCGTTCGTGCCGCATCGGCGGTGGAGGTGGGGTCGGCGAGCAGATCGCTGAGGAGCACCACGAAGCCCGGACGGCGTACCAGCTTGCCGGCGGCCATGAGCGCGTCGCTCACGTTGGACTCGCTCCCGCCCCCGGGCTCGCTGAAGGCGGCCATGAGGCGGCGCCACTGGGTGCGCTGCGACCGCGGCGGGACGACATCGCGTAGCGTCGCGTCGAAGCGGACGAGCCCCACCGCATCGCGTTGACGGAGCAACAGCAGCGCCATGGCGCTCGCGAGCCGTTCGGCGTAGGCGAGCTTGGTGAGGCGTGCGGGGTCACCGGTCCATTGCATGGAGGCCGAGACGTCGAGCACGAGCATGGCGTTGGTGTTCGTTTCTTCTTCGAACTGCTTGACCACCCAGCGGTCGGCGCGGCCGGCGATGCGCCAGTCGAGATATCTCAAGTCGTCGCCGGGCATGTACGGCCGGTGCTCAGCGAACTCGACGCTGAACCCTTTGCGGGGGGAGCGGTGGAGGCCGGTGATGAAGCCGTCGACGACCCAGCGGGCGACGAGCTCGAGCTGGCCGAGGGCGGCGAGGACGGCGGGATCGAGTTGGTCGGGGCGGGGGCTGGACATGCCCCAACCTACGCTGTTGGGGCGCTTTTCGTTCTGCGCTTGTGGTCGGGGTCGGAGTCTTTGGTCTGGGTCGGGGTACGGCCACTACAGTCGGGGCACAGCCACCACGGTCGGGGTACTGCCACTGCAGTCGGGGTCTACAAACAGTCGGAGTCCGGGCCGGGTCTGGCGCGGCGCTTTGCTGGCGCGTCGGGGTCGGGGCTCAAGTGTCTAGGTCGGGGGCGGGGCTGCCCCGACACTTTATCCCCGACCCCGACGCGCAAGCGAAGCGCCGCGCTCGACCCGACCGGGACCCCGACTGTTTGTAGACCCCGACTGTGGTGGCTGTACCCCGACCGTCGTGGCTGTGCCCCGACTGTAGTAGCGGTGCCCAGACTACCACCCGCCACCCCGACCCCGACCAAAGAGCGCTGAGCGCTAGCGATAGTGCGTGAGATAGCGCTCAAGCTGCGCGAGATGGTGATCCCCATGCCACGCGTACATCGCCGCGACCTGATCGAGCGACATGGCGCCGTTCTCGGGGTGCATGATGGTGCGCGAGAACTGCTCGGGGGCCATCGACGCCAGGACGCTGTGCAGGCGGATGTGCGTGGCGGCAAAGAGGGCGACCGAGACGTGCGGCGAAAGCGCCGTGTCCGCCAGCGTGGCCCAGGCGTCCTGATCGTAGGGCTTGATCGTGGGATGCTCTTCGGTGAGCCCCAGCTTGACGCGCATGAAGGCGTTCAGATGACTATCGGCCATGTGGTGCACCAGCTGCCGCACGCTCCATCCGCCGGGCCGGTAGGGGGCGTCGAAATCCGGCTCGTCGAGGCCGTCGAGCACGGCCGTGAGGCGGCTCGGCTGGGCAGCGATGCGGGCAATATGCTCGGCGCGTTCGGCGGCCGTGTACGTGTCACGACGGGCGAAGCGCCCAATGGGATAGCTGGGATCTATCTGGTCGACGGTCATGCCGGAATGTACTCGCCGTCCCTGTCCGGCACGACGCGTCCGACCGTCGCGCCACCGGTGTCGGTAGCGCGACGGCAACGAGCGGCTCAGGCTACTGAGCTGCGCCCGCGGAAAGACCGGTAAATGAAGAGCAGCAGCACCGCGCCAACGATGGCCGCGATGAGTCCGGCCGCCTCGCCCGGCTGATACCAGCCGACCGCGCGACCGAGGAAGGTGCCGAGCATGGCGCCGGCCACGCCGAGCAACATGGTGATGATGATCCCGCCCGGATCACGGCCGGGCATGATCGCCTTCGCGAGGGCGCCGGCGATGAGGCCGATAAGGGCAGTCCACAAAAGTGACATGAAGAAACTCCGTTGGTGGGAACGAGGCGTCCGTCACGTTCGGACGCACGCCGCTCACCCCAAGGAAGCACGTACGGTGCCACGCCCCACGTTACCTGGCGCACCATGTTGCCCCATTCTGCGGTGACGCCTTCCGTGCGGCGGTGACGGGGCATAGCATTGCCCTGTCAATCCTGCCTTGCTCACTCCGCTGCTGGAGCTCCGCACCATGCTGTCGCTCTTCTCCGGGCGCCCCCTCCCCCGCGCCCGGTCCCGCCGACGTGTGCTCGTCACGGTCCTGGTCGCTGCCGCCGCCGTAAGCTTTCCGAGTCGCGATGTCGCGGCCCAGGCCAAGCCGGCGAAGTGGTCCCCCCTGTTCGACGGCAAGACGGTCGCCGGGTGGCACAACTACGACACGCCTGGCAAGCCGGTGACCGGCTGGACGATGGAGAACGGCGTACTCATTCGCACCGGTGACGGCGGCGACCTCACGACCGACAAGCAATACGGCAATTTCGAGCTCGAACTCGAATGGAAAGTGGAGAAGGGTGGCAACAGCGGCGTGATCTATCGCATCGATCACGCCGGCGAAAAGAGCTACCTCAGCGGTCCCGAAATGCAGATTCTCGACGATGCCGTGCATCGCGATGGCAAGAACCCGCTCACGTCGGCGGGGGCCAACTACGCGCTGCATCCGGCGCCGCGCGGTGTGGTAAAGGCGGCCGGTGAGTGGAACGTGGCGCGGCTGGTGGTGAACGGCACGCACGTCGAGCACTGGCTCAACAACACCAAAATGGCCGAGTACGAACTCGGCTCTGCCGACTGGGAAACGCGGCGCAAGGCGAGCAAGTTCGCCACCGCCGAGAAGTACGGACGCGCGACGCGTGGGCACATCGCGCTGCAGGATCATGGAGATCGGGTGTATTTCCGTAACGTTCGCATCAGGGAGTTGCCGTAATGAGCACGAAGACCAGACTGTCGATCATGATGTTCCTGCAATACTTCGTGTGGGGATCGTGGTTCGTGACGATGGGCACGTATCTGGGCGCGACGCGCGGATTCACCGACACCCAGATCGGTAGCGCATACGGAGCCACGGCCATTGCCGCCATCGTGTCGCCGTTTTTCATGGGCATTGTGGCCGACCGCTTCTTTGCCTCGGAAAAGCTGTTGGCTGTTCTGCATCTCGTTGGTGCGGCGCTGATGTTCCTCATGTCGCAGCAGACGGAATGGAGTGCCTTCTATCCGTTGCTGCTCGCGTACGCGTTCTGCTACATGCCCACGCTGTCGCTCACGAATTCCATCTCGTTGCACAACGTGACCGACTCGACGCGCGACTTCCCCATCATTCGCGTGTTCGGGACGATCGGGTGGATCGTGGCCTCCGGCGTGCTCGTGGGCTTCGTGCTGAAGGCCGACAAGCTCGCCATCCCCATGCAGATCTCGGCGGCAGGCTCAGTGGCCCTCGGCCTCTTCGCGTTGCTGTTGCCGCATACGCCGCCGCGTGCCGCCGGTGCGCCGTTCAGCGCGCGTGACGCGCTGGGCCTCGATGCCTTGCAGCTGCTCAAGCGCCCCGACTTCGTCATCTTCGTGCTCGGGTCGTTCCTGCTGTGCATTCCGCTGCAGTTCTACTACGCCTTCGCGAATCCGTTCATGAATGAAATCGGCGTGCCGAACGCCGCTGGCATCATGTCTTTCGGTCAGGCGTCGGAAGTCGGTTTCATGCTGATGCTCCCCTTTGCGCTGCGTCGCCTCGGGATCAAGTGGATCATGCTGGTTGGCATGCTGGCGTGGGGGCTCCGCTACTTCGCGTTCAGCCGTGGTGATGCGGGTGGTGGCATGGCGCTCATTTATGCCGGCATTCTGTTGCACGGCATCTGCTACGACTTCTTCTTCGTCGCTGGTCAGATCTACACCGACGAAGTGGCTGGTCCGAAGATTCGCGCGGCCGCACAGGGCTTCCTCAACCTCGTCACGAACGGCGTCGGCTACTTCGTTGGCGCGTCCGTGTCCGGCAGTGTCGTGAACCGCTATGCGACGACCTCGGCCGCTGGCGCCCCGGCGCACGACTGGTTGCAGGTGTGGCAGATGGCAGGCATCGGCGCGCTCGTCGTCTTTGCCGTGTTCCTGGTCCTCTTCCGTCCTTCGGCGACGGTCAATCGCGCCGCCGCAGCGCACTGAGGTGACACCGTCACGCGCCTTGGAAGCGTCTATACCCGTCGCGCCGCTGGCGGGTGGCGTGCTGGTCGAGGCGTGTTGCGATTCGGTGTACACGGCACTCGCGGCACAGGACGCGGGGGTCGGCCGAATCGAGTTGTGCGGACCGGGCGATGGTGGCACCACGCCGTCGCTCGGTCTCATTGCGCGTTGTCGTGACCTGATCACCGTTCCGCTGCACATGATGATCCGCCCGCACACGCGGGACTTTCGCTATCGCGACGACGATCTCGACGTGATGGCCAATGACATCGTGACCGCGCGCACGCTTGGCGTCGATGGCATCGTGCTGGGGCCGCTGCAGCAGGACGACACGGTGCACGCGCAGCAGCTCGCGCAACTCGCGGCGTTGGCGCGCCCCATGAAGGTGGTGTTTCACCGCGCCTTCGACCGAACGCCCGACGCCTTTGCTTCGCTGCATGTACTCATGCACGCGGGCGTCGACATGATTCTGACCAGCGGGCAAGCGCCCACTGCGCTCGACGGTGCCGCGACGCTCAATGCCCTCCGTCAGCGCGCCGGTGACCGGCTCACGATTCTTGCCGGCGGCAATGTGCGCGGCGCGACGGTGCGGGAGCTGGTGCAACGCACCGAGCTGCGACAGGTGCACGCGCGGGCCACCGATCCGACCATTGTGCGCGATGTCGTTCGCGCGCTGCAACTCACGTAACTGTTCCCATGACGACCGTTGCTGTACGCCTCCTGGCGGCGCTGACGCTCTCTGTCGCTGCCGTTGAACTCTCCGCGCAAGGCGCCCTCGGCGATCGGTACGCCGTCATTCCGCGCCCAGGTGTGCTCACGCCACAAACCGGCGCCTACACCATCACGCGCAATACGACCATTGCAGCCAGTCCGGCGTTTGCGTCCGTCGCCCGCCGTTTCGTGCGCGATGTGGCGAACCCCACCGGTTTCGATTTTGTGGTGCGTCCCGCCACGGCCGCCGCGCAGGGCATCGTACTGCGGCAGGTGAAGGGATTGGGCGACGAAGCATAC
>JAIXTI010000027.1 GCA_027484025.1 bacterium
GCCGCATTCGGCGTTCCGGTCATCGTGGGCGGCGCCATCGGCAATCTGCTCGACCGCATTCGCCTTCGCGAAGGCGTGGTGGACTTCATCGACATCGGACTGGGCGACGTGCGTTTCTGGACCTTCAATATTGCCGACACCGCCGTGACCATCGGTGCGGCCTGTCTGGTCATTGCGCTCTGGCGCGAAGATCGGGCGCACCAGGACGCCCTCAAGAACGCCGGCAACGGCGTCGCCTCGTGAGCGCGGATACCGTTTTCAGTTTCACCGTCGCAGAAGAAACCGGCGAGCGTCTCGATCTCCTCGTGGCCAAGCACGGCGAGCTGTCGCGTACACAGGCGGCAACGCTCATCGCCAACGGGCACGTGCTCGTCAACGGCGCTCGCCAAAAGGCCAGCTATCGCGCCGAAGCGGCCGACGCGGTCCACGTGACGGTGCCGGCGCCGCCGGGTCGCGATGTGGTGCCTGAGAACATCCCGCTCGACATCGTCTACGAAGACGAGCATCTGCTCGTGGTCAACAAGGCCGCTGGCATGGTCGTGCACCCGGCTCCCGGCAACTGGTCTGGCACCCTCGTGAATGCCCTCATGGGGCGTGGCGAGCCGCTGGCCGAAGGGGGCGGCGAAGACCGTGCCGGTCTCGTGCACCGGCTCGACAAGGACACGTCGGGGCTGCTCGTCGTCGCCAAGACCGACGCATCGCACCGGGTGCTGAGTTCCGCGCTCGCCGCCCGGCAGGTCACGCGGCGCTATGTGGCCGTCTGTTGGGGGCACCTCACCGGTGACGCGCTCACCGTCGACAAGCCCATCGCCCGCGACCCGCGAGACCGGACGCGCATGGCAATCGTCCAGACCGGGAAGGCGGCACGGACGGACTTCACCCGGCTGGCCCGCTTCGACAGCGTGGACCTGCTGCGCGCGCACCTGCACACCGGACGCACGCATCAAATCCGCATCCACCTGTCGAGTGTGGGACATCCGGTGATCGGCGACGATACGTACGGTGGCGGCGGGGGGCGCAAGCTTGCCGCACTCCCACCGCGTCGCCACTTCCTGCATGCTGCCTGGCTCCGTTTCAAGCATCCGGTGTCCGGAGAGGTCGTCGATCTGCGCTCGCCATTGCCGCTCGATTTGCGGCAATCGCTGGCCGTGCTCAGCGACATGCCGGAACTCGCCACGCATCAGGACCCGCTCGATGTCTTCGGCTTCTACCTCACCGACGAACCCCCCGTCCGCGCCCCTCGAGACGCAGACGATTGACCTGACCGACGACGACCATCGCCCCCAGTGGCTGGTCGTCGCCTCGGCGGGGACGTTGTTCGGGATTCCGGTGGAGCAGGTGCGGGAAGTTGTCCGCCCCCTCGGCCTTCGGACCGTGCCCGGCGCCCCGGTCATTCAGGCCGGCATCGTCAACGTGCGGGGCGCAATCGTCACAGTGCTGGACCTTCAGGCGCTGCGCACGGGAGAGCGTGCCGTTACGTCGGGGTCGATCGTCCTCCTCCAGCACGGCGCCCGTCCCATTGGACTCGTCGTGGATGCCGTTCATGACGTGCGTGGCGCAACACCGGACTCACCGGATGCTCCCGCCGACGTGGCGGTTCTGGACGCAGTCGCGCTTTGTGCGCGGCATCTGCACTCAGCCGAGGAGAGAGCACGGTGAGCAAAACGGTACTGATCTGCGACGATGCGATCTTCATGCGCACGATGGTGGGAGACATCCTCACCCAGGCGGGCTTTGAAGTCGTTGGTGAAGCGGAAACAGGGATGCAGGCAGTGGAGAAGTACAAGCATCTCCGCCCCGATCTCGTCACCATGGACATCGTCATGCCCGACATGGGTGGCATCGACGCCGTCCGCGAAATCACCAAGCACGACCCGCAGGCACGTGTGCTCATGTGCAGCGCCATGGGCCAGCAGGCCCTGGTCGTCGAAGCCATTCAGGCGGGTGCCAAGGATTTCGTCGTGAAGCCGTTCCAGCCGAGTCGCGTGCTGGAAGCGGTGAATCGCGTGCTCGCCGCGTAAAGAGACGCTCGCATGGACGCAGCGCGCTATGCGGCGTTGTTTCAGGCCGAGGCGCGCGAGCATCTCGCCGAACTCGACGCCGCATTGCTCGCGCTCGAAGAGGCGCTCCGCCACGCGGCTGATGTCGACGCGACATCGGGCCACGTGGCGACGCTGTTTCGGGCCATGCACACCATCAAGGGCATGGCCGGCTCGATGGGCTACGCGACCATCGAAAAACTGTCGCATGCAGTCGAATCACGGTGCGAACCCCTGCGTAGTGGCGACGAGCCGGTCAGCGCCGATTTGCTCGCACTGCTCTTCGAAAGCACCGACCTGCTCCGCGGCGCCATCGATGACATCGCGCGTGGCGTGGAGACACCGCCCGCCGTTATCGGCTCGTTGCTCGTGCGGCTGCGACGCCCCGTGGCCGCTGCCGGAGGTGCGCTGCCAGTCACGGCGCCTCGCGCATTGGCCGACGTCGTTGTCGCGAGCGCCGATCCTGTCCCCGATGTCGCCAACGTACGTCACGTCGATGTGCGCCTGGTCAGCGACTGTCCGCTCAAGGGCGTGCGGGCGACGATCGTGTTGGCGAAACTCGGGCAGCACGGTGAGGTGCGTGCCACGCACCCCGAGCAGGCGCGCTGGCAGGACGACGAGTTCGACGGCGTATTTCGCATTACGCTCGTCAGCGACGCGGTCGAAGAAACGCTGGTGCAGGCCGCCATGGCCGCGGGCGACGTGGCGCGCGTGCAGGTCCGTGCTCCGGCGTTCGCCTCGCAGCTGGTGCGGCAGGCCGCGGCGGCGGCGCCCGCACCCGATGCCACGCGCACGGTGCGCATCGATGCGCGGCGACTCGATACGCTGCTCGATCTGGTGGGCGAGCTCGTCATTACCCGCGACCGGCTGCTGCGCGCGCTCGAAGCGCAGGAGCATCCCGACCGCGACTTGCAACGCGCCGCCCGCGACGCCGCGCGGCTCGTGAGCGCCATGCAGGACGAAGTCCTGCAATCGCGACTGCTGCCCGTCGGACAGGTGTTCGACCGCTTCCCGCGACTGGTGCGCGATGTGACGCGCGAGCTCGGGAAGGATGTGTCGTTCGTTATGGAGGGACGCGAAATCGAGCTCGATCGGTCGTTGCTCGATGCCATTGGCGATCCGCTGCTGCACTTGCTGCGTAATGCGCTCGATCACGGCATCGAAGATGCCGCGGCACGTGAAGCCGCCGGCAAGTCGCCGCGTGGTGAACTCATTCTGCGCGCGGCACGCGATCGCGCGGCGGTCATCATTCAGGTGCAGGATGACGGGCGCGGTATTCATCGCGAAACGGTGCTCAAGCGGGCCAAAGAACAAGGGCTCGTAGCCGACGACGTGACCGCGCTCAGCGACGACACGCTGCTGCAGGTGATCGCGCACCCGGGCTTCTCGACCGCACGACGGGTAACCAACCTCTCCGGACGTGGCGTTGGTGTGGATGTCGTGAACACGCGCGTGCGCGCGCTTGGTGGCCAGCTCGAACTCGAAAGCATCGAAGGCGTCGGCACCGTCGTGACCCTGCGGTTGCCGGTCACGCTGGCGATCACCCGCGCGCTGCTGGTCGAAGTGTGCGGTAGTACCTTCGCCATCCCCACGACGCACGTCGAGGAGGCGCTCGAGTATCACGAATCGTTGATGGTGCATCACACCAGTGGGCCCGCCGTCACCATTCGCGACGAGGTCGTTCCACTCGTGGCGCTCGGTGAACGCTTTCGGCTACTTCGTTCGTCAACCAACGCGAGCACGAGAGAACACACCGCCGGAACAGGTGGTGAACAACATCTCGCGATCGTGGAGGCCGGGGGACGCCGTGTGGCGTTACTCGTGGACGCCCTCGTGGCGCAGCAGGACATCGTGGTCAAACCGTTGGATCTCGTACGTGGTGCCGCTCCGTGGTTCAGCGGCGCCACCGTACTCGGCGACGGAAGCCCCGCGCTCATCATCGACGTTCCCAGCGTCGTGTGAGTCGTCCTGAGGTGCAACCCGCGGCAGGAACGGCAGCAGCAAGGGTGAGGAACCACTCATGGCAGAAATGACGATGCAGGAGAGCGACGTGGGGCAGGGACACGACAGCGGAGCACCACGCTCCGCGGTGCGTGCGCTCAAGGGTATCCAGCTCGACGCGCTGCGTGAGGTGGCGAACATCGGCGCCGGCCATGCCGCGACCGCGCTCTCGCAGATGACCGGCAGCACCATCATGATCAAGGTGCCGGCGATCAGCATTGCGAGCATCGAAGAACTGCCTGCGCAGTTCTCTCCGGAAGA